>JBEBWR010000297.1:0-3963 GCA_040392045.1 Chthoniobacter flavus | reverse complement strand
GCTGTCCTTCGGTGATCCAGCCGTCGGAGATATGGACCGTGCTCCCCGCCGTGGCGAAACCGGCGCTCCACTCCATGCCGTGAAACGCTTCAATCTCCTGAAAGTTCCGCCGTCCCATCCCCGTAACCTCTCCGCCGAGGTTGGCTTGCCACTCCGCGAGATCGCTCCGGTGGATCGGCGCGATGAGTCCCTGCGGCGGCTCTGCCGCGTCCCATACCCATGAGAGGATGCCCCGGGGTGTCCGTCGGACGTAGGCTCCATGCGTGGCGTCGTGCCAGCGCTCCGGCGCGATCAATGGCGGGGCCGGGGGGAGTGCTTCGCCCAGCGAGCTTAATCCCTCGCGCAGCCAGTAGCGGTTCAGCCCGAGCGCCACGGCGCGGTCCGCCTCCAGACGGTAGTAATAGCCGGGGGCTGCGGCGCGCAGGGCGGCGCACCGCTCGGAGACAAATGCGCCGCTGCGGTTTGCCCGCTCTTCGCGCTCCAGCAGGTCGATCCAGCCGTGGTAGTAGCCGGTCGCCTCGGGGCAGTGCAGTACGTCGTGCGCGTAGTGCCAGCTCAGAAAGTGGTAATCCTGACAGTAGGCATAGCGGACCCGCGTATCGCCGCCGACGCGGATGAGGCGGCCGTCCGGGAAGGTGCAGAGGCGCAGCAGCTCCCAGACTTCCCGCCCGTGGTGATGCCAGCCCGGCGGCTCGGGCCACTGCTGCTCCCGGCAGTCGTAGTGCAGCAGCGCGAGCTGGGAGAGGCAGATGGCGATGTAGCCGAGGTTGAGGTAGCGATGATGATGGAGCGCGAAGCTGTCGTAGAAGTTCGGGCCGAGGTCGGGGCCGTCCGCCGCCAGTTGCGCGGGATCGATAGCGGAAAATGACGACGGCGTGGAGAGGCCGTGTCGGATGAGAGCGGCCACCTTCTCCTCTACCCGTGCGGCGTCGAGCCCTCCGGGAGCGCGATGGAGCATGCGCCAGAGAAAGGCGGCGTTCCAGAGATTCGACTCCGGGCGGTTATTCTGCCGCAGCCCGGCTTTCACCGGGTAGTGCTCCAGTATCCAGCGCGCTTCCGAGAGTTGCAGGTCGATCAACTGCTCGCGTTCCGACGCGGGGAGGTACGGCTCCAGCAGCCGGAGCGCCGGGTAGGCCCGCTCCATGCCGAGAACGGAGATCCACGTATGACCCCACTTCGCAAGGTCCACACAGGCGAGCGGCCCCGTCATGTGCGTGGCCAGCAGGTAGCGGAGCATCGCTAGTGCTTCGCCCAGCAGTTCGTCGCGCGAGGCTCCGGCGATGGCGGGGTCGTATTGCTTATCCGTGGCGACTACTGCGAAGGCCAGCAGCGCCTTTTGGGCTGTCTGTGCGCCCCAGCCGGATTCGCCGCTGCCGTAGTAGCGGAGCGCCCGATGGTCGGGGGCGGTCTGGAGCTCGCGGCGCGCGGTGCGGACCCAGCGTTGAAGACGGTGAAAGTAACGTCTTGCGTGTTCGGCGGGGAGCAGCGCTGGCAGAGGCCCGAGGTGGGGCCTCACCGGAAGGCCGGGGCGAGGGGAAGGATGCGGCTTCACTTCGCCGCGCCTCCGATGAGGTTATCGAGCAGCCCCGCGGCGTTGGCGGGGTGATGTCGCCCGAAGATTTCGCCGCCGCCGCTGGCGGTCATCGCCGAGGTGGTCAGGTAGAGAGTGCCGCGCCCCATCCGGGCTTTGAGCAGGTAGGCGGCTTCTGTCTGATCCTGTAGCCGTACGGAGGCCAGCACTTCCCAGCGCTCGGGATGCAGCGGGCGAAAGGCGGAGGGCGGCGTCACCCGGCGCTGAAAGGCGGGGAGGAGATCAAATTTTGCGCTCATCCACTCTCCCTTTGTCCATGAGCTGGTGCGCCGCCGCTTATCCACGGTCCAGCCGCTCCACTCCACGGCCAGCGCGGGGTCGTCAAACCATTGTTCGGGCTTCGCCGCCCCTCCGGAGCTGATGACGACTACTCCGCCGCGCTCCATGTAGCCGCGTAGCTCTTCCCGAAAGTAGGCGTCGCTCAGCCCCGTGCGCCCTCCGGCCATGCGGATCAGGACCAGCGCGGGATCGTCTGCGAGTACGTGGGAAAGTGCCGCTTCCCCTTCCGATACGGTCCTGACGGAGAGCCTCCGCTTGAGCAGTTCGCCCTGAAGGCCGACGTTCGCTGGGTCGGAATGATAGAGGACAACCACCTTGGGGGCGGGGGCTTCGCGGACAAAATGCAGCTCACCGAAGGCGTGCGCATTGTGATAGGAAGCGTCGGGCCAGCCGCTGTTTTTCAGGTCGGGATTCGCCGTGCGCCGCGCGGAAGGGCGGGTGCGCTTGATGGCCGCGCGCCATGGGCTACCCTCTGCGGGAGGTTTTACGCCCAGCCCGGCGAAGGGAAGCGTGACCTCCGCGCGCCAGCCTTCCGCAACTCGCTCCGTGTGGACCTGCCAGTCAGGATTCCACGCCGTATCAAATCCGCCCCCGCCGGGGGGGCGTATCGCGTCGTAGCGGGCGCCCGCGGAGTTGAACACCATGTGCGCATAACCGGTTTCGCCCCATTGCAGGTAGAGCTCCACGTTGTCGTCCGTAAAGAGGTTCTCGTCCCGCCCGCTGTATTTCGTGACGACTTTCTCCGGCTCGGCGTCGCGGCAGAGGAAACGCAGTGTGAGCGCTTCGTCGTCCCACGTCGCCTGCACTTCAGTACCCTCCGAAGCCTCCCGTCCATCGCGCTCCTCAAAAGCGGGAAACTGCGGCGCATTTGCCGGGGCGCGGACCGCCCATACGCGGTAGCGATCGCTTTTATTTTGATAGCGCACGAAGGCTTCCCGCCAGTTCTCAAACATCCGGCGGTCGAGCGCCAGTTGCTTGAGGCGGCGCGGATCGCTTTGGAGGAGGCTTTCAGCCTCGCTGAAAAGGGTCTGCGCCTGATGTACGCGCTCGGGGGTGAGCAGGCTGCCGGAGAAGGCCGTGGGCGGGTGGAGGAAGTAGGTGAGCGGCTGCTCCCGGCTGGTCCATGCGCCTTCCATTATCCGGTAATACTCCGTCATCGGGCGGGCCGCCGGGCCGTAGAGTGTTTCCATCCATTCCTTGAGCAGCGCGTCGGCGGAGAGGTCCGGGTTCCACATTGCCTGCGCGGCGGCGTAGAGGGTGAGCCTGTTGACGGTCCAGCCCCGGCGGTCGTCCGGGCGATCCTTGGGGTAGCCATAAGGGGCGACTTCCGAGAGCGACCCGGCAAAGCCGTTGTCGCGCAGCCATCGCTTCTCGTCCATGATGTAGCGGACCAGCGGCGTCCACATCGGCTCGGAGAACGGGATCATTTCGTAGCCGCGTAGGCCGACCGGCGCTCCCAGCGCCTTCCATGCGAGCATCTCGCGTTTGAGCTCCGCGTTCGCCGTGTCGCTGCTGAGCATCGGCTGAAGGTAGTTTGCGTTGTAGGCGCAGTAGGAGACGTAGTCGAGCGGGGCGACCTGCGAGGGCAGCGCGCGATAGGCCTGATAGGCCGAGGCGCGAAAACGCTTGGCGGGGAACTCCGGCTGAAGCTCCGCGATCACCTTCGCGCAGAGCAACTGCCAGCGCGTACTGACATCCTCCGCCATCTCCCGGCAGCCCGCGCATTCGCAGAAGAGGGTATGATCGGTGGCCATCAGCGTGACGGCGTCAATCTGCGGATGCGCCTGCAATCTCTCGCGAAGCTGCCGGGAGAGGGCTTTTTGTACCTCCACGTTCGACCAGCATAGATGCGGCTGGCGGCGACCGACTTTTGCTGTCGAACGGCGACCTCCCACTTCAGCGGCGTACTCGGGATGCTCCTCAAGCAGCGCTTGCGGCAGGGTAAGCCCATGCCCGCCGAGCACGATCTCAAAGCCCCGCTCCTGAAAGCCCGTGAGCAGCTCTTCGGAGAAACGTCCCTGCACCGTCCGGTAGTTCATCCGCTGTCGCGCCATCCATGTATCGGTGGCTGCGTCGTGGTGCGGGTGATTGAT
>JBEBWR010000296.1:0-3965 GCA_040392045.1 Chthoniobacter flavus | reverse complement strand
CCGCCGTATTCCCCTGTTTATAGTTATTGCTCCGCATCAGAATGGACAGGGCGTAAGTGCCGTCCTCTATGGCGGCGAGATCAAAACGCGTGATGCCGTTGGCCCGCTGGACGTTATTGGCGTTGTCCACATCAGTGCTGATGCGGACCACCTCCGTGCCTTCCGGTACGGCGTCGTGTGGCTTTTCGTTCGACTGGACGATGTAGGCGAGCCAGCCGGGGTCCGCTGTAACGGTCCCGGCGTCGGAGATGATGTCTCCCGGATTGACGACGGCTGTTTTCGGCGCATCCTTTGCGAGAATGAGCGCCGCATCTGCGTTTCCGTTAAAGGCAAATCCAAAAATAGTCGTTATGGCAAGAATAGGGATGATTTTCATGAGCAATGAGGAGGTTGGAGTTAGGGTTGATCGGGATCGGGAAAGAGGAAGGTTCCGCCGGAGCGGGTCACAGAGTAGGTCAGCTCCCCGACCGGAATCCAGCGGACCTCCCCCGTCACGTATACGGCATTGGCTCCAGTGGCATGGCCTTCCGTGGTGCGGTGGTTGCTGAGGCTCGGAGAATCCGCAGCGGTGGTGACGTCGATAAAGAGAAGCGGGGAGCGGGTTTCGTCGTCAATCAGGTCGCGGGATTTCGGATAAAACGCTGAGTTCAGCCCGCGCGGTCCAAACCCGCAATACTGGTTATAGGAGCCATGCAGGTTGGATTTCTCCTCCCACGACTTTCGCAACTCGCTGACAGGCGTGGGGTTCCCGGGGCAGAGGAATGACTCAAAGAGCGCCATCTTATCGTTGGGGTTCCCCCCTTCGGTAAGGTAAGGTGCGAGCCCGGCAAAGCCCTGGAGCGAGGGGTCGCCCCCCAGCCCCTTCAGATTCCCGACATAAGGAGTATGCCCGCTGTAGGGTAGCGGCAGGCGCCCACGGTGCTCTCCGGCATAGAGCCGCGTCGCCACGCCGATATTCCGCAGACGGAAAACGCAGACGGTACGGCGCTTCATCTGCTCCGCCATGCGAAAAGCGACAAAGGCGATCCCCATGATTACCGCGACGATCGCGACGACAATCAGCAACTCCGATACAGTGAAGGCATGGCGGTGAGTCCGGGGGTGTATTTTCATGGCATTAGTGTTGTGTTAGCCAAGCGCAGTGAGCAACGCCGGGGAATCAAAAAGCATCAGGCATTATGAAAGGAATCAGCTGACAGGACACTAGTATTACTCAGCACGCCAGTCGGGGATCTGCTCGCCTTTGTTTTCCACGATGGTTGGTTGCTTGGCACGATCTTCGTAAAGATAGGCCTGTTCCGGCCACAGAGCATGGCCGGCCCCCACTTTCCGGCGGAATTCGAGGAGCTTCGCCGCCTGCTCCCGCAGGCGCTTGGAACCTGACCGATCATCCCGATCCTTGCCCGCTCCGGCGGCCATCGTGTCGCGCAGGATGCGCAGATGATCCAGACCGGTTTTCAAAAATCGCACTCGCTCTGCCGCTTCCCGCTGCCCCGCCTTCTCCGTCCTTTCCAGCGCCTGGTCCAACAGTGCTTCTGCCGGTGCGATAGCGGTATCCCGATACAAATAGGGAAGGACCTGCAATGCGCCAATCCAGGGTCCGTCGTTAATTCCGTGCTGCCGGACAGCACGATCAAATGCCCCTCCGGGAACAGGCGGAGTATGCCCCCCCACATGGACCGGGTAGCCCGCCCGGCTACTGAAATCCTGCCAGTAGCCGAGATACTCGCGAATCAAGGCGGCTCCGGCTCCAAATGCGGAGCAGTACTCTTCGATAATTTCTTCGCGAGTTAGCTCCGGATCTACCCCCATCCGGGCGATAAGGTAATAGGCGATGCCCTGCGTTGCCCAGTATCCGTGGATACTGTCAAAATCAAACGCGACCATCCCGTGAGCATTAGCATAGCGAAAAAATTTCTCCACCTCTTTTAGCGGAATCCACGGTGCGCCGCCACCTCCCGCCCACCAGTTGGGTCGCAGGATCAGCATCGAGCCGGTATCGGCCCATGCCTTCCAGTTCTCAAACTCTTCATAGGAAGGCGTCAGACTCAGGATCATCTTTGCTTTCAATGGACGCTCGGGCGGAGGGGCAAACCGATACGACGCGTAGACCAGAGAGTTAAGGATAACGTCGGGATTGATCCTGCTTAATCGCTCATAGACCAGGTTCCAGAACGTGATATAGCGTGCCGTAAGGTTGGCTTCGCCGTAGATAATCGCGTCGATCGGCTGATTCTTCGGAATGTCCCATGCGCGGGTGCCTTCGCTGATGTCGAAGCCACCCGAGTCATTCGGACTCAGTTTCCACGCCGGGCCTGCGCCGGCCTCAATATATTCCTGGGCGATCTGCTCAATAACCGCAGGGTTCGACAGACGCAGCTTCACACGCTCCGGCGTACGGAACGGCTGCTTGAGGGGCGGCGGCAGCTCAGCGAAATAGTCCGGATGCTTCTCCGCATAGCGGCTCCACCAATGCTTGAAAGGCTGACCCTGAATGAGCAGCGGCCCCCGCCATCCTCCCTGATGGTCTTCCAGCCACGTGATCGCCTCTCGCGCCATCCGGCGGCGTTCGCCATTGCTATGCATCGCCGGAAGCGCCGTTTTGCGGTGCTCCGAGTGGGCTGTCTTTGCCATTGGCGGGATGCGCTGGCGTCGCATCAGATAGACGGGTTGATAGCGTCGCTCCAAGGGCTCAAAGGTCACGTCTTCTTTGACAGGCACGTAAGTCCCTAACTCTCCCGGCCAGAGCCACCGGACTCCGATCCCCCGCTCCAGCAGGTAGTTCAAACCCCAGCGTGTCGGGAGCGAGTTCGATTCATGGCGAACGGGATTTTCCGAGCGAATCCGGTCTCTGCCGACCAAAATCCCCTGCTCCCTGCCGAGACATAGAATGTAAGCCTCCTCTTCGAGTTTCTCCGAATCCAGCCCTGCTTTTCGCGCTTGCGCCGTGTCTCCGACATAGAGCCGGTACACGCCCTCGCGGCCGGACTCCATCCCTTCCCGCACTACCGGGATTCGCGCGCCGGTAGAGCGCTCGACCAACGCCTGAAAATGCCCGACCGCTTCGCGGATCTCCGAAGGAGCGTCTGCCGGAATCACCAATTCGCTTTTGGGCTTTCCCTGCTCCACCAGTACCACACGATCCGCTCCGAGGAGTTGACCGTCAGAAAATAAAGTGACCGATAAAGCAATAGGCAGCACGTAAAGATGCAAAGCATTCTTCCGACCGGATGAAAATAAGCAAATCATAGAAAATTTCAAAGGAGAGACAAAATCTCAGGTCTTCAATAATTGCGCCTCCTCCTTACGGAGCAGCAGTTGTCCGCAAGAGGAGCGATAAACGACTTGGGATGGAAGAAGGTGCTCCACGACGCGCCCTTCCCCTCCCCTGATCTGATCCAGCAGCAGCACCACCGCCAGCTTGCAGGCGCTGGTGATGTTCTTCCGTACCGTGGTCAGATCAAAGATCGGCAGCTCTCCGATTGCGTCATCGTCGCACCCCGTCAGCGCGAGATCCGCAGGCACACGGATTCCCCGTTCATAGGCAGCGCAGAAAACCCCGATGGCCGCATTGTCATTGGAGCAGATCATCGCATCAGGCCGCACGCCGGTCTCAAAAAGACGCTGGGCGAAATGGTACACGCTCGTGCGATAGGTGCTGTCATCCGTCTCCCGGGGTACTTTCACGATCACAGCCTCTGGCACCTCCGCCGGAGCACGGAAAACCTTCCCCTTCAGGCGCAGGAGCGCATCTGCCTCCAACACACGTACCGGCGCGCCCCTCCCGAAGGCATCCTCTACAGCCCTGCGCCGATCCCGCATCGGGCTGCTGTCGGAGCACCCCAGCACGGCGATGACTTTTCGACGTCCCAGCCCAAGAAGATGCTCGCTCAACTCAAAGAAGGCCGGATAGACATCGTCGCGAATGACCGGGATATGAAGCCTCGTATCGCCAAAGACGGTGA
>JBEBWR010000295.1:0-3984 GCA_040392045.1 Chthoniobacter flavus | reverse complement strand
AGCAGACCGATGTCGCGGCGATGAAACTCGCGGGAATCGCCCTCATCCAGCCGATACCAGCGTAGGTTATTCCGGGCAGCCTCGCTGGTTTTGGCGATTGGAATGATCGACTCGGGAATGGAGGTCTGAAACTCCGCCTCGGCCTGAAGACTCAGGGGCAGAAGGCCAACCGTGAGGAGGTAAAGGAGGTAAAGGAGGGAATGGATTTTCATGGTTTTCAGGCCACAGCACGGCGCTTCCGCCAGACGAGGAACACCGCGCCGATTGCGAGGAGCGCGTAATGGTGCGGCTCGGGAATCGCCGTCGCGCCGATGTAGAGATGAAGGTGTCCGTTGGAAGCAACCCATGACTGGGTCGGGTCGTTTGCCGTTTGATTTTCATAGCGGCGTATCGACCCGTCGCCATAAGACCCCGACGAGGCGGAGACCCAGTTGATATATTGATTGGCCACAGGGTCATCGAAGGCGAGGACGACGCCATAGTAATGCCCTGCCTGAAGTTCATAGGGAGCAGCGAGGCTGATCGTCACGTAGAGGCCTTGGGTAAAGCTGCCGGGCAGTGTGGCCTGCTCGGTATAAAGCGCAGCCCCCAGCGGACTGACAGAATCTTTGCCTGCAAACTCATAAAGGGAAATGGAGAAAGCGCCATTGGGTGCTCCGTTACCGATAACCGTCGAATCCTGATCGGCAAAACCCACTTGAAGGGTCAGCGACTCAAAGAGGATGTTTTCGCTGCCGACTTTGAATAGCTGCCCGACATCGCGATGACTGGAGGCATTCGTGGAGGTGGTATATTGCCAGCGGATATTACTCGTTCCCGCTGCGATACTGAGCCAGGACGAGTCGGGAGCTGAAGTGTCTGAGGTGACAGTGGCGGCATTCGCGGAGGAAAAAGCCAGCCCGGCGATAAGGGGGAACAGGAGGGAGGTTTTCATAATACTTACTAATGCGCGGAGGATTGAAGCCCCAGAGTGGAAGCCCGGGGAACGAGGGTACAATCAAAAAGCTGGAGGAAGGGAGCCGGGCGGACCTCGCCATCGCTGCTTAGCTTCAAAAGGCACTCCACGGCGGCGCTGATCATCCCGGAGATGGGAGTGCGACACGTGGTAAGCGGCACATGGGCATAGCGCGCCTGCACTTCGTCGTGAAATCCGGTGAACGCGATGTCATCGGGAATCGCAATGCCGCGCCGCGAAGCCTCAGACATCGCGCCAATGGCCCACGCGTCATCCGAGCAGATTACCGCGTCCGGGCGGACGCCCTCATCCATCAGCGCTCCGAATGCCTCTTCGCCACCGAGATAAGGGTTATGGCGATTTCGATCGGTCTGCTGATAACAGTGTACGGCAATGGGCTCCAGCCCCGCTTCGGCCAATGCGTGCCGGGCCCCGGACTCCACGCCGCTCTGGTGAAAAAGATGGCACCCGGCGGCAGGGACGGCGGCGCCGCGCAGGATGGCGATTCTCCGCCGACCAGTGGCTACGAGATGGCGTGCAATCTCGTAGAAGCCCTGATGGCGGTCGGAGTTGAACTGCGGTAGCGATTGCGCATCGGGGCAATCGACTGCCACCACGGGAACATGCCCGGCGAAGTACTTCTCCAGATAGCCGTGGGTGAATTTCCCCGAGAGGTTGATGATCACCACCCCATCGACTCCATTGTCCCGCATATACTGATAGGCATAGTCGGGCTGAACGCCGTGGACCATTTCCTGAATCAGCGGGATGTACTGGTGCCCGATGACGGAGGTCACGGCATGGTAAAGTTTCTGCTGAAGGGTTTGCAGCAGATTGGCCACGTGCATGATCCCGATGGTCTGCGTCTTGCGGGAGAGCAGGGCGCTGGCGGCGCGGTTCGGCCAGTAGCCGGCCTGATTGGCTGCCTCCAGTACCCGTTGGCGTGTCTTCTCGCTGATCTTGATGGAGGCGCTCTTGTTAAGAACTGCCGAAACCGTGGCTTGAGAGAGCCCCAGACGGCTTGCGAGTTCTTTTTGACCAAGGCGTGCCATATGAACTTATAGCTATCAGTTTTTTAGCGACACTCAAGCAATTTTTCGTTTTACGGTGAAAAACCCCCGAAAAACCGCGTTGCTTACTGACGGTAAGCGGAGCGTCCCGTGTCGTTGTCGCTATCGACGCCAGCGGTGTTCGACGCACGGGAGAGACCCCATGCGAGCAGAGAGCAGGACTCCTGCCAGACGTGGCTCTTGTCGCTGCCAAGCATGACGACGATGACTTTGCGGCCCTGATGTTCGGCGCTGGAGATGAGGCAATGTCCGGCGGCGTTCGTATAGCCGGTTTTCATCCCCGTGCAGTATTGCCAACCGCGAAGGACGCGGTTCGTATTGGTGAACGTACGGATGCGCCCGTCGGAGTAGCGGAAGGAGATTTCCTTCCGGCCAATCGCCTCGCGGATGATCGGGTTTGCATAAGCGGCGCGTGCAACGCGGGCCATATCCCGGGCGGTGGAGAACTGATCGGGCTCGGTGAGGCCGTGCGGATTGGTGAAGTGCGAGTTGCGCATTCCAAGGCGGGCGGCGCGCTGGTTCATCTTCGCGGCGAAGGCCTCGACCGATCCGGCGTTGTCGCGGGCGAGAGCGCGAGCGACATCGTTGAAGCTGCGGACCATGAGGATATTCAGCAGGTCGCGGCGGGTGTAGACGTCGCCCTTCTTCAGGTAGAGCTTGACGGGCTCGGCAAGGGTGTCGGAGTGCTGGATGACGACTTTTTTATCAAGATTCCCCTCCTCTGCGATGACGAGGGCGGTGAGCAGCTTCTGGGTGCTGGCGGGAACGCGACGGGCATCGGCGTTCTTCTCAAAGAGGATGCGTCCGCTGGAGAGGTCAAAGACGAGCGCGGCGGCGGCGGTGGTCTGCGGGCCGTGCGCAAAAGCCGTCGGGATGATCGGCTTCGGCGCGGAGTTTGCCGTAGCGGAGGAGCGGCGGGAGGACTTCTTTTTGGCAGTGGATCGCTTCTTCGCCGTAGAGCTTTTCTTTTTGCTGCTCTGGCTGGAGGTGCTCTTCTTGGCGGGAGCCGCCATGACCGTCATGGGGCTGGAGCATACCATCAGGGCGGCGAGGAGGCCGGAGGCGAGGGTGGTCACTTTTCTGATCATGGATCTCTCTGAGGAAGGCGTGGGAAAGGCGTTCGGGCGGTGGCTCGGAGCTATCGGCCGGGGAAGGGACAACTATTTCACACTTTTGTCGTTTTGTCCGAGATGTTTTTCAATCACCTCGTCGCGTTTGGCTCCCAGCTCCAGCGCGCGCTGGTAGTGACGCCGGGCGATGGCGACATTGGGCGGGACTTTTTGCAGGCTGATGACGGCGAAGTTAAAGTGGGCGTCCCGCGAGGTGTTGTCCAGCGACAGGGCCCGCAGCAGCTCGGATTCCGCTGCATCGAGCCACCCCTTCCGCCCCATGGTTACGCCGAAGTAGGTATGCGCCGTGGAGTTTGACGGGTCGAGCAGGACGGCCTGCGCGAGCGCGGCAATGGCGAGGTCGAGCTTGTTCGCATCGTGCGCCACGACGCCGAGCGTCAGCCAGGCGGAGACGTTCCCCGGGGAGATGCGTGTGGCCTGTCGCAGGTATTCCTCGGCTTTGACGAGATCGCGGGCTCGGTACTCGACGGAGCCAAGATTGGCGAGGGCGACGACGTTGCGCGAATCGATCTCCAGCGCTTTCTGGAATTTCAGCCGTGCGCTATCGATGGTCCCGCTTTCGAGGTGCCTGGCTCCATCGACCAGCAGCTCCGCGAGCTGTTTCTGCTGCTGTTCGGTGGCGGCGTCCGGAACGGGGGTGACCGAGGGTGTGGCAGTGGGCTTCGGCTTCTCCGCAGGCTTTTTATCCTTCGCGATGGCGGGAAGGGCAGCGGCGAGAAGAAGGCTGCAAATCAGGGCAGGACGCATCATAATAACAGAAAGAGGACTCACTTATTCGCCAAGCTCCCGGGAACGTTCGGCGGCGGCGCGGACGGCTCCCATCAGGGCG
>JBEBWR010000294.1:0-3986 GCA_040392045.1 Chthoniobacter flavus | reverse complement strand
CGGGAGGCTGCGTTTCCCCGCTTTGCGCCGGAGTGGCGGGTTTCCGCGAAGGTACCGGCGGCGGACCGGAAGCGGGCAGGCCGAGCGCCTCCATGAATTTCCGCAAGCGCTCCTCTTCGGCGTTGGCGGAGGGAGACCCTGTGCTCTGCCTCGCTTTCTCCTGCCGCATTTCCGAAAGCCGACGGCGACGCTCCCCGTCAACTGCGGGAGGAGCCTCTTCTTTTCCGCGCTCCATCACCCACTTCACGACGGAGATAATCGCCGCGATGAGGAGGATGATGATTTCAGAGCGGTTCATAAGATCGGGAGCGATCAGCCCTTATTCGGCGTACCGGGAGCGCTTTCGCCGCGTTCGCCGGAAGCGATGGCGGATCGCATGTCGGTATCGCTCTCGACGTTCTTCATCCGGACGTAGTCCATGATGCCGAGATTTCCGGAGCGGAAGGCGTCGGCCATGGCCTGCGGGATCTGCGCTTCGGCCTCCACGACCTTCGCGCGCATTTCCTGAGTCCGCGCGTGCATCTCCTGCTCTTCGGCGACGGCGGCGGCGCGGCGGACTTCCGCCCGGGCCTGTGCCACGCGCTTGTCGGCTTCGGCCTGCTCGGCTTGCAGCTTTGCGCCGATGTTGTCGCCGACATCGACGTCGGCGATGTCGATGGAGAGGATCTCAAACGCCGTATTGCTATCGAGCCCTTTGGAGAGAACGGTCTTGGAGATGCGATCGGGGTTTTCGAGCACTTCCTTGTAGGAATTCGCCGTACCGATGGCGCTGACGATTCCCTCGCCAACGCGGGCGATGATGGTTTCCTCGGTGGCACCGCCGACGAACCGGCCGAGGTGCGAGCGGACGGTGACGCGAGCGCGGACGCGAACTCCGATGCCGTCCTTCGCTACGCCGTCAATGGCGGAGCGCCCCCCGCCGGAGCTGGGGCAGTCGATGACCTTTGGATTGATGCTGGTGCGCACGGCTTCAAGCACGGTCTTGCCGGTGCCCTTGGTGGCGAGGTCGATGGCGCAGGCGCGGTCGAAGTCGAGGGCGATCCCCGCTTTTTTCGCGGCGATCAGCGCAAGGATGACCTGCTGGACGTTACCGCCCGCGAGGTAGTGCGCTTCGAGCGGGTCAGTGGCGGTGTCGATCCCCGCTTTCAGCGCGGTGATGCGGGCGTCCACGATCGGAGCCACGGGGACGCCACGCAGGCGCATGGCGACCATGGTGAGCAGTCCGACCGGCGCGTTGGCAACGCGGGCGCGAATCCAGATGCCGATGAAGTTGAAGAGGATGGCCGCGACGGCAAGAACGATAAGTCCGCCGACAGCGAGGACGATGAGCAGGATGGGGTCCATTGGGCGGGAGCATACGGTGCTCTTCCTCCGCTGGCAAGTGGATGTAGCCCGGGTTACTATTCTTTCTTCTCTTCCCCGTCCGTTTCCGCTGCTTGTGCCTCGGCTTCCTCCCGATCAAGCCGTGCGCGGGTGCGCTTGAGGTAGGCTTGGGAAAAAGGAAGATTCGGGAAGTAGGCGATGGCGATCAGAAAGCCGAGGCTGATCAGGGTGACGTAGGCCAGCCCGAAGAGCATGGCGATGACGACGCCGTAGCCTTTGAACGCCATGAACAGGGCTCCGGCAAGCGATGTAGCGCCGAAGACGCCGAAGATCCGGTTGTTGAAAAAAACTTCCAGGATCAGTAGCAGCGAACCGGCTACAGAGAGGTTGATGGCAAGCCGGGCGGCTTGCGCGATTTCAGCGGCGGCATCCATACGGGAGAGGATCAATCGTACGGCTCGCGGTACTCGTCATCAATGGTGCGCTTGCCGGTAAAGAATTTCTGGAGCGCTCCGCCGATGCGGTGAACGCGGCGGTTGATCCGATAGCCGACATCGCTGCGCTTGGACGGATCGCGATCGTAGATGTCGGTACGCTCGACGGGTTCCTCACGGACTTCGACTTCGCGACCGCGCACGGGCTGTCGGCTTTCCTCGTAGGTGTAGGTCCGGCTGGGCGCATGGGTGTTGCGACCGGTGGCGCTGCGCGGCGGGTTGCCGCTCTGGGATGAGCGCGAGGTGCTCCGACGGGGCGGCGGCGGGGCGGCCTGCCCGTCGTCATACTGCTCAGAAGGGGGCGGCGGGGCGCTATGGGAATTGCTCAGGGCTTCGCTGCGGCCTGCGGGGCGATCCCCCGCGATGCGCTCGCCGCCGGGGCGGAACTGACGCGAGGCGACCTTGCCGTCGCCTGCGGAGATGCGGATGGTACCGACCCCTCGCTCCGAGCGGTCGAGCAACTGAAGAATCCAGGTGGGTCCGCCGGTGTTTTCATCGCGACGGAGGACGTAGTCGACGGCATCGAAGCTCACTCCCGCAGCGCGTGCTTCGTCTTCGGCGACGGTGAAGGCTCCCTGAGAGTCGAGGTTGAGCAGCGACATATCCATGATGGAGTCGGTGGTGCTGCCGCTGTAGGCCTGTACGGGCGTGCGCTCCGAGGTGACGCGCCCGCCGGAGATCTCCACTTCGCGGACGCCGCCGCGCGCCTTGGGATCATCGATGACGATGAGCCATGTATCGGGCTGGGGGGAGCCGTTGCGCCCTCTGACTTCCACAACCCGGTTCAGCAGCGCCTGATCGCGGGAGGAGCCGAGGGTACGCAGCGCCTGATAGGCGGTATCCTGAGCATAGGCGACTTGCACTGTGGCTACGGCCATCGGCAGCAGCAGGAAATGCGGGGTAAGTCTCATAGCTGCTTACCATGCGCCCGGAGAGCGCTTTTTTCCAGCCGTTTTTTCCCTTTGCCGCTCCGGCGTTTCCCTCGTAGACGCAACCGCCGCGCCCAGGCTGCACGATCTGTTTCGCACGGTATGAATACCCCTGTCTCTCCCCGCTACTTCGCCGACCCTTTCGTCTGGAGGGTAAATGATCTCTATTATGCCATCGGTACCGGAGCGCGCGAAGCGACGGGACGCTGCCTGCCGGGGGATCGCATCTTCCCTCTGATGACCTCGCGCGACCGGGTGCGCTGGACCGACGCGGGGCGGGCTTTGGAGCCGCCGCCGCGGGGACTGGGGACGCACTTCTGGGCTCCGGAAGTGGCGTTCTTCAATGGCCTCTACTGGCTATATTACTCGGTAGGATTCGAGGATCGCCAGCATCAGATCCGTGTGGCCTCCTCGCCTCATCCGCTGGGGCCGTACCACGATCTCAAGCCGCTGGTAGTGCCGACCAATCTTCCCTTCGCGATCGATCCGCACCCTTTTCAGGACAGCGACGGCCGCTGGTATCTTTTTTACGCCATTGATTCGCTCCTCGGGGAGCGCCCGGGGACGGTGCTGGCGGTGGATCGGCTGGTGGAGATGGACGAAGCGGCGGGAGATGAGAAGGTGATCCTCCGCGCGGAGTACGACTGGGAGCGCTTCCGCTCAGGCCGGGCGATGTACGGCGGCGTCTACGACTGGCACACGCTGGAGGGGCCCTGCGTACGAAAATGGGCCGGTCTCTACTACTGCTTTTTCAGCGGCGGAAACTGGACGGATGAGAGCTATGGCGTGGATTACGCCACGGCCCCCCATCCTTTCGGCCCGTGGGGGCATACCGCCTCCTCCCCTCGCCTGCTACACACCGAGACAGATCGCCTGATCGGCCCCGGGCACCAATCGATCTTCACCACGCCCGAGGGGCAGGAGATCGTGGCTTTTCATGCCTGGAACCGCGAGCAGACGGCGCGGCAGATGTACCTTTCACCGCTGGTCTGGACTCCGGCGGGTCCGCGCTGCGAAGCCAGTCCGGGGATGCAGGAACAGGAGGAGGTGGGGCGGATCAGCGATTAAACAGCCCGCTCTGACGGGTGCCGGAGGCGCCCCCACCGGAGACATCGGTATCGACGCCCTTGGGGTTCACGTTCGTGCGACCCACGAGGGTGACGTTCTCTTCGATCACGAGCTGCTTGGCTTTCAGGTCGCCGACGAGTTCGGCCTTGCCGCGCAGTTCGCAGCGGTCGGC
>JBEBWR010000293.1:0-3995 GCA_040392045.1 Chthoniobacter flavus | reverse complement strand
TCCAGCGTAAGGTTGCCTGAGCCCGCCAACCAGCTCTCGCCCTCCTCCGGCCCGAACAAAAAGTGGATGCTGTCGGAGACGCCGCCCCCGACCAGATTCAAGGTCAGGATCGATCCCTCCTCAAACGTCAGCTTGGCTCCGGCGTCCAGATCAAACTTCAGTGCGTCAGCGACTCCTCCTCTCTCGGTATTGCCCGGTGCCAGCCTCCCCGCCACGGTGACCCCATTGGCCCCCGAAGGAGCGACAATCCCCGCGCCTCCCAGCGTCCCGCCTTCCTCCACCGCGACCGCGCCTTCTCCTGTCCCCGAGCCTTCGGTATTATTGACGATGACGTCACCGCCGCTAATCTCCGTTCCTCCAAAATAGGTATTCGCTGCTGTGAAAATCGTTGTGCCCGCAGTGTTTTCAACCCTCGTCGTACCGGAAATCAGAATCCCCTCCCCGGCCAAATTTCTGAATTGGTAATCGGTTTCGTTGTGGTTGAAAATCAGCCTGGCGACACTAGGGAAAGCGACGTAGGTGCCGGTGGAGTAATAGCCGAAGACTTCCCTGGCGTTGATGACGCCGGCTGCCCCTCCCGTTCCGATCCGGAGCGTGCCTTCGCTGACGGGCGTGCCCGGACTTGTGGACTGGGGCGAATCCCCCAGTTGGACCACTCCATCCCCGAGGTTGCTCTCGAAGCCGTCACCCGCCTCGTTGGGAGTCCCGGAAAGCGAGACACTCAGAATCGCTCCGTCGGCCACGGTCAGGGTTCCTTTTCCGCTCGTGGCTCCGACGTTGAGCGTCCCGGCGATGTTCCACCGGGACCCCGCTCCGGTGACGGTCGCAGCGCCGGGACGGTCGCTCATCAGACCGATCCGGTGCAAACCCGCCGAGTTGACCACCCCTCCGGCGCTGATCGTCGCCGTGGGCAGCTGATCCGGCAATCCCGAAATCGCAAACTGGACGGAGGAAAGCATCTGCAAGGTGGACCCCGAACCGGTAACCAGCAGCCCTCCGCCACTGCTGAGCGACAGACTCCCTGCTCCCAAAGTCACATTACCGCCATTGCGAATCGTCAATGAAGCTTCGCTGCCGGCAGTGGCGCCTATTCCGAGGGTGAGCTCGGGTAACACCCAGCGGGAGCCGACACCGTCCACGATCACGCTGCCGCCGCTGCCGACCGATGCCGCATAGGTACCGCCCGGGCTGCCGGCGATCGAGCTTCCAAAGCTCGTCATGACCGCTCCCTCCTGAATCGTGAGCTGTCCGGAGGCGGACACGCCCACAAAGACGCTCTGGTTCGTCGTCAGCGTGGAGCCGGCTCCGGAAACGGTAACCGTTCCGACATGATCATACCCCACGGAAAAAGCGTTGGTGGTGTAGCTGCTGCCGTCATCGATTCCCAGGGTCCCGTTACTGACGTATCCCACCCACGTACTAGAATAGCCTGGAGAGCCGTAAAAACCGCCGCTGCTGGTCACGGCGGCATGGGAAACGGCGGGGCAGAGGGCGGTAATGCCGAGAATCCACCGGACAGCAAAGGGAAGGGATAAAAGTCGCATGAAAGGAACCATCGGGGAATTTTTAGGTATTCCGGACGATGGTAGAAAAACGAAGATTAAGGACGGATTAAGGAAGCCGCATTTTTGAGCTTTATTTGAAGAGCGTTGAAACAGGACTTTCCCTTCAGGCCTTTCATGGCATAGAGTAGGCGCCTCCTGGCATGAGGGTACTTCTGATTGAAGACGAACCGGACCTCGCCGCGGGACTGGCAAACGGGCTGCGGCGGGACGGGTGCGCTTTGGATCTGGCCGCTGACGGAAGAAGCGGGCTGCACATGGCTCAGGAGATCAACTACGATCTGATCGTTCTCGATATCATGCTGCCCGATCTGGATGGATGGGAAGTCCTGCGCCGATTGCGGGCCGTCTCCTCTCCCGTGCCGGTGCTGATGCTTACCGCGCGGGACACCGTGCCTGATCGCGTCCGGGGGCTGGATATGGGCGCGGATGACTATCTGGTCAAGCCATGCGACATGACGGAATTCCTCGCCCGCGTACGTGCGTTAATCCGGCGCGCCGCCGGAAAGCCCAGCCCGGTACTGGAAGCCGGAACGGTCCGCATTAATCTCGCCACCCGACAGGTGGAACAGGAGGGGAAACCCATCGAACTGACCGCGCGGGAGTTTTCCCTGCTCGCCTGCTTTGCCCTCCATCGGGGCGAGGTCGTTACGCGAACCCAGCTCTACGAGCAGCTCTACGACGCGATGGAGGATACGCTCTCCAACCTGATCGACGTTCACGTCTTCAACCTCCGCCGCAAGCTCGGGCGGGAGATCATTCTTACCCGCCGGGGAGAAGGGTACATCCTGCCGTGACCCTGCGTTTCTCGGCGATTCCGGATTCCCTCCGCTGGCGGGTCCAGATCCTGCATGGCCTGTTGCTCGCGGTGTTGCTACTTGCGCTGGGAGTGACCGCATTTCTGGTCATGTTGGATCGCTATATGCGCGACGTGGACAACGAAATCTACCGTGCCGCGTTCCTGATCGATGGACGGCTTCGGGGTGGGAGCAGCTTGAACGATCAGAACATCGCCGAGGGGATCATCCCATCCCGGGGAGCCCTCTACTATGTCATCTGGGAATCTGCCGGAGGAGCAGGGGAGCGTACAGCGTCCGCCAATGCGCCGCGGGAGATCCCGAGGCCAGAGCAGCAGTACGAAGGATTCGGCACGAGGGAGGGCTACCGCGAGGCCTTCATCAACTCGGCTCCGGGACGCTACGTACTGGTCGGCCGGTCGCTGGAGGCGGACAAAGCCTACTGGCTCCGCCTCGCGTTAGCTTTTGCGGCGATTGGCCTTCTCCTCTGGAGCGCCGTGATGCTGGCGGGCCGGGTCCTGATCGACCGGGCTCTGCGTCCCTTGAGAGACATCACCGAAGCGGCGGAGCAGATCGCCAACGGGGATCTTTCCCGAAGGATTCAAACCCGCGACGCGCAAACGGAACTCGGACGTCTGGTCGCCGTTCTCAACACCACGTTTACCCGATTGGAAGCTGCTTTTACCCGGCAGACGCGCTTTACGGCAGATGCAGCCCATGAACTCCGGACACCGGTAGCGATCGTTCTGGCTCACGCCCAGAACGGGCTGGCGGCGGCGGATCTTGCCGTTGAAGAACGGGCGGCTTTTGAAGCCTGCCAGCGCGCGGCCCGGCGGATGCGCCGCCTGATCGAGGGATTGCTTCAGCTGGCCCGGTTCGATCACGGCGATGAAGCGGCCCCGCAGCAATGCCACCTTGATCAGATCGCCGAAGAAGCCCTCGTGCAGCTTCGCCCTTTGGCAGCCGAGCGAAACGTGACCCTGATTGGGTCCCTCATGCCCGCCCAAGTGAGCGGGAACCCGGATCAGCTGACACAGGTGATTTTCAACCTTCTCGATAACGCCATCCATTGCCATGGCGGTTCTCCGGGACGCGTCTTCCTCTCCACGCGCGAGGAAGGGGAAGAGGCCATCTGTGAAGTCAGGGACGATGGCCCCGGCATCGCGGGGGAACATCTGGACCGCCTTTTCGAACGCTTCTATCAGGTCGACAAAGCGCGCTCCCACACCCTCGGGCGATGTGGACTGGGCCTGGCGATATCCCAAGCCATCGTCCAGGCGCACCGCGGAGTCCTGAGCGTAGAGAGCGCCCCGGGGCAGGGTTCGACCTTTGTCATGCGTCTGCCGCGACCGGCTTCCAAAGCCTCAAGGTAACCGGGTAACCGCCTTCACAGAAAAAAATCACCCCACCCATAAAAAGGTGGGGCGATCCAAGAATTTTCGCGCCGAAGAGGTCGCCTTAGCGCCAAAACGGTCCAGCGGAACGCTCATTAGAGCGGCTATAGAATTACTTTTCCCGCTCTAGAGTCCGGACGCTGTCTGGTGGACCTGTGAGGCCACTTTGAGCCGCAGCGCATTCAGCGCGATGAAGCCCGTCGCGTCCGACTGATTGTAAGCCTGCGTCGGGTCTGCCTCCA
>JBEBWR010000292.1:0-4002 GCA_040392045.1 Chthoniobacter flavus | reverse complement strand
ACTGAAGCGACAGAAGAGGGCGAGGATGCATGAGGCGTCCGGAAATGGCAATTCCGGAATTTCCTCCACGATGCCGATTGTCGCCACCGCCATGGACGCCCCCGAGGGAGTCCGTGTTTTCCGGACGCCCTGAAGGGAGCGGTGCAGCAAATCCGCGGACGGACCCTAAAAAAGGGTGTAGATGAAGGGCGCGGCGGCGGAGCCACTCAAGGCGATAAACAGTGCGAGCCCGATCATGACCAGCAGCAGTGGGAGCAGCCACCATTTGCGATTGGCCCGGCTCAGGCGGACGCACTGAACGAAAAAACTGCTGCTCTGCTTTTTCCTGCCCGCGTCAATAAAGCGGTTTCCTTTGGAGTCCTGATGATTGGGAGGCTGGCTCATTGCTTAAAAAGGCTGGTAATAGCTTTCAGGGGAACGGGTGCGCTGGACTTTCTTCCAGTAGCTGCTCTGTGTCTTGTCGATTTTCCGCTCCATGGCATCGCGCCCGAAGAGCCGGAAGATCAGCGCCATGGGGGTGAAGATACCGTAGAATAATAGACCGAGGACCAGAAAATTCATCACAAACCCGATAGGAAAGGTGATGACGCTTAACCCGATAAAAGCAGGCTTGAGCAGGACGGGCGCTACGCTTCCAAGCAGGAAAAGCAGCCCGGCAGCTCCGATCAGAATGGTGCCGTAGGTGAACCCGGCGCCTTCCAGCACGCGCGAGCCGGTCCAGACGCTAATGGCAAGAATGGCGATGATAAAGCAGCCGCCAAAATAACCAAACTGTCGCAGTTTGGTGGTATCCGGTTTCCAGTCGATATGCATATAAGGGGATCAGTCGGGTCTGAACTGCGTGAGGTAGTCGTCGATGGCGTGCTGGCGGGCAGCCGGCTGCTCTTCCTTGAGCATGAGGTAGTCTTCAACGACGAGCGCGTCCATATTCGTGGCCATAAAGCAGCGATAAGCGTCGGCGGGCGTACCAACGATCGGCTCTCCCCGGACGTTGAAGCTGGTGTTGACCATCACGGGGCAATCGGTCTTCCGATAGAATGCGTCCATGAGGCGGTAAAGCTCGGGATGATGATCCTCGTCAACGGTCTGGATTCTCGCTGAGTAGTCCACGTGGGTGATCGCGGGGAGCGTGGACCGCAGTTGGTTTACCCGCTCCAGACCGTTCTTTGCGTTGTCTGTGGGGACGCGCCGAATCTCCTGCGCGACCGGGGCGACCTGTAGCATGTAGGGACTAAGATACCCCTCGGGAACTTCAAAATACCGGTGAGCATGCTCCCGCATGACGAGAGGCGCGAAGGGGCGGAAGGATTCGCGGAACTTGATTTTGACGTTCATGATCCGCTGCATTTCGGGCGAACGCGCATCGCCGATAATACTCCGCGCTCCGAGGGCACGCGGCCCGAACTCCATTCTTCCCTGAAAATATCCGACGACTTTGCCGTCTGCGATCAGGTCGGCCACGCGATCCCGCAGGCACTCCCGCGAGTCCATACGATGATGAACGGCTCCTGCCTCATCAAGTGTGGAGCGGATCTCTTCATCGCCAAATGATGGCCCAAGCAGTGACCCGCGCTGATGGTCGTTGCATTGACCGCTACGCGGGTTCTCCAAAAGCTGATACCAAGTGAAAAGCGCTGCTCCGAGGGCTCCGCCAGCGTCGCCTGCGGCAGGCTGAATCCATACGCGGTCAAAGATGCCTTCTGCGATGAGCTTCCCGTTGGCAACGCAGTTGAGCGCTACGCCACCTGCCAGAGTCAGGTTTTGCTTTCCGGTAATCCTCCGGGCATGCCGGGCCACGCGCAGGACGATCTCTTCGGTGACTTTCTGGATACTGGCGGCAATATCCATGTAGAACTGGGAGCAGTCAGACTCCGGGTCTCTTCGGGGCGCTCCGAAAAGACGCTCAAACTCGCCATTGGTCATCGTCAGTCCATGGGCGTAGTTGAAGTACTTCATCTCAAGTCTGAAAGAGCCGTCCTCCTTCAGATCAAGGAGGTTTTCCATGATGAGATCGTAGAATCGCGGCTCCCCGTAAGGCGCCAGCCCCATCAGCTTGTACTCGCCGCTGTTGACGCGAAAACCGGCGTAGTAGGTAAAGGCCGAATAGAGCAGCCCCAGCGAATGCGGAAAATGCTGCTCCTCCAGAATGGTGATTTTATTCCCCTCTCCTTTGGCGATGGTTGAGCTACTCCACTCCCCTACTCCATCGAGCGTGATGATGGCGGATTCCTCAAAAGGACTGGGAAAGAATGCGCTGGCTGCGTGGGACTCGTGGTGCTCGGTGTAAACGAGGGGGATTCTCCGGTCTCCTCCCAAAGCGGCGCGGATCTCCCGGGAGAGGTTGACCTTCTGCTTGAGCCAGACGGGGATCGCCTTCCGAAAACTCCGGAAGCCCTGTGGAGCGTAGGCCAAATACGTCTCCAAAAGACGATCGAACTTCAGCAGCGGTTTATCGTAAAAGGCGACATAGTCGATGTCGTCAAGCGTGATACCGCCCTCCTTGAGGCAGTAGCGCACGGCATTCACCGGAAAGTCGGGATCGTGCTTGATCCGAGTGAACCGCTCTTCCTGGGCAGCCGCGGTGATGACGCCATCCTGCACAAGGGCCGCGGCCGAGTCGTGATAAAATGCGGAAATTCCTAAAATGTTCATGGATGTGAGGGAGCTTCCACGGTTTGGAAAATGAGGCGGGCAAGAGCGATGCCAACGATCTGGTTGCCCTCAGGCGACATATGGCATCGATCAATGAAATAGGGCCGGAGAGAGCCTGTTGGCGTCTGCTCCCGAAGAATGTCATCGCTGGAGATCAATACCCACCCATGCTTCCGGGCCGCTTCTTTGAAGAGAGCCTGCATGCTGGAGCTGGTGTCGTAATCGTCCGTTTGGGGATTGTGAGCTGCGGAACAGACGGCAAAGACCTTTCGGATATGGCCGTTTTCCTTCAGCGTCTCAGCCATCCGGTCGAGAGAGCGGGTATATAGCTCTTCTTTGGAAAGCCGGGCAGGAGCCGTCTCATCCACCGCTTCCTTTTGACCCTTGACCTGATTGGTCCCGGGGATGAAACGTCCTTTGAAGCGATCGTAGTAGACGCGAGCCCAGTTCTCAACCACAAGGTTGTATAAACCGATGCTGCGAAGCGTATTCTTCAGGATGATGCGTTTTTCAAACGCAGCTTTCAGCTCTTCGCTGCCTTCGCTGATCCGCCCGAGCCATCCTTCGTTCATGCTGAAGCCGACGACGACGTAGTCGGGATCGATCCCCCGCTCGCGCAGATTCAGATAACGCTCGCGCATCAGAGCGATCGGGTAGGCATTTACCCCTGCGTTGACGGTCAGAAATTTATCAGGCTCGCTCTGATCGAGTGCTTTCTGAATCTGGTGGGGGTAGGTCTCTGAATCCCCGACTCCGTAACCATAAGCGATGGAATCGCCCAGGCAGAGGACGATGGTCCGATCCTTGAGGGCGTTTTCGTTGAAATCCACTCCGCGCACTCCGTAGTTATTTACGCGGGTGGGGGTCAACGCGATTTTCTCCATTACTTCCTGATCAGGCTTGGGAGCAAAGAGTAAGTCTCCTTCTCTCTGGTATTGAACCGTAAGGTGGTAGCCCCCGAGGCGAAGCCCGAACTCAACCAGCAGGACAATGCCGAAAAGCGCTATCAGTATTCTAAGCAGAAATCTCATGGGGAACAAAGATTTACACCCTAGATGCCAACCTGTTTTTGCCAAGTCCTTTTTCAAACTCCGCCCAACCATTTGGGGCATCAGGGTTCCCCTCATTGTCTTATCCAGCAGTCTCGCCCTGTTTTTGCCTTCATCCCTGCGTTGCGTGGAGGCATCCTGTGCGGACGCATGGCTAAAGGCTCGCTGGCTCTTATTCTTCACGCGCATCTTCCCTACGTGCGACACCCCGAGTACCCGGAATTTCTCGAAGAGGAATGGCTCTTCGAGGCGATCACGGAGACCTACCTCCCGCTCCTCCAGATGCTGGAGCAGCAGTGGG
>JBEBWR010000291.1:0-4018 GCA_040392045.1 Chthoniobacter flavus | reverse complement strand
CCGGCGGGCCGCATCTTCTGGAACCACTCGATGGCTCCCTGCTGATTCTTCTCCGCCAGATAGGTGAGCACGATCTTGTAGCGGACAAACTCGCTCTCCGGGAAATCTTTCAGCAGCGCCTCAAAGCCTTCGCGCGCCTCGGCGTAGCGCTTCTGCATGTTGTGAAGCTCCACGAGGTTAAAGCGGACCGCGAAATGCTCCGGCGTCTTCTTCGCCATCGCCTCGAAGACCGCCTTCGCCTCGTCAAAACGCCCCAACTCCGCCAGACAGCCGCCCCGCATCATCTGGATCTGGGCATCGTCCGGCGCGATCTGCGTGGCCTCGTCGAGGCGGGCCAGCGCGTCGGTATAGTTCTGCGAGTAGTAAGCCATGCTCGCCTTCTGCATGATCCCGACCAGCTTCTCCTGCTCCGGCGTTAGCTTGGGCGTCTCGGTCGGGGTGCTCTCAGCCGCGGCGCTCTCCGTCGGTGCGGGGGCGGCGGGCTTCTCTTCTTCCGCTCCGGCAATGAGCGGCAGGCAGGTCATCAGCGCGAGTCCGAATCCGGCCCGGCGCAGGGTAGAAAGAAGGGGGGTAGCCATAAAGAAGGGGGTGAGGATAGAAAGAGTCAGCTTCATACGTAGCCACAGCCCTGCCATTTGCGCAAGTCTTATGCTCCCGGCAGGGAGCGGGTCCGGGATTCCCGGGCTTCCCGGACTTGATTTGGCCCTGCCCTTCGCGGTATGATCTCTTCTCTACCCTGTACCCCGATGCGCCTTACCCCACTTCATATCCAAATCGTCGGCGAGGAGCTTGCCATTGCATGGAGCGACAGCACGGAGACCTTCCTCCCGCTGGAGACGCTGCGGCGACACTGCCCCTGCGCCCTTTGCGGCGGGGAGCCGGACGTCATGGGGCGGGTCGTACGGCCCAACGTAAGTTATAAGGAATCCAGCTTCCGGCTGCGCACCTATCAGATCATCGGCGGGTACGCGTTCCAGCCGACATGGGAGGACGGCCATGGCAGCGGCCTCTACCCCTTCCCTTACCTGAAGCGGATCGAATCAGAACTCAACACGCAGCAACAGGAGTCGCAGGAGCAGTAAGGAGCCGCCGCCATGAATCATCAGGGCAAAGTCACGCTGCTTCTCTTTCTCCTCTCCGTCTGCGCCACCGGGGCGCTGCTTCGCTGGGGAGACTGGCGGCGCGAACCCGAGATTGCCCTCTCCCCCTCCGAGCTTTTCGAAGTCATTGAGCACCAGCTCACCGATTTTCGCACATCAAACCTCTCCTCCGCCTACAGCCACTCCTCCAGCAGCTTTCAGCAGCACTGGTCGCTGGAGCAGTTCATCAGCATGGCACAGGGCGACTACCGCCGCGTCCTCAAGGCCGAGCGGGTAGAATACGGCCCGTGGCATCAGCAGGGCAGAAAGGCCTCCATTCAAGTCTTTTTCGTTCACTCCGACGGTACGGTGCTTCCCTGCATCTACACATTGGTGAAGGAGCACAAACGCTGGAAAATCGACCAGGCCCAGTGGCTCCGAGGCTGGTCCACCGGTCAGCGGATGCGCGGAGTGAGGAGCTAGGCCATATATTCGCTTTCAAGAATATATTAATTGACGCATATAGCGGAAAGGGTAATCCTCCCGCTGTATGGAGCTGATCCAAATTTACCAGTGCTTCTGTGATGCCACCCGGTTACGCATCCTTCACCTGCTGACCAAGGGCGCCCTGTGTGTCTGTCATTTTCAGGAGATTCTCGATCTGCCTCAGACCAGGATTTCCCAGCATCTGGCCTATCTCCGGAAGAAAGGAATGGTCGAGGTCACTCGTCATGGCACGTGGATGATCTATCGGCTCCCTTCTCATCCTCCAAGCGCATTGGAATTCCAGCTCAAGTGTCTACAGGACTGCGTCCGGACCGAGGAACCCTTCCGCGGCGACCTTGAGAGGCTAGGCGCGGTTCGCACGGACTGCGGCTGGATCGAAGAGGCGCTCAAGGAGAAAAAAGTTCCGGGTAGCGCTGCTCCCACGGTATGAAAGCAGCCCCTGCAAAGCAGCTCGATTTCTTTGAGCGCTACCTCTCCCTCTGGGTTTTCGTGTGCATGATCGTCGGCGTGGCGCTCGGCAAGCTGGCGCCGGACGTGACCCGCGCGATCAGCGGACTGGAGTTTGGCAAGGGGACACAGGTCAATATCCCGATTGCTGTGCTAATCTGGCTGATGATCTATCCGATGATGCTGAAGATTGATTTCGGAGGCATCCGGGGCGTACTTGCAAAGCCCAAAGGGCTCGTCATCACGCTATTGGTCAACTGGCTTGTGAAGCCTTTCAGCATGGCCCTGCTTGGGTGGATCTTCGTTCAGATGATCTTTTCCCAGTGGCTCGGCTGGATCACCCCCGAAACGGCGAAAAACTACGTCGCGGGATTGATCATTCTGGCCGCCGCCCCCTGCACGGCGATGGTGTTTGTCTGGAGCTATCTGACCGATGGCGACGGCCCCTACACCCTCGCGCAAGTAGCGATCAACGACCTGATCATGGTCTTTGCGTTCGCGCCGATTGTCATGTTTCTTGTCGGCGTCAGCGGCGTGGTGATTCCGGCCAAAGTGCTCTTCGTCTCCGTGCTGGTCTTCATTGTCATCCCTCTGATAGCGGGCTGGGCCAGTAGGGTTGTGCTGATCAAAGCCCGGGGGCCGGAGTGGTTTGACACCTCATTTCTGCCGAAGTTCCGACCGGTGACGATTCTGGCGCTTCTGGCGACGCTCGTCCTGATCTTTGCGTTTCAGGCGGAGAACATTCTCACGAACCGGGCGGCTGTCATTCTGATCGCCGTTCCGATCCTCATTCAGGTCTATTTCAACTCGGGGCTGACTTACGGCCTGATGAGAGTTTTCGGTGTCCGTCATAATGTGGCGACCCCGGGAGCCCTCATTGGCGCCAGCAATTTCTTTGAGCTCGCCGTCGCGGTCGCCATCACGCTCTTTGGCCCCACCTCGCCCGCCGCTCTGGCCACGGTGGTGGGTGTTCTCGTTGAAGTCCCGGTGATGCTCTCGGTATGCCGCATCTGCACCCGATCAAAGCCGTGGTATGAACGCCAGACCCCTTCCCTTTTCCGGAAATGAAGCCGATCATCCTTATTCTCTGCACCGGTAACTCCTGCCGGAGCCATATGGCAGAAGGCCTGCTGCGCCACGCGGCAGGCAATCTCTTCGATGTCCAAAGCGCCGGTTCAAAGCCGACGGGATACGTCCATCCCAAGGCGATCCGGGTCATGCAGGAGATCGGGATCGATATTTCGCGCCATCGCTCCAAGTCTTTCCACGAGTTTCTGGATCAGGGCGTCGAGACCGTCATCACCGTTTGCGGGAACGCGGATCAGGCCTGCCCCATGTTCCCCGGTCAGGTCCGGCGACACCATTGGGGATTTGACGATCCGGCGCAGGCTCCCGGCAGTGAGGAGGAGCAGCTGGAGGTCTTCCGGCGGGTACGCGATGAGATGGCAAAGGTCTTTGGCGCGTACGCCGCCGGTCGCCGAGATCAGGCGAGGGGGTAGCCCTCAATTCCGACAGCTCGCTTCGTAGGGAAGCGGTGCTTCAAAGGGGTCGGTCATTTCGGGGTGTGTATATTGCGGTCCATCGCGGCCTGCCGTCGGGGCAGCGCGGCGCGGATCGGCTCGCAGCGGGAGCTGCTGGCGGATCGACTGCATGAGCTGCGCCTTGCTACCGGGCCGGGGCGTCATCGGATCGAGCCCTAGCGCCAGCACCGCCCCCAGATCGCGACATTTCCGGAGATAGGCCTCGGCGCGTTTCCCAAAGAGAAGCCTGCCGGTCGCAAAGGCTTCGAGTTCATCATGATCCAGAGCGCCCACGACAAAGAGGCGCGCGAGGTGTTGGAAGTCGGTATAGTTCATTGGTTGCTGGGGCATTCCCCATTCCCTCATCGTGTAAAAGGCCAGAGCCGCGTGGGTAAAAATCACCCACTGCGTGGGTTTTCCGGCTGGCTGGTGCCAGCGGTTGGTGGCTTGGGCGTCTGGTTAGCA
>JBEBWR010000290.1:0-4053 GCA_040392045.1 Chthoniobacter flavus | reverse complement strand
CGGTGCTGAGGTAGCGCTCCCCCGTGCTTGCGCCGATGGTGACGATGACCTTCCCCGCGTTCTCCGGGCGACGCGCCAGATTCAGCGCGGCATGAACGTTCGCGCCGGTGGAGATCCCGACGAGCAGGCCCTCCCGGGCGGCGAGCTGACGGGCGGTTTCCAGCGCGTCTTCGCTGGAGATCAGCTCCACGCCGTCGAGGACGTCGAGGTTAAGGTTCTTCGGGACGAATCCTCCGCCGAGGCCCTGAATACGGTGAGGGCCGGGCTTGAGCACTTCTCCGGCGCGGGTCTGCGCGATGACGGGCGACTCCTCCGGCTCGACGGCGATGATCTGCACTCCGGGCCGCCGCGATCTCAGGACTTCGCCCACGCCGGTGATCGTCCCGCCGGTGCCCACTCCGGCGACGAAGAGGTCGACCTCGCCGTTCGTATCGCGCCAGATCTCTTCGGCGGTGGTCCGGCGGTGCACTTCGGGGTTCGCCGGGTTCTCAAACTGCCGGGGAAGCCAGGCGCGCGGGTTCCCGGCTACGATCTCTTCGGCTTTGGCGATGGCGGCTTTCATCCCGCCCGCCGCGGGGGTGAGCACGAGCTGCGCTCCGAGCAGCGCGAGCAGGGTTCGCCGCTCAAGGCTCATGGTTTCGGGCATGGCGAGGATCAGCCGGTAGCCGCGCGCGGCGGCGATGAAGGCGAGCGCGATGCCGGTATTGCCGGAGGTGGCCTCGACGATGATGGAGCCTTTCTGGAGGGCTCCCTCGCGCTCGGCGGCGTCGATCATGGCGCGGCCGATGCGGTCTTTTACGCTGCTGAGCGGGTTGAAGAACTCGCCCTTGAGGAGCACGGTGGCGGAGAGCCCTTCGGTCAGGCGGTTGAGGCGGATGAGCGGGGTACGACCGATGAGGTCCGTGATGTTGTTCGCGATGTTGGCCATAGGAGTTAGCTAGTGAGTTTGGGTGGTGTGAATCTGATCCCGTCCCCGCCATTCGATGAAGCTTTTGAGCCCCAGCGTGATGAGTGCGAGGATGGAGAGGAGCGAGGCGAGGGCAAAGGAGGCGGAGAAGGCGTATTCGTTGTAGAGGATTTCGATGTGCAGCGGGAGGGTGTTCGTCTCTCCCCGGATATGACCTGATACTACCGATACGGCGCCGAACTCTCCCATGGCGCGGGCGTTGCAGAGGATGACGCCGTAGAGGAGCGCCCACTTGATGCGCGGCAGGGTGACGTAGCGGAAGATCTGCCAGCCGCGCGCGCCAAGCGTTAGAGCGGCTTCCTCCTCGGCGGCTCCCTGCGCCTGCATGAGCGGGATCAGGCCGCGCGCGACGAAGGGGAACGTGACAAAGATCGTCGCGATGATGATGCCCGGCGTGGCGAAGATGATCCGGATCTGATGCGATTGCAGGAAGGGCCAGAGAAAGCCGTGCGATCCGAAGAGCAGGACGTAGCTCAGGCCGCCGATGACCGGGGAGACCCAGAGGGGCAGATCGATCAGGGTCGTAAGCAGCGATTTCCCGCGAAACTCAAATCGCGCGATGGCCCACGCCGCCGCGACGCCGAAGACGGTGTTGAGCGGTACTGCGATGGCGGCGGTCAGAAAGGTCAGCTTGATGGCGGCGACCGATACGGGGTCGGTGAAGCTCGCGAAGTAGAGCGCCACGCCCCGGCGGAGACCTTCGGCGAAGACGGTGATCAGGGGCAGCAGAAGGAAGGCGACGAAGAAGAGCAGCGTAATGCCGATCAATACCCGGCGGACCAAGGGGCGCTCGTCGGTGGCGCGGAGAGGAAGGGAAGTGTGCATAACAAAAGACTAGCGATGGCCTCCGAAGCGGCGTTGGTTCCAGAACTGGAAGGCGTTGACGGTGAGCAGGATGAAGAGGGAGAAGATCAGCATGACGACGCCGATTCCGGCGGCTCCCTGGTAGTCGTAGTCCTCCAGCCGCGTGACGATGAGCAGAGGGGTGATTTCGGTTTTGAAGGGCAGGTTCCCCGAGATGAAGATGACGGAACCGTACTCTCCGACGGCTCTCCCGAAGGCGAGGAGCATCCCGGTGAGCAGCGGCGGGAGCGTGGCCGGGAAGATGACGCGGCGGAAGGTCTGCCAGCGGGAGGCGCCGAGCGTGGCGGCGGCTTCCTCGACCTCCTGAGATAGCGCGAGGATGACCGGCTGGAGGGTTCGCACGACAAAGGGAAAGGTGATGAAGAGCAGCGCGATGAAGATGCCCGTCCGGTTGTACACTGCGGTGATCCCGAGCTTGGCCAGCCAGATGCCCATCCAGCCGTTGCTCGCATAGAGGGTGGTAAGGGCGATGCCGGCGACGGCGGTGGGCAGGGCGAAGGGGAGATCGATCAGCCCTTCGACGAAGCGCTTTCCGGGGAAGGTGTAGCGGGTGAGGGTCCATGCGGTGATATAGCCAAAGACGCCGTTGACCAGCGCGGCGAGGAGGGCGATACCGAAGCTGACGCGGTAGGAGGCGACGACGCGCTCCGAGGTGACGACGCTCCAGACATGCTCCCATGAGCCGTCGGCGGATTTGAGCAGCAGCGCGGCGAGCGGGACGAGGACGATGGATGTGAGGTAGAAGACGGTAAACCCGAGGGTGAGCGGGAATCCCGGCAGGACACGTTTGGACATGGCGGATGAAAAGGGCACGCGGGGAGACGAAAGTCTCCCGCGGCGGAGGGGTGTGAGCGCTTGAAGAAAGCGCGTCAGATGTTCTGCTGAATCGCGAGGAAGGGGCGATACTCTTCGAGGATCGCGTTGAGCGCCGCGACGGCGGCTTCGATCTGGAGCGATTCCGGCTCAAGGTGGGGCGTCTCGAAGATGATCTCAAACGGGGCGGGCTTGAGCTCCGTGGGATTACTCAGTACGCCTTCGTAGCAGTGATGCCGGATCAGGCCGTCTTTCGCCGGGAAGCCGTCGATGATTTCCCCGCTTGCGAGGGGGAGAAAGCGCGAGGCCGACGCGAGCGCCGGACGGGCCAGCGCTTCGGTGAGCGTGGCTCCCCGGGCGTAGGCGTAGACGCCGTGGGTGGTGTCGTCGGCGTGCAGGGCGATGACTCCGTGAAAGGAGTGCACCCCGAGCTCGCGCTCCAGGTAGTAGATCTCCGGCTGCGTTGATCCGCTCCAGAACTCGCGGTTGAGGTCAAGCCCCGAGCGGGCATGGCGCGTGCCGTCCTCGATGCCGGTGGGGTTGCAGATCGGGTAGACGAAGATCTGGTAGCCCCGCGCACGTTCAGGCGTCAGCAGGAGCCGCCGCAAAAATTCCACAGCCGCCAGCGCGGTGGCCGCCTCGTCGCCATGAATGGCGGCGAAGATCCCGACCTTGACCGGTTCGTCGTCGGCTCCGGGGCCGAGGAAGACGAAGCGCGGCAGGGTGTACGGCTCTGTGCCGTAGCGGAAGGAGCCGATCTCCGAAAAATAGAGGTAGTCGGAGCCATTCGCGTTGCCCTGAAGTTGGGCAACAGCGTCGAAGATGGCATGACCGGCGGTAAACATGGAGGCTTCACCATAACCATATTCTGAGGCTTTGGGCAAATAAACCGTTTCGGGAGTCCAGAGTGAGCGCATTGGGATGGAGAATCTGAGAGTGGTTGAAGGGGGCGGCCCGCTGGTGCGCGAGCCGCCCCGAGGGTTCCGGGAAGAACGATCCGGATCAACGACCCGGCTTGGCGATCTGATCGAAGATGCCGCCGTCGCTGAAGTGGTCCTTCTGCGCTTTCTGCCAGCCGCCGAAGTGATCAATCTTTACAAGGTTCACCTCCGCAAACTGATCGGCGTACTTAGCCGCGATCTTCGGGTCGGAAGGGCGGTAGAAGTGCTTCCCTGCGATGGTCTGGCCCTCCTTGGAATAGAGGTACTTCAGGTAGGCGGCGGCGAGTTCCTCCGTTCCCCGGCGCTTGGCGTTGGTTTCCACAATGGCAACCGGCGGCTCGGCGAGGATGGAGAGCGACGGGGTTACGATCTCCAGACCGTCTTTCTCAAACTCCCGCAGCGAGAGGTAGGCCTCATTCTCCCAGGCGAGGAGGACGTCGCCGATCTTGCGCTGGACGAAGGTTGTCG
>JBEBWR010000289.1:0-4062 GCA_040392045.1 Chthoniobacter flavus | reverse complement strand
GCGGCGCTGGTGGAAAAGGCGGGCGACGGCGCTCCCCTGCTCCGCGAGCTGACCGGCGACCCCGACCGCAAGAAGGATCTCGAAGAGTACCTCTGGGGGATGGAGTATATCGATCTCCTCGCGGATCACCCCTCCGTCCGCTTCGAGCCGGAGGAGTTCGTCAAACTGCTGCGCAAGCTGATCCCCCGGCTCTACTCCATCGCCTCCAGTATCAAGGCGATCCCGGAGCAGGTTCACCTCACGATCGCCACGGTGCGCTACGAATCGCACGGCCGCCAGCGGGTCGGCGTGGCTTCGACCTATCTGGCCGAGCGCGTGGCCATCGGGGGGACGGTCCCGGTCTTCTTCCACGTAGCGAAAGGTTTCCGGCTGCCGGAAGACCCGGCGACGCCAATCATCATGGTAGGACCGGGGACGGGCGTGGCCCCGTTCCGCGCTTACCTTCAGGAGCGCAAGGCAACCGGGGCGACGGGGAAGAACTGGCTCTTCTTCGGAGAGCAGCGGGCAGGGGAGGACTTCCTCTACCGGGAAGAGATGGTGGCGTTTCTGGCGGAAGGCGTGTTGACGCGCCTCGACACCGCCTTTTCCCGCGATCAGGCCGGGAAGATCTACGTGCAGCACCGGATGCTGGAGCAGGGCGCGGAGATCTGGAAGTGGCTCGAAGAAGGAGCGCACCTCTTTGTCTGCGGCGACGCCGCCCACATGGCGAAGGATGTCGACGCCGCGCTGCACCGGATCGTGGAGACCCACGGCGGCAAGAGCGCGGAAGAGGCCTTCGCGTATATCGAAGCCCTGAAAAAGGAGAAGCGCTACAAGCGCGACGTCTATTGAGTTTTCAAAAAAAGCCGGGAGAAGCGATTCTCCCGGCTTTTTCTTTTTTTTGGACGCTTCGGAATCGAAAGTATTATACGGCGGCGTTCACCTTGCGGATCGCCCGGGCCATACCGTCGATATAGGCTTCGTCCATCCCCTGATGGATGGGGATGCGGATGACGCGGTCAAGGATGGCGTCTGCCTCGGGGCAGGAGACTTCGCGGTAGTCCATCTCCGTCTGCCCGCAGGCTTTGAGCGGCCATTGCCCGGCGAAGAAGCCATGCTCCTGAAACACCTGAGTCTGGAAGATCAATCGCGGGATGTAGCCCGGCGTTGCGGGAACTCCCTCGGCCTGTAGCGCGGCGATGTAGCGCTCGCGGTCGCGTCCGGCGTCGAGACGATGGAGCTGGAACCACCAGGTACACTTCCCGCCGGGGGCCACGCGATGCGGCGTCAGACCGGGAAGCCCCGAGATCTGCTCCACGAGCTGATTGCCCAGCGCATGACGGCGCGAGGTGACGCCTTCAAGGCGATCCATCTGCGCGGCGGCGACGGCGCTCTGGAGTTCGCTGATCCGGTAATTCGGTGCAAAGATTGCCCCCGACACCACGCCGCCTTCGCGGGCGTAACCCTTGTCGCCGCAAAGCTGGAGCTTGGACCCATAGGCCGTGTTGTTGCTCCCGACGAGCCCGCCGTCACCGCAGCCGATATGCTTGAAGTCATTGAGCGAGAAGCAGCCGATATCGCCGAGCGTACCCACCGGGCGGCCCTGCCATTCCGCGCCCCAGGCCTGTGCGCAGTCTTCAATGAGCACGAGATTGAACTCCTCGGCAAGCGCCCGGAACGGCTCGATCGGAGCCGGGTTCCCCGCGAGGTGCACGAGGATGATCGCTTTCGTGCGCGAAGTGATCTTCCGGCGAACGTCGGCGGGATCGAGGTTGTAGCTGTAGGGGTCGAGATCAGCAAAGACCGGGACGGCCTGCTGGTAGATAATACCGATAACGGTCCCCATGTCGGTGATCGGCGGGACGATGACCTCATCACCCGGAGCGATTCCGGCGGCCTCAACGGCGATGTGGATGGATGCGGTTCCTGACGAGCAGGCCATGACATCGCGCAGCGGGTAGTGCTGCTGGAAACGGCGGATCAGTTCCTTGGTCTGCGGTCCGTTCCAGTAGAACAGCGTCTGCTGATCAATGGCCTTGCCGAGCTGGGCAAGCTCCTCGGCCCCCCAGCGGTGAGGCATCGGAGGCATCGGAGTGGAGAGAACCGGCTGGCCGCCGTCGATGGCGAGCGGCTCCGGGACGGTGGCGGGAGTTGAGGAAGAAGCACTCATACTGGGGAAAACGATAGCACCGCTCCCCTGCCGGTGCCCATGCCCTCAAGCGCATTTACATTTGTCTTTTTTGAACTTTTTGCCCTGAAGCACGATACTCCGTAGGCGATTGGCCGGTCTCCTTGCTGAACTGCCGCGAGAAGTAATAGATATTCGTATAGCCGAGGCTCTCCGCGATCTCGCCCACATTCATCGCGGAAGTCGCGAGCAACTGGCGGGCCTGCGCGATCTTTGCCTGAATCATCATCTGCCGGGGAGTGCGCCCGGTATGCGCGATGAAGATGCGGCAGAAGTAGCGGGCATTGTAACCAAAGCGCGCGGCCAGTTCCTCCATGGTGTGATTCGCCTCGGGGTGCTCATGAATCCAGCTGACCGCGCGCGCTACGACGCCCTGATGCCGTGCTTTGAGTCCGCCGCTCAGCGGGTCGCCCTCCCGGCAATGAAGCGCGTATTCGTAGAGCAGCGCCCGGAGCAGATGCGACATTTGTCGCTCAATCAGCCCCGCCCGCTCGCCGCTCTCCTCGCGCATCAGGTAGCTCAGCAACATGATCCGGCGGAGGCCCGTCTCGAAAAACCGGGGATCGCTCGTATGACAAAGCGTTGGCTCAACCTCCACGTTCACCGGCGGAATCCGCTGATCGTCCGGAGTGTAAAAGTCGAAATGCACATACGTCATCGCCAGTTTTTTATCACCGGTAACGCGAAATTCGTATTCCCGCGTCGGCGTCAGCCAGAGGCACGATCCCGGCCCCAGCGGCAGCCAGTCGCCCCCGTCGATGCGGATCTCCGCCGTCCCGTCGAGCATGACCCAGAGATCAAAATCGCGCACGCTCCGAAACCATTCGGAGGCAATGGTATAACCCGGCGCATGCACCGACACGCCGCACCCTCCTGCCTTGAGCGCCGCGTCGGTCCAGTGAATCTGAGCAGTCATGACAGCGGGCACCGTACCTCGCGTGGTTCGCGGATGCAAGACCCGAGGATTTTATACAAATCGGCAGGTTCCTTTGCACTGCGCGGCCTATTCAAAAACAATGCGGGCATTTTTACCAATCCCGCATTGACCCTCTCCAGAGGGAGGCGTAATAGCAATTTCCCGTCATGGCACTTCCCGACCTTCCCCGCGTTGTCGACTCCCACCAGCACACCCTCTGGCATTACCGCAGCGACGCCGGCCTCATCAAAGACATGGATGAGCACGGCATTGACTACGCCTGGCTGCTCTCCTGGGAGATCCATCCCGATGAGCACAGCCCGAACTACGTCCCCGTGCTTAACCCGATCCACGTCCGTCCGGACGGCACGCATCGCGGCATCCCGCTGGAGGATCTCGTGCTCACTCGCGACCGCTACCCGGACCGCTTCGTCCTCGGCTTCTGCCCCCACCCGCTGATGGGCGACGCCGTAGGGCGGCTCCGTGCGGCGGCCGGTATCTACGGCGTGAAAGTCTGCGGCGAGTGGAAATTCCGCATCCCCTTTGACGACCCCCGCTGCATTCTCCTCTTCCGCGCCGCCGGAGAGCTGGGTATGCCTGTCGTTCTCCATCTCGACGTCCCCTTCCTCGCCGATGGCAATGGCGGAACCGCCTACCAGCCCGCATGGTATGGCGGCACGGTGGCCAACCTCGAACGCGCTCTCGCTGCCTGCCCGGACACCACCTTCATCGGTCACGCTCCGGGCTTCTGGCGCGAAATCTCCGGAAACGCCGATGAAGATGCCAACGTCTATCCCTCCGGCCCCGTCGTCGGTCGCGGTCGGCTCTACGATCTCTTCGAGCGCTACCCGAATCTCTACGCCGATCTTTCCGCAGGGTCGGGCCGCATGGCGCTCAGCCGCGACCCCGAGCACGCCCGCGTCTTCCTCGAAACCTTCTCCGACCGGCTCCTCTTCGCCCGCGACTACTACGGCGGCGA
>JBEBWR010000288.1:0-4096 GCA_040392045.1 Chthoniobacter flavus | reverse complement strand
CGCAATCAGTTGATCCGCCTCACGCCGAAAGGCCGCCACGCCATCTCCGAAGGAGGCCTGCCGGTGTTGGGCGAGATTCGCGCCGGTCCTCTGGAAGAAGCCATTGCCGAGCCGGAGACCATCTTTGACGAGCGCGATCTGCTCCCGCATCGCCCCGGCGATTTCCTCCTGCGCGTCCGGGGCGATTCCATGACCGGCGACGGCATCCTGCCCGGCGACTACGTCCTCCTGCGTCCGAGCGTCCCGGCGGCTCAGGGCGAAATCGCCGCCGTCATCACCGATGGCGAGAAATCGGGGAACTACGAGACCACCCTGAAGCGCGTCTACCAGGACGGCGAAACCGTGCGATTAAAAGCAGGAAACCCCGCCTACCCCGAGATGACCTTCCCGGCGGATTGCGTGAAAATCGTCGGTGTCTTTCGCGGTCTCATCCGCCACGGACGATAAATCCCTTCTCTGCCCTCCATGAAGATCACCCATCTGCCGGAATCCCCGTCCCCTCTCTCCGCTTTGCGGAGAGAGGAACTGGCGCTGCTGCGGCAGACGCTGACGGGAAAGTTCCCCGGGGCGCATCCGGCGGTGATCCATCCTTTCCCGGGTGCAGAAGCGCCACCGGCGGAGGATGCAAGAGGTGCGTTTCCGATCACCCACCCCTCGCTCTCCTCCCCCCTCCATCTGCAAAAGGGCGAGTTGACAGAGGCGCACGGCCCCCTCGCAGCCGGGGCGCTGCTGCTGGAAGCCGCGCTGATGAGCGTCGCCGAAGCGCGCTCCATGATGGGGCTGGTGGACGGACGCTCCGGTTTTGACCCGACGCTGCCGGAAGCGCTGCTTTCACGCCTGCTCTGGGTCATGGCGCGGGACGCCGTCATGGCGATCCGCGCGGCAGACCTGCTGCTGCGGGATGGGAATCTGCCGCTGGTAGCGCTGGATCTTCAGTTGAACCCGCCGGAAGAGCTGCGCCGCATCCCGGCCTCCACGTGGTACCGCTTTCAGCGCATTCTGGAGAACGGCGGTGGCGCCCTGCTGGTCCTGACCCCCCGGGCAATGATCGCCAGCGCGGCGGTACGGATCACGCTCAGCGGGCGCTGGTCGCTTGACGCCATGAACGAGCAACGCGCAGAGCACTTTCCCGAAGTGCTCCTCCGGCGTCGGCATCAACACCCCGGAGCACTGGTCCGCATCGCTTGAAAGGCATCCCCGATGTTTTGCGCTCTCATTCTTCCCCATTTTTACCTGCAAACCGCCCTGCGCCACCGGCCTACCCTCTGGCGCGAGCCCGTCGCGGTGCTGGAAGGCGACGCCATCATGGAGCAGACAGAGGCCGCCCGGATCGCGGGCGTGGAGCTGGGGCAAACGCCGTCGCAGGGAATGGCGCGCTGCATGTCGCTGCAACTGCTGCGCCGCTCTCCGGAGGCGGAGGAAGCCGTGAGCCATCTGCTGCTGGAGATCGCCATGACGCTTTCAGCCCGGGTGGAGGCGACAGCGCCGTCGCTCTGCACCCTTGATCTCCATGCCGTCCCCCGGCTGGCGTTCACGCCCGAGCGCCTGCGGGAGTGGGCCGACAAAGCGCTGGGGCGGCTTCGCGCCTGCCTGCTGGAAGGACGCGCCGGGATCGCCCCGAATCCGGATCTCGCGCGCCTGGCCGCGCAGGTGACGAACGCCCGAGAGCCGATACGCGTCATCCACAGGCCGGAACATTTTCTCGACCCGCTCCCCCTCATCGCGCTCGATCCTGAGCCGGAACTGCTGGCGATCCTCGACCAGTGGGGCATCGCCACGCTGGGGGCATTTCGCCGCTTGCCCCGACAGGAAGTAGCCCTACGGCTCGGACCCGAGGGAGCCCGGCTGTACGATCGCGCGACAGGAAGAACCCACCGCCCCCTACGGCTGACGCGGGAAAAAACGCGCTACGAAGAGGCCCTCGACTTTGAGCGCGAGCTGGATACCGCCGAGCCGCTGCTCTTCCTGCTGCGCCGCTTTGTGGATCAGCTCACGCTACGGGTCAGTCAGGCAGGATTGGTCATAGCCGAGATGGAGTTATCGCTAGCGCTTTCCGCCGGAGCCGATTACCGCCATGCCTTCCGGGTCCCCTCGCCCACGGCCCAGAGCGATGTGCTTTACCGGATGCTGGAGATGCATCTGGAGACATTGCGGCTGGAGAAACCGTTGACGGGAGCGCGGCTGGAGGTCATGCCAACGCGTCCGGAGTCAGGGCAGTTCCGCCTTTTTGAAAGCAGCCTGCGCGATCCGAATCGCTTTGCGGAGACGCTGGCGAGAATCACGGCGCTGGCCGGGAGCGACCGGGTGGGCGTACCGAAACCCGAAGGGACTCACGAGCCGGACCGCTTTGTGCTGCGGATGCCCGATTTTACCCGGCTCCCGGAAAAGCAAACCGGCGAAACCGGACTTCCCCGGATCGGCCTGCCGCTGCGGCGCTTTCGCCCTCCGCTGACGGCGCGGGTGGAATTGAAACCGCCGGGACGCTCCCCTGCGGCCCTGGAAGCAGGAGAAGTGCGGGGACGCATCGTCGCGCTCCACGGCCCATACCCGCTCTCCGGCCAGTGGTGGGAGACGGCGTGGAACCGCGAGGAGTGGGACGCCGAGCTGCATACCGGGACCCTCTGTCGACTCGCGCGCCGACGGGGCGCGGAGCCCGAATGGGTCATCGAGGGAGTCTACGCATGAGCGGCGGCTACGTAGAGCTTCACGGGCGCAGCGCCTTCAGCTTTCTCCGCGCCGCCTCACAGCCCGAGCAGTTGGCCCGACACGCCGCCGGGCTGGAGCTGGGAGCGATGGCGCTCTGCGACCGCGACGGCGTCTACGGAGCGCCGCGCTTCTACGCCGCCGCCCGCGAAGCGGGGATCAAGGCCATCGTGGGCGCAGAGCTGACGCTGGAGGATGGCAGCGTCCTCCCCGTGTTGGTAAAGAACCGCGCGGGCTACCAGAACCTCTGCCAACTCATTACCCGGGCCAAGCTGCGCGGCAGCAAGCATGAAGCCCCCGTGCACTGGGACGACATCGCGCCATATGCCGAAGGGCTGCTCTGCCTCACAGGCGATGAAGAGGGAGCCATACGTCGGGCGCTGGCAGCGGGAGATCGCCCGGCGGCAGAGGCGCGGGTACGACAGCTCTGCGCCGTCTTCGGCAGCGGGAATGTCCACGTGGAGATCCAGCGCCATCGGCGGCGCGGCGAAGCAATGGTCAACCACGAGCTCACCCAGCTCGCCCGACACCTGCGGTTGCCGCTCGTGGCCACCAACGGCCCCCTCTACGCCGAGCGCCGACAGCGACAGGCGCTCGACGTGCTTACCTGTATCCGTCATCACACCCACCTCGACGCTGCGGGGCTCCTGCTGGAAGCGAACGGCGAGCGACACCTCAAGCCCCCGGAGACCATGACCGCGCTCTTCGCCGATCTGCCCGAAGCCGTGGAGAACAGCGTGCGCATCGCCGAGCAGCTGGAGTTCTCGCTGGAGAATCTCGGCTACGAGTTCCCCCGTTATCCCGTACCGGAGGGAGAAACGATGGAGAGCTTTTTGCACAAGGTCACCTACGCCGGAGCGCGCGGGCGCTACGGGCATCTCGGCAAGACCGTGACGGCGCAGCTGGAGCGCGAGCTATCGCTGATCCATCAGCTCGGCTTCGCCGGATATTTCCTGATCGTATGGGATATTGCCAACTTCTGCAGGGAGCACAACATCCTCATGCAGGGCCGGGGAAGCGCGGCAAACAGCGCCGTCTGCTACAGCCTCGGCATCACCGCCTGCGATCCGCTGGCGAACAATCTCCTCTTCGAGCGCTTCCTGAGCGAAGGCCGCACAAGCTGGCCGGACATCGATCTCGACCTCCCCAGCGGCGACCGGCGGGAGACCGTGATTCAGGAGCTTTACCGCCGCTACGGAGAGCACGGCGCCGCCATGACGGCAAACGTTATCCCCTATCGCGGAAAGAGCGCAATGCGCGAGATCGGTAAAGCGCTCCACCTCCCCGAAGACATGCTCAGCCGCTTCTCCGCGCTCTACAGCAGCGGCGATTACCCGCACACGCTCGACCTCCAGACCCACCTCGCGCAGGCGGGGCTGCCGATGGATCACCC
>JBEBWR010000287.1:0-4110 GCA_040392045.1 Chthoniobacter flavus | reverse complement strand
TGCCATAGCTCGATGTCGAAAAAGACAAAGTCGGGCCGGATATCCAGAGCGTGCTGGCGAATGCGCTCCATCTCCTTCCCGTAGACGGTACCGGTATAGGTGGGGCAAGGGTAGCGGCCCTTCTTTCCGTTGACCTGATTGAAGAGTTCTTCCTGTTTTCCCCAGCGCTTGAGCATTTCGTGAAAGGCGGATTCGTTGTAAAGAACGCGGTAGCCCTGACTGCGCGCTTCTTTAACGAATGCTTTCTGCTTTTCGCGAGCCTCGGGTTCGCTCTGCGTCCGAGGGAAAGTGGAGATGATATTGAAGCCCAGCTTGCGGAAGTGCTTCAGAAAGTCGGGGTAGAGGTATTGGTCCTTTTCGTTGAACCAGCCGAGGCTGACTTCCAGCCCGGGCGGGAGGTCGACGGCAGGGATCGTGACGGTGCGGACCGGTACGGTCAGGGCGTTCTGAGCGGAGTCGTCCGTGTCGGCTGTAAAGGTGGCTCGAGCGTTTTCACCCAGTTCCGCTCCTTCCTTCAGGCTGAAGAAGAACGGACCGAAGGCACGGCGCAGCGGACGGGCATCTTCGCTTTCCTCCACAATCCAGCGTCCGGGCTGGTCCTCCTTTTCATGAATCGTCACGCCTGCCGGACCGATAAAGCGGACGCCCGCGGGGAGATCGAAGAGGAAGCGTTTGCGCTCTTTAGCGGGAATGACGCGGCGGGCATCGGTGATCTGGAAATACTGGGGCGTCGGGATATTGGTAAGGACCAGGTCGTCGCCTTTCGGAGAGATCGCCAGTCCGCGCGTCAGGATTCGCACGGCCTTCAGTCCATCCAGTCCGGCGCAGGGAGCGTCGGACCGGATCACGGCAAGCTGGTCGGTAAAAAGAAAGCCCGAGGCGCTGCTCGCGGTGATGGCGACATAACGCGCCCGCCGCTGAAGGTCGAAGGTGAAGGTGTCGGTATGGACGGTGCCATTCTCCTCGCGGAAGAAGTAACGATCAGGGTGTTGCAGAGCGAGTTCGCTCTCCCCTTCAGTAACTTTCCGAAGCGCGGCGGCTTCGACAAAATGCTCGCCATCTTCGCTCAAGCCCACGCGGATCTGCGACGGGAACGGGAGGATCGGCTGCGGCTTGCCGCCGAGGAAGCGGATCGCCACGCGCCCGATCGGCTCGGAGGCTCCGAGATCCACGAGGAGCGTGACTTCCTGATCCGCCGTAGTCCATCCGACAGCGTCGCGCGAGAACCAGATCTGGTCGTTGTCCCGCCGGGAGAGTTGGCCGGAAGTGAGATCGCGAGCGTCATTCTCGTCGGCAGTAAGCCGGTAGTTGGGCAGGCGGCTGAAAGTGACCTCCCTGCCCAGCGCTAGGTTGGTTCCTTTCGTTGCTGCATGCCATTTTTCTCGGGACTCGGCGGAGGACGGTGGGCGGGCGGGCGCCGGGGAGACTGTCGCTGCCGGTTCATCGGCTTTTGCCGCAGCAACGGAGAGCAGGCAGACGAGCGGGAGGAGGCGATGATTCATGGCAGCAGGCGGGAGCGGTTTCGATAACCTCTGATGCCATAACCAACCAACGCTGCTCCCGAAAGAAGGAATGCGGTGGTGGATGCCTCCGGGATGGCGCGCAACTCGAAGTTGTCGAGGTAGACAGAGGAAGAGGGCGCGGTGTAGCTGCCTTGGGCATCGCCGAGCAGGACGGTAGCCAGTTGATCAAAGTTATTCTGATAGTACCCGGAGATGCTCCCCAGCCCCGCGACGGAATAGGTGAGGGTCTGGGTATCGTGATTCCCGGTGATCACCAGCGTGTACCAGGTATCGGCGCTGATCGTGAGCGTTTCAAACACGCTGTCGCCGCCTCCGCTGGCTGCGGTACGATAAGCCAGCCGCAACTCAAGGGAACTGCCTTCCTCACCGGTGACCGTACGGACGTTCGCATGAGCGATCAGTGAGGAGGTGGAGCGCCCCGTAGCGCCGTAGATTGCGCCAAGCCAGAAGGTGTTCGTGTTGCTGACCGAGTCGATGCGGAAATCGATGCTCATCTGCCACGAGCCGGTCGTATGGGGGGCGGCGAGGTCGTGATAAATGTAGGGAAAGTTCGCTGTGGAAGAGGACTCGGTATAGTGAAAGGCGTTACCGGTACGATCGGGGGCGACGGTGATTTCCCGGGAGGTCTGAGGGCCGTTGTTGACGTTCGTGGGAGCGCCCCCGGAAGACCAGAATTTCGTGCTGTCGCCCGACATGGCGGTGGTCCACTTGGAACTGAAGGAGGCGACGCCCGTGGCGTACTGATCAAAATGATCGGAGAGGATCACGTCAGCCGCAGCGATCGGCGATAGCGCGACGACGAGCGCCGCAGGCAGAAGGAGAGAGGGGAGGCGGGTTTTCATAGGAGAAAGTGCGCAATTCGCGGAGAAGTTGAGGATACAAATAGATAATTAATGCCCCGGTGTCAAAGCTTTTCTCCGCTGGGGCGGACAATGGGTTTTTTGGGGAAATTCGCTCTGTAAGCGTCTTGAATTTAGGATGTTGCGATATTGATGGATTTCGGAATTGCAGTTTCCCTATCCGATGTTTTATCTATTTTTACTCCATGCCCGCGAAGTTCCATCCCGACGCCATCAGCAGTGAATCCAATCTCAGCCGGATTGAGGGCTTCTATACTCAGGCGATTCTTTCGGGGAGGCTGAAGGAGGGGGAGCGGCTACCGCCGAGCGATGAGATCGCGCGCATCTGGTCGGCCAGCGGCACGGTGGTGCAAAAAGCCATGCAGCGGCTGGCGGCGGCGGGGCTGGTGGAGCGGGTGCGTCGATCAGGGACGGTCGTGCGGCCACGGCAGGAGCGCGCGGTTGTCGGCATGATCTTCGGCTCCGATGTGGGAGAAGCGACGGCGGCGTCGCAGCGGCTGCTGGTCCACCACATCGAAAAGCGCCTCTCGGAAAAGCATCTCGCCTGTCGGGTCTATGCGGGTGTGAATCTCAATGACCGGAAGTCGGCGGATGTTCTCCAGCTTCTCCGGAGCGATCTGGTCTACTACAGCTTCAAGGGGATCGTAACGATGTACGCGGGCGAGTCGCTGCCGAAAGAGCTGCTAAAAGCGGATCTGCCACGGGTGGATGTTTCCAATCAGGAGTCGGAAGTGCGGCTCGATCGCAAGGCGATGATCCGCGATATTCTGGCTTTCCTGAAAGCCCGGGGCCGCAAGCGCGTGACGCTGTTGGCGATGCACGGGAGAGAGCCGATGCCGTGGCGGGAGGAGACCAATGCGGCCTTCAGGGCTGAGGCGGCGGAGCAGGGATTAACGCTGGAGGTGCTGCCGGCGGAGACGGACCGGCGTGGGTTCTGCTTTGAGGTCGCGGCCTTCAATACGATCGGAGCGTGGGCGGCGGAGTGGAAGCGGAAATCCCGCTCCCGTGCGGACGCAATGGTGATGCTGGACGAGGTCGCCGCACGTGGGGCCTGTATGGCGCTGCTGAAGGCGCAGATCGAATCGCTGCGGGATCTCGACATCGTGGTGAGAGGGAGCGATTCCGTCGATATTTTCTACGGGATGCCGGTACACAGTTTCAAGGTGCCCATCGCCCCGCAGGCCGACGCTATGGTGGAACTGCTCTGGCGCAGAATGACGAAGATGCCGCTTCCGGAGCTGCCGATCTTTGTGCAGGGGCGGCTGGTGCCGTATGAAGGGTAGGCCTTAACCGATGCATCGGGGCTGGAAATTCTCCAGCACCGCCTATAAGGTCCCCCGTCATATGAAAGTCGTCATCATCGGAGGCTCCGGCCATATTGGCAGCTATCTCACTCCCCGGCTGGTGGAGGCGGGTCATGAGGTGATCTGTGTCCGCCGGGGAAACCGCGCACCCTACGTGGAGCATGCCTCCTGGGAGCAGGTCACGATGCTGCGCGCAGATCGTGAGGCAGAGGATGCAGCCGGGACGTTTGCGCCAAAGATCGCCGCGCTCCGGCCCGACGCAGTGATCGACCTCGTCTGTTTCACACCGGAGAGTAACCGCCTCCTGACGACGGAGCTGGCGGGCGTGTCGAACCTCAAAGCATTCCTCCACTGCGGGACGATCTGGATTCACGGGCCGAGCCGCGAAGTGCCCACCTCGGAGGATGCCCCGCGCACGCCGCT
>JBEBWR010000286.1:0-4137 GCA_040392045.1 Chthoniobacter flavus | reverse complement strand
TCGTTGCTGACGCTCTGGCTGATGAGCCCCATGACGGCGCGGACGTCCTTTTTGAAGACGCGGCGGATCTGCTGGTAGTCGTTTGAGTAGATCATCGTGCCGATGCCGTCGTGGCTGAAGACTTCGGCGAGCAGGGCTTCGTTGAGCATTCCGTTGAGCAGGTGAACCCGGGGGATTCCGCTCTGGCAGGCTTGAGCGCCATACATGATCTTGGAGCCGAGATTCGGGTTCAGCCGCTTCTTCCGCAGCGTTTCCTGCGCTTCGGAGACGGAGAGCTGCCGGACGACGACGCCGTTTTCGCAAAGGCCGTCATCGGGCATGAGGTAGATGATCTTGGCGGCTCGGACGGCTTCCGCGACTTCGACGGCGACGGCGTCGGAGTTGACGCGAAAGGTTTTCCCCTCGCCGTCAAAGCCGAGGGGCGGGACGACGGGGATGATCCCTTCGTTCAGAAAAAGCCGCAGGGCGGCGGCGTCCACGCGCTCGACCTTGCCGGTATAAAGGTAATCGACGCCACCCCGGATGCCGAAGGGATGGGCGATGACGGCGTTCGCATAGGCGGCGCGGAGGTCGACGGAGGTAAGCCCCTGCATGACTTCGTTGGTCGTCCGGGCGATGATGTCGAGGCTGAGATCGAGCGTGGGGCCGTCGGTGATGCCGGTACCGTCGGAGTTTGAGATGGCGATGCCCCGTTTCCGCGCGGCTTCCTCCACCTGCCATGCGGCGCCGTGAATGAGGATGAGGCGGATATTCAGGGACCGCAGGACGGCGAGATCGAGAAGGATGTTCCCAAAGTTCTCCGAAGCGATGACGTCACCATCGATGGCGAGCACGAAGACACGCTCCCGGAACCGGGGGACGTACTGCAAAATACCGCGCAAATCGGAAACTTTCATGGACTTCTGATTAGAGGGACATTTACTCCGAAAATGCAAAGAGAAAGCGCGGGCTCTCCTCCCCTCTCCCGCACGCTTTTTCCCCGGCGAAAAACGACCGCCTTGTTGCAGGCTTGCGAATTGGTGCGGAGTAGTGCAACCTCACTCGCAAATGTGCGCCGACGCCAACCGAATTTTGATCGCTGAAGACCACTTTGTTTCCCGCCACCTGCTGGAGCGGAATCTGAGCAATTGGGGCTTTCAGGTCGAAACCGCCGAGGACGGCGAGGCGGCCTTCCGTATTCTCGATTCTGAGGACGCGCCGCCGATTGCAATTCTCGACTGGATGATGCCGAAGGTGGACGGCGTGGAGGTCTGCCGCCGCGTGCGGGCCCGCTCGGACCGGCCTTATATCTACCTGCTGCTTCTGACGGCGAAGAGCCAGAAGGAGGAAGTCGCCGCGGGGCTGGAAGCCGGGGCGGACGACTATGTGATCAAACCGTTTGATCCCGACGAACTCCGCGCCCGCCTGAAGGTGGGGCAGCGGGTGGTCGAGCTGGAGCGGATGCTGGCCCGGAAATGTGCCGAGCTGGAAGAGGCTCAGGCGGAGCTGGCGCGACTGCGCGGGTAGCCCGCACGGGTGGTATCCTCTATTCCTTCGCGTCGCGCTGGAGGCGTTTGAGCTTTCCGGCGATGCCGACTTTCGCGGCGGAGCTCATGCGGTCGATGAAGAGGACGCCGTTGAGGTGGTCCACCTCGTGCTGAAGCGCTACGGCGAGGAGTCCCTCGGCTTCGAAGGTGACCTGACGGCCGTCGATGAGCGTGGCCGTGGCCTTGACGTGCGGAGAGCGCGGGATGTCGGCGACAATGCCGGGGAAGCTCAGGCAGCCTTCCTGTCCGAGTTCCTTGTCGCCGCTGAGCTCCAGGACGGGGTTGAGCAATACCATCGGGCTCCATTCGGCGATGTCGGCTTCCTCGCCGTCGATCCACATGACGCTGTCGCGGTCTTCCACGTCGCCCACGTCGACGATCGCCATCTGGAGCGCTTCGCCGACTTGCTGTGCGGCAAGGCCGACGCCGTTGGCTTCGCGCATTGTTTCCACCATGGCCTCGGCCAGCGCCCGGATGTCGTCCGTAATGGCTTCAATGCGCGCTCCCTTGGCCCGGAGCACCGGGTCACCGTATTTTACAATCTTCACAGGTCAGTTTTCGTTTCGGGTTTCGGTAAAGGCGGGCAGGCTACCGCTTACCCCTGCCGCTTTCAAGGCATCCATGACGCGAATCACGATGCCGAAGGGCGCGAGGGTGTCGGCTTCCAGCGCCAGCTTCCGCTCCGCCATCACCTCTTTGATCCGGGGGATGAGGGCGTCGGGAGCGGTCTCGGCGCCGTCCACATAGATTACTCCTTCTTTCGATACGGCGATGACCGCCGGAGGTGCGCCTTCCGACGGAGCGACTTCGCCGCTGGAGGACTCGGGGAGCCGGATGGTGACGGCGGGCTGAATCCGCTTAAAGGTGGAAGTGGCTATCACAAAGATCAGCAGGATCGCGAAAATGTCAATGAGCGCCACCATGATGACGGCGGGGGAACGGCGCTTGCGGTGATAAAATTTCATCGGTCCGGAAGATTATTGAAAGCTCGGGGCGACCTCGGCTTCCTCGCGCTCGGCCGAACGCGCCCCGATGGAGGTGCGCCCCGCGCCAAGGCGGCTCTTGCGGGAGTAGCACTTGGCGAGTAGTTCGCTCAGGATCGACTCCATCTGCGAGCTCATGTTCTCGACTTTGCGCGAGAAGGTGGAGTGCGCGATCAGCGACGGGATGGCGACGGCGAGTCCGGCGATGGTGGTATTGAGCGCTTCGGAGATGCCTGCGGCGATGCCGCGAGGGTCGGATACCGATTGGCTCGCACCGAGCACGCCGAAGACTTCAACAAGCCCCGCGACGGCTCCGAGCAGCCCGAGCAGCGGGGCGATGCCGACGATGACTTCCAGCACGACGAGCCCGCTCTCCATCCGGATGACCTCGGCGCGCGCCCGGGTCTGCACGGCCTCGACGTTCTCACTGCGCGGCCACTCGACATGCTTCAGGCAGGTATGCACGACGCGGCCGAGCGCCGAATCGTCGCGCTCGACGACCTGCGAGAGGCGGGTGAGCGCCCGCTTCCCCTCCCCCGGGGGCAACGCCTCGATCTCGCTGATGATCCGGGGCGGCAGCACGGTGTCGCGCCGGAGGGCGAGGCCGCGGAGAATCATCGTGGCGACGGAGACGATGGAGCAGATCATGAGCAGGTACATGAAGAACCCGCCGTGGACGAAGAACTGGGTGAAAGAGAACGCGAGGAAGTGAGGGGTCATTGGTTGGGATAAATCGTGAAGGTAAAGTCGATCTCAACCCGCCCTCCGGGGAGCTTCTGCACGCGCTCCGGCGGGATGGGGGGGATTTTCGCCTCGATGATCGAGCGCGTGGCGTACATGGCGTTGGTCGGTCCGGCGGTATTCGACTGCACGCGAAGATCGGATACTTTGCCCTCGGCATCAACCCGGAAACGGATGAGCACGGAGCCAAGCACAAGCGCTTCCTTGCGGCTGTTCCGATGCCGGTCCCAGCAGACGCCGATGGCGTTGGCCACGGCCTGTCGCCATTCGCCCAGCGCGGCGACGCTGCCGGTTTCGGACTCTTCAAGCGCGTTGGAATCGCCCGGATCGGGGAGCCGTGAAGCGGAAGACCCTGAAGGCTCAGGGGGTTCGGAGGGGGCAAGCGCGGGCGAGGCCGTGCGGAAGAGGGAGTTTGCGTTCGCCTTGGGAACGGGCGTGGGCCGGGGAAGGGCGTCGGAGGAGCGGGCGCGCGCTTTGGTGGCTTTGGAGTGGTGCGAGGCGATGACCTTTGCATTCTCCGGTGCAGTGTCGGTCTTTTGGAGCTGCTTCGGGTCGAGCTGCGTTTGAAGCGCCATGACCTCGGCTTTGGCGGCGTCGTTGAGCGGCTTCGGGGAAAGCGGCTTGAGCGGCTCCGGCGGAGGGGTTGGCGCGGAGTCGGGCGTGGGCTCCGGAGCGGCGTGAAAGACGACCTCCAGCGGCTCTTCGGGGATGGGCGCGACGGCGAGCAGGGCGGCTTGCTTGTGCTTCTGAAAATCGGGAGTAAAGCGCGTGGTCAGCGCGAGTACGCCAAAGATCATCCCGTGAATCACGAGAGAAGCCAGCGTGGCGTAATAGACTCGGCGCGGAACCTGCATGGGGTGAAACGCGACATGCTACGAGCGCCAGCG
>JBEBWR010000285.1:0-4172 GCA_040392045.1 Chthoniobacter flavus | reverse complement strand
GCGCTTCCTGTTTTTCTACCGAACGTCATGAATGCCGATTTTGATGTCCGCTACACCGCCGGTCTGGCCCGGCTCACGCTCACCGATGAAGAGGCGGCGAAATTCCAGTCGCAGATCTCTGATGTGCTTGAATATGCCGCGAAGTTGAACGCCGTGGACATTTCCGGTGTCGAAGCCACCATGTACGCCAATCCGGTATTCAACGTCGTCCGCGAAGACGAGCCGCGCGACACCTTCACGCGCGAGCAGGCGCTGGAGAACGCGCCCCGGCAGGCGAACGGGCTCTTCAGCGTGCCCAAGGTGATTGAGTAATCCGACGAACCGTTTCTTCCCCGCTCCTTTTCTTTTTTCTCCATCACCATGTCCCTTACTTCCCTTTCCGTATCCGGGCTTCAGGAAAAGCTCCGCGCCCGCGAGGTCTCGCCCGTAGAGGCGATTGAGGCGCTGGAAGCCCGGATCGCCACGGTGGACGAGTCGATCCACGGCTACCTCTCCCGCGATTTCGCAGCGGCCCGCGCCGCCGCGGAGAAGGCCGACGTTTCCCTGCCGCTCGGTGGCGTACCAATCGCCATCAAGGATGTCATCAACGTTACGGGCGAGCCGGTCACCTGTGCTTCCAAAATGCTCGAAGGCTACACGGCGAACTACGACGCGACCGTGATCGCCCGCCTGAAAGCCGCTGGAGCCATTCCTTTCGGCCGGACCAATCTCGATGAATTCGCCATGGGCTCCTCGACGGAGAACTCCGCCTTCGGCCCTTCGCGGAATCCGTGGGACATCACCCGGACGCCCGGCGGCTCCTCCGGCGGCTCGGCTGCGGTCGTGGCGGCGGACGAAGCCTTTGCGGCGCTCGGCTCGGACACCGGCGGGTCGATCCGCCAGCCCGCGGCGCTTTGCGGCTGCGTCGGGTTGAAGCCGAGCTACGGACGCGTCTCCCGCTACGGGCTGGTGGCCTTTGCCTCGTCGCTCGACCAGATCGGGCCATTTACCAAGACCGTGCGCGACGCGGGTCTGCTGCTCAATGTGCTCGCCGGGCGCGATCCGATGGATTCCACAAGCCTCGACGTGGCCGTGCCGGACTACACCGCGCTGCTCGGGCAGGATCTCAAGGGGGTCCGCCTCGGACTGCCGAAGGAGTATTTCATCGAGGGGCTTGACCCGCAGATCGACCGCTCCGTGCGCGAAGCAATCCGCCAGTACGAAGCGCTCGGCGCGGAAATCGTTGAGATCTCCCTGCCGCACACGGAGCATGCCGTGGGCGTCTACTACATCATCGCCACGGCGGAAGCCTCCGCGAACCTCGCCCGTTTCGACGGGGTGCGCTACGGGCATCGCGCCGAGGGGGCGTCAAATATTATCGAGCACTATACGAAGAGCCGCTCCGAGGGGTTCGGCCCCGAGGTGAAGCGCCGGATCATTCTGGGGACTTATGTGCTCAGCTCGGGCTATTACGACGCCTACTACCTGCGGGCGCAGAAAGTGCGGACGCTGATCCGCCAGGATTTCACCAACGCTTTTGAGAAGGTCGACGCCATCATCGCGCCGACGACGCCGGAGCCCGCCTTCAAGCTCGGCGAACGCTCCGACGATCCGCTGCGGATGTACCTCGCGGATATCTGCACGATCGCGGTCAACCTCGCCGGAGTCTGCGGCATCAGCATTCCCTGCGGCTTTGCGCAGGCGGATGACCGGAAGCTGCCCGTCGGGTTGCAGCTGATCGGCAAGCCTTTCGACGAAGCGAACCTTCTGAAGATCGCCCACGCCTACGAGCAGAGCACCCCGTGGCATCAGGCCCGCCCTGAGTAGCCGCCCCCCGGTCTGCTTTACAACCGTTGATCGCGCCTCTCCCGAACCTGAAAACGGTGAAAGAGAGGAGCGAAGCGGTATGGCGGGTGCTCTTGACTTTTCCTTTATGAGTTCACTCCTCTTTAAGCGGTTTCTGGCCCGGCCATTACAGGTAGCCTATATCCTCCCCAGCTCCCGGGCGCTGATCCGCAAGGTGGCGGGAAAGCTCGATTTTTCCCGGCCCCGGACGATCGTGGAGTTCGGCCCCGGGGAGGGATGCCATACGCGGGAGATCGTCAGCCGGATGCACCCGGATTCGCGACTGCTCCTTTTCGAGCTGGATGAGGAACTGGCGGAGCATCTCCGGGAGCAGTTCGTCCATGACGCGCGGGTGGAGGTGCTCCATACGGACGCGGCGAATCTCAAGGCCGAGCTGGCGAAGCGGGGGATTGAGCACTGCGACTACGTCATCTCGGGGATTCCCTTCTCCATGCTGGATCTCGGCAAGAAGCGGAGCATCCTCAACGCGGTGTACGAATCTCTTGCGCCGACTGATGAGTCCGCGTTTGTGATCTATCAGTGCACGAACGAGTTGCGACAGCACGCTACGATGTTTCCGCGCGTGGAGTCGGAGTTTTTCATCCAGAACTTCCCGCCGATGATGGTGACGGTTTACTACAAGCAGGGGGCGCGGAAGACCGCCAATTCTTGATTTTCGATGCGGTTGAGGCGATTGGTTGATCTTTCATGAGCGATCCCGCCCCACAGCACGAACTCGCGCACGCCCCTCCTGCTCCGCGCAAGCGGCTCTGGCGGCGTCTGCTCTGGGGAGCGGCGCTGTCGCTGGCGGTGGGAGTGGTTTTTTATCAGCCGATCGGAACATGGGCGTTGGAGCGGCTCGTGGTCGGGATTGCCCGACAGGCAAATGTCGGGCTGCAACTGAAGGTGGGGGGCAATCTCGTCTCGCATCTCACGATCGAAGGGCTGCATGGGGAGGCCATCGGAGAGACGCCGGTGAAAGAGCTTTCCGTGGCGCGCGCGGAGTTTCGCTACAGTTTTCCCCGTTTGCTCCGGTACGGCGTGGCCGATTTTCTCTCCAGCTACGAGCTGCGGAACGCTACCGTGGAGATTAACGAACTGCCCGAGGAGGCCTCGGAGGACGCCCGGACGCAGGCGCAGCGGCTGACCGATCTGCTGCGCGACATCCTCCAGCAGCCCGCTCTGTTCAGCAACCGCGTGGAGCTGGAGAATGTCAATGTCCGCCTCAATCTCATCGACGGGCCGATCCGTATCGATTCCATCCATATCCTGCTCGATCCGGAGGAAAAAGGGTTCATCCGAGTGGGGCGGGTGAGTCTGCCCCGGCTTCCGGAGTGGCATCAGATCAATGCGGAGGCGACCTATAATGGCCGTCGCCTCGTGATTGACCGGCTGGAGCTGGGGGAAAAGATGTCGGTGGTCCACGCAGAACTGATCCCGGCACGGGTGACCGGAGCGGAGGATGTGCTCACGGCGAAGCTCGCCCTATTCGGCGGAGAGGTGAATATCGACCTGCGCTCGGAGGGCAAAAACGCCTCGCTCGTGCTGGACGGGCGCGACATTCCAATCACGGAGGTCAGCCGCCACTTTGGCTTGCAGCCGTCGCTGGAAGGGCGGCTGGAGACGCTCGCCGTCTCGATGAAAGGCGAGTCGGAGGACCCGTCCACATGGGATGGGCAATTCGCGCTTCGCGTGTCGGGCGTGGCAGCGGACGATTTTCGGGCGGGGGATATCCAGCTTCATGCCGCGCTGGAGGATGGGCAATTCCGGCTGCACGATAGCCGCGTGGTATCGGGGAAGAATGAGCTGACGCTGGAGGGCGAGCAGGCGTTTCCGGGTTCGTTCACGGAACTGCTCAATCAGGGGCTGGCGCTCCGCTACAAGCTGCGCGCTCCGGAGATGCAGGCGTGGAGCCCGTCGCTGCCCGTCGGAGCGCTGGAAGCGGAGGGAAGCGCTACGGCGGGACGGGATAAAATCGCGTTCTCCACGCAGGCGCGCCTGACCGGCTGGCGGCTGCTGGAAGGCGAAGAGACGAAGTTGACCCTGAGCGCGGCGGAGATGAAGGGCGACGTGACGCTCGCGCTCTCGGAGCGGGGGGATAACGCGCCGTGGTTTGCGGGGCTGACGAGCGATCTCGCTTTCCGGACGACCCCGGGCGAAGGGAGCATCGGCGTGGCGGATCAGGGGATCGCGCTCGACCGCGTGGCGCTGGAACTGCGGCAGGCCGGCCCGGAGGTGACGCTGCGTTCGCTGACGCTGGAGCGGAAGGAGAATCGGATCGCGCTGGAGGGGAGGGCGAAGCTGCCGGTGGCGCTGGAGCCGCTGAAGGCGTGGGAGGAGCTGGAGTT
>JBEBWR010000284.1:0-4257 GCA_040392045.1 Chthoniobacter flavus | reverse complement strand
CGCTTTGCGGCTCCGGCGAGCTATACGGGGCAGGAGATGGTGGAGATTGCCTGCCATGGGGGCGTGCTGGTGACGCGCCGCCTGTTGGAGCGCCTGCTGGAGAGCGGGGCGCGCGCGGCGGGGCCGGGGGAGTTCAGCCAGCGGGCGTTCCTGAATGGCAAGATGGATCTGACGCAGGCGGAGGCGGTGATGGATCTGATCAAGGCGCAGACGGATCTCGCTCTTCGCGCGGCGACGGAGCAACTGGAAGGACGGCTGGGCGAGCGGGTGACGGCGATCCGCGACGGTCTGCTGGAGCTGCTGGCGCATGTGGAGGCGTTTATCGATTTTCCGGACGAGGATATTGATCCTGAGACGGGGGAGGCGCTGCTGGGACGTCTGGATGAAGCCGCCGGGGCGATCGCTCGCTTGCTGGATACGGCGGATCAGGGGCGGGTGCTGCGCGAAGGGGTGCGGACGGTGATCTATGGCGAGCCGAATGTGGGGAAGTCGAGTCTGCTCAATCTTCTGCTGGGGTATGAGCGGGCGATTGTGAGCGATATTCCGGGGACGACGCGGGATACGATTGAGGAGGTGATCAATCTGCGGGGGATTCCGCTCCGGCTGGTGGATACGGCGGGGGTTCGCGACTCGGGGGATGCGATTGAGCGCGAGGGGATTGCCCGCAGCCTGAAGCATCGCGATAGCGCGGATCTGGTGCTCCATGTGGTGGATGCTTCGCTTCCGCCTTCGGGGAAACCGGATTCGTCACACATGCTCATTCTCAATAAGATTGATCTCGGGGTGCATCCGGCGTGGGCGGGGCATGAGGCAGGCTCGGTACGCCTCTCCTGCCGGGGCGAGGGTGAAGGGATGGAGGCTCTGGGGGAGGCGATTTTTGAGCGCATTATGGGGCGCGGACTGGCGGGGCGGGATCACCGCGTGGCGATCAATGCCCGTCATCAGGCCTGTCTGAAAGAGGCGGCGCGCTATGTGGCGGAGGCGCGAAAGGCGCTGGAGGCGGGGCTTTCGGTGGAGTTTGCCGCGATTGAGATTCGCTCTGCGCTGGAGGCTACGGGGGATATCGTGGGCCGCCTTGATACGGAGGATCTGCTGGGGAAGATTTTTGCGACGTTCTGCTTGGGGAAGTAGAGGTGTTTTTACGCGATAGAGTCGCGTAGGCAGGTGCGTTCCCAAATGGAGTTTGGGAACGAGGGGGACCCGGGAGGGTTAAGTGAGGTCAGAACCTTTACGGAGCTTTGCCGTCGGGCTCGTTCGGGGCTTGCAGGGCGACACGGAGTATCTGCTTTCCGATCTCTGATTTCAGGTCGGGAGGCGCTGCTTTCTTTGAAGACTGAAAGTAGGATTTCATTCGTTTCAGGTCGGCGTAGATCGGGGTCCCCTCGCCCATCCGGTCGACGTCTCCATCGAGTGGGATCATCCCGAAAAACTCATCATAAAATTCGACGGGCGCGATTCTTCGAGGGTCTTTGATGATCTCGGATAAAGCGTTGCCCGTAGGCTTGACGATCAATATCCAACGGCTTCCGGCTTTTGGGATAAAGGACTCTCCCGATGTCTCTCTGGTGCGGCGGGTTACTGTTGGGCGATTGAGCCGCATCATGATCGTCGGGGCAGAGACGGCTTCGCTGTCCAAATTCTCAAAGAGATCAAAGCGATAACCTGCCGTGACTTCTTCAATCAGACGGTCAAGGTCGACGGCTCCTTCCCTGAGTGCTTTCCTGCTTTCGTCCTGCGTTAAAACCCGAAACAGGACAAACTGTTGATCGGGCTGGTGTAGCGCCTGTGCAAAGACTGAAACTACCTTGGCAATTCGCTCCTTGGAGGCTGTAGCTTCTGAGCCTTCTCCTGCATCTGCCGTGGCCCCCGACAGCAAGACCACGGACAGGGCGAAAACCATCCTGAAAATTCCTGAATGCATCGGAGCCGAGGATGCAAAAAGAAGCCGCTCCCTGCAATCGCAGGAAGCGGCTCCCGGAAAAAACTGGCGGGTTACTTGGCGTATTTCACGCCGCAGCCGTAGGGCTGGGATTCGGGCTGGGAGACTGCCTTGTCGGCGAGGACTTCGTCGAGGGCCTGCTTGACGTAGTTCTTGGAGGTGGCGATGTCTTCCTGCTTGGTGGAGCGTTTGTCGTCGATGCCGCCTGCGTAGACGAGGACGCCTTCGGCGTTGATGACGTACATGTGCGGGGTGGTTTTCGCTTTGTAGCTGCGGCCTGCCGTGCCTTTGGGATCGAGGAGGCTGGCGGTGGCGGCTACGTTATGCTCTTTGTCGTAGGCGGCGATTTCTTCGGCGGTCTGTGAGCCGTTCTGGCCGGGGGCGCCGGAGTTGACGCGGTACCAGATGACGCCTTTTTCCGTGGCTTCCTTCTGGAGCTTTTGCATGTCGCCTTTCTCGTAGTGCTTCACGACATAGGGGCACTCGGGGTTCGTCCATTCCAGGACGACGACTTTGCCTTTTGCGTCGGAGAGGCTGTAGGTCTTTCCATCCCCGGCGGAGAGGGAGAAGTCGGGCGCGGGCTTGCCGATGTCGGCGGCATGCAGCGGGACGGCGGCGAAGAGGGCGAACGCAAAAGGAGCAAGGAGGAGTTTTTTCATAAGCGATGGCGTGAAGAAGCTCCGACAGGGCGCGGTGATGAAATGTTCAAAAAAACGCTAAAAAAGTTCGCCTGCCCGCTTGGTGGGGGTGACGCCGACTTTTCGCCATGCGGGAGGGAGGGCGACGCGGCCCTGCGGGGTTCGCTTGAGGTAGCCTTGCATGATGAGGTAGGGCTCGTTGACTTCCTCAAGCGTTCCGGCTTCTTCGCCGATGGCGACGGCGAGGGAGTTCAGGCCGACGGGACCGCCTTCGAAGGTGTGGATGAGGGTTTCGAGGATGCGTTTGTCCATTTCGTCGAAGCCATCGGAGTCGATGTCGAGCATGGTGAGCGCTTTGTCGGCGACTTCGGGGGTGATGACGCTTGCGGCGCGAACCTGCGCGAAGTCGCGCACCCATCGGAGGAGGTTGTTGGCGATGCGCGGGGTGCCCCGGGAGCGGGCGGCGATTTCCAGCGCGCCTGCGGGCTTGATGTCGATGTTGACGATGCGGGCGCTCCGCTCGATGATGGATTGTAGCTCCTCGGCGGTGTAGTAGTCGAGGCGGCTGGTCATGCCGAAGCGCGAGCGGAGCGGGGCGGAGATCATGCCGGAGCGGGTGGTGGCTCCGATGAGGGTGAATTTCGGCAGGTTGAGCCGGACGCTACGGGCGTTGGGCCCCTGATCGATGATGATGTCGAGCTTGAAGTCCTCCATCGCAGGGTAGAGGTACTCTTCGATGGTGGGCTGGAGCCGATGGATTTCGTCAATGAAGAGGATGTCGCCACGCTCAAGGGTGGTGAGCAGTCCGGCGAGGTCGCCCGCTTTTTCGATGGTGGGGCCGGAGGTGCTCTTGATGTCCACCCCCATGGCGTTGGCGAGGATGTAGGCGAGTGTGGTTTTCCCCAATCCGGGAGGGCCGGAGAGGAGGACGTGGTCCAGTACGTCGCCCCGCATTTTCGCGGCTTCTACGATGACTTCCAGCCGCTCGCAGACTTTCGCCTGACCGGCGAATTCGCTGAACATGGGCGGACGCAGCGATACGTCGTACGGCGTTTCGGGGGCTTCGAGGGTGTTCTGGAGGAAGTTTTCTGCCACAGCCTGCGATTCAAGCCGATTTGGGGGGGCGGTTCAACTCTCTTCGCTTTCGTCGGGAAGATCGACTTCCCTGCGGGAGGTGAGCATCTGGTCGTGCTCGGCTTCGTCCAGCCCCTCGGCTACCAGCTCTTCGGCGATCGATGGCTCTTCGGCCAAGGGGTTGCCGATCTGCTGGCCGAGCGTGGGGGCGACGTGATCCTGAAGGGAGTAGGAGGCGAGCATTTCGTCGTCGTCTCCGGTGTGGTGTCCGCCGTGCAACTCCTGCCAGGCCTGCTGGCGGTCCACGGGGGTGATCTCTTCGCGTCCGTCAATGAGCGCAAGCTCCATTGCGCGACGCTCGACGGTTTCTTCCGTTGGCACGCCCATTCCGCGGTCATGCTGCAGAATTTTTCCCGAAACTGTTCGGTTCAGTTTCATGTCTATACATACCAGCTATTTGCCGGGATGCAAGGGGGAGAGTGCGGTGAGAGGTGATGCGTGCGGTGGCGTTTTGGGGCAGTAGTATGGGGCCTGGTCTTGTTTCAAGACGTTTTGCGCAATGGAGTTGCGCTCACAAGTGCGTTCCCAAATGGAGTTTGGGAACGA
>JBEBWR010000283.1:0-4279 GCA_040392045.1 Chthoniobacter flavus | reverse complement strand
GCCTAAGGCGGCCGCGCTCTTTGAGCGGAAGATGAAGGAGCTGGCCTACAGCGACAAAGCGGCGGCGCACCGACACCAACTCGCGCTGGTACACCTCTCGTGGCAGCTTGGGAAGCGGGAGGAAACCGTGTCGGCACTCCGGAAGCTTGCCGCGACGGACGGCGATGAGATGTGGATGCTGGTCGCTTATCTGGAGGCGGCACAAGGGAGAACCACCGGTGCGCTCGAAGCACTCAGGCAGATACGATTTCCCACGTTGCAGGCGTACGACTACGTTCTGCAAACGCTCTACAACAAGCTGCCGGGAGGTGTAACGAACAAGGAGAAACAGCGGATTCTCGCGCTCCGCGCAGAGCGGCCGATCATGTCGATGGGGCAGACGACCACCGTGCTCTCCGCCTTGAGAGAGGCCCGGATGACGGCAGAGGCGGCCCCGCTGCTCCGACAGATTGTGGAGAACGCCCAGTCGGCGACGCCTGATCTCAATGCAGCCAGTAGCCAGTTGCAGGAGCTACAGGCGATACCGAATCAGCAGGAAGCCGCGTTGACGCTGGCGCAGCGAATACTTGACGAGCCGCCGGTTCTGGTGATCGCCAATGTTTATTCCGGCTCCTCGCAACGCGATGAGCTGCGGGCGCTCCGCAACGCGAAGAAGCTGGAAGCCTATATCGCCGCGCTGGAGGAGCAGACCGCTCCGCTGACGATCTCCGCGGGACTGCGGCTTGCGGATGCCTACGGGGTGAACGGGCAACACGCCAAGCTCCCGGCGCTTTACCGGAAGCTGCTGGAGCTGGAGCCGGGGAATGCGACGCTTCTGACCAACCTCGCCGAAGCACTGGCACGGCAAAACGTAGAGGAAGGCGTGGAGACCTACCTGCAACTGCTGACGGAGTCGCCCGAACTCCTCATGCACAATGGCTATCGGATCATCGAATTCTTTGCCAACCACAAACGGCTCTCCCGTCTGAGCGGGTTTGTCCAGAGTCTGAAGCCGGAGGCGTTTGGCGATCCTCTGCGCGTACCCGTGTCGTTCTTCCGTTCGCTGGCCGACCGCTTGCAATCCAGCGAGCCGGAGGAAGCCATGAAGGTTCGCGAGAAAGGGGTGGCTCTGGCGGTGCCCGGCGCCCGCGACGCCGCCAGCCTTGAGATGGATCTGATCAACCGCAGCCTGGACGGCAAGGAGACGGAACAGCTGCGGCGGCGACTGCTCGACTACTTTACCGCCAGGAAGCCTGCAGAGGTGCTTCTGGCATTCTCCCGCGAAGCCACCGGCACGGTACCCTTCCTGCGACCTCCGTCGCAGCCATCCAACGGCGTCTACCGGCTTCCGGAATTTCTCCTTCTCAAGAAGGCGATCCAGCTCGGGCTGGAGGATCAGCTCCTTACCATCGCCCGGGAGAACCCGATCAGCGAGCCCTACCTCTCGCAACTGATCCGGCTGGCGGCGCTGGACCGGAGCGTGCTCAAGGAGCTGGAGGCGACCGGCAGCTCTCTGGTCCCCTCCCCGACTTATCACGCCAGCGTGCTTCTGGCGGCGGCGCATGAATCGGCGGACTGGCCCAAGATCGGCGACACCCCGCTGCGCCTTCTGGCGGCGGCGGAGCAGTCGCTCGGGCGGGACGATGAATGGACCCGGCAGAGCTTTGTGCGGCAGGAGCTTCGGATTGCACGCAAGCTCAATAATCGCAAGGCGATCGGGACGGCGCTTCAGCGCTGGTACGAGTTTCACCGGGATAACCCCTCGACGCTCAATAATGTCGACAGCAGCGAGTTTTGCGAAGTGGGCCTGCGAATGCTGGAGCTCAAAAAGCCAGAACAGGCGGCCCACCTGCTGGCCATGGCAAAGGAACGCTCCCGAAATAACTCCAACGAACCGGCGATCACCCGGCTCGAATCGCTCATCACGGCGGCGAGCGGGAAGTTCGATAACGTGCAGGCCATCGTAGCGCTGCTCTCCGGGCCTGCCGATGGCGAGGCGGAGAGCACGCTTTTCTGGAGTCTTTCCCCGGGGACGGCGACGGCCCCGAATGAGCGGCAGCAGACTCCGCTGATTCCCGGATCAGCCCCGACGCTGCTTGACGGAAAATTCGATCTGGAGTTGCTCCACCTCACGCCGCCCAACGCCGTCCGCCGCCTCGCTCTGCTCAAAGGCGTGAAAGCCAGCGGCGTCTGGAAAGGAAAGCTGCCTGCGATGACCGGAGCGCTGGGCGCACGATTAATCTCCGGCAAATCGCGCTTTGAAGGCCAGTGGACCGAATACGTCATCGGCAAAAACCTGCTCGCTGCGCTGGATGACGGCAAGGGCTGGACCACGCTGCAAGGCGGACCGCCGGTGGAATCGGAAGAGCGCCTCTTACCCGATAGCCCGGCGCATACGTCGCTATCGGGCGACATCCAGTACAAGACCGTGAGCGCCCGCTTCACCCCCAAGGCCGGGCAGAGTTACTTTATCTCCGCGTGGCTCTACCGGCCGACCAACCGGGCCTACAACTCTCTGCACCTGCAATCCTACGACAGCAACGGCGAAGAGACGGCGAATGACTGGATCGGACAGGGCAACAGGAACGACAGCGGCTGGCAGTACGTCGCCAAGGAAATCTCCCCGGCATCCCGCCAGCAATCCGGTAACTTTGTTCGCATCCCCGACAAAGCAAAGGAGATCGCCATTGAACTGCGCCTCTCCGGCGAGGCCGTCGTCACGGATTTACAACTGGTGGAACTACCGAACGCCGAAGGGACGGAGTAACGCGGCGGCGGGTACGCGCAAAGTATAACCCCGCGGCTCCGCCAAGAAAAACGAGGACCGTGGAGGGTTCGGGGATCTGGTAGTAACCGATGCCTTGGGAAAGCAGAGAACTGCCATCACGCAGGCTATAGCCGAAGACGATTTCGCCGAGGTTGTTGATCCCGTAGCTGGAAATGTCGATGCTCTCGACGATGCCGTCGAGGAATTCATCGCCGGTACTCAGGAGAGTGAGGATCTCGCTGCCGGTCCAGAGCTTGAGCGCGTAGTCATCATCTGATTCACGATCAATGAAGAGAATCTGCCCCTGGTCATTGATGGAAATGGAGTGTTCCTGCTTTGAATATCCGTAAAGGGACTCGATGAGCTGTGTGGTCCCGGCGGGATCATCCAGATCCATGAGATAAAGCCCCTGGTTGGCATCGCTATCCAAGCCAAAGAAGGCTACCTGACCCACATTATTGACGGAGGGCTGGACGGAACCGATGGCACCTACTACTCCGCCGCCGGGTGTCAGTTCCTGCGTGGTATTGGCCGTCCAGTTGTGATAGAAAAGGTCGCCGTTACTGGTTCCAAACACCACCTGACCGCTGTCGTTAACGTTGCGGCTGCCGGTAACGGTGCCAATGCCGCTGGTAGAGAGGATGCGAAGGGCGGCGGGATCGCCGACATTGTTAGTATCGTAAATGTAAACGCTACTGCCGACACGGTAGGTGATCAGCCCCGTGTTGTTGGCTCCGATGCTGCGCCCGGAAAGGGAGCTGTCTCCTGCGGTTTCATGGAAAAAGATAGGGCTGTTAACAGGGGTGATGGGTGTGGCCCCAATCACGCGATCCCCCCGATCGTCATTCAGCCAGACGAGGGTGTTGTCGTTGGTGATGGCGTAGGACCATTGGCTCCAAAGAGGCCAGTCTCCATAGGTAACGTTGCTGACGGCATGGATGGCGCCGGGATTGGCGGTTTCAAGGTAAACCTGATACCAATCGTTCTCCGCCATCGAAGCGGAGAGCATGACGACACCATTGTCGTTTAGGACGGGTCGCGCGGAGATCTGGCCAGCGGTGGTTCTGTCCCATCCCGGATAGATTTCACCATCGCGACTGTCGATCAGCGAAGAGACACCGGGAGCTTGCGCCAGAAGAGGCAGGGCGGAAAAAGGGATCAGAGAAAGGGCGGCCAGTAAGGAACGGTAACGGATCATCAAGCGAAGGAGAGCTGCGCAAGCGTAGGGACTGCTAAGATTAAAGGCCTAAAGGGTAAGGTAGGCGCTCAACAAAGCAATACGGAGGAAGCCGCACGCCATTTTCCCCGGAAGTGGCAACTTTCCGCCATCCGAGACGCAAAAGTGACACAAGGATTCGCAAAAGGGAAAATCCCCCGGAGGAATTACCTCCGAGGGATAAAAACGATCCAAAAATCAGCGCCCTCTCCCACGCAGGATAAGGCACAAAAACCCGCCGAAGGCGGTTAGGCTTTACGGCCGCAGCAGCTCTTGAACTTCCGGCCGCTGCCGCAGGGGCAGGGGTCGTTCCGGCC
>JBEBWR010000282.1:0-4315 GCA_040392045.1 Chthoniobacter flavus | reverse complement strand
GGTAACGGGCGAAGGGATCACTTTCACGTGCGGACGTCCTGCATATCAGGCAATTTGCAGGGAATGCAAGATTGCAGCGCGGATTCCCCGCTATTTTGGCGAGGAATCATACTCCCAGAGCAATTTCCACGACCGCTGGATGAACGCTTCCTCTCCCTCAAAGCGATCGCGGAACCGCTCCAGCTGGGCTCCTCCAGAGGCGGCGTCGCCCCGGATGAAATCAATGGCGGCCAGCGCGAGGTCGGCTTCGGGATGGTGAAGATTCTCAGCGGAGAGCTGGGCCAGCGTGGCGCGGATGAGCGGGATGCTACGGGAATCGATGGCGACACGCAGAAAGGCGAGCCACCACGCCTGTTGAATACGCGGGTCGGTCGGGAAGGCAAGCGGCACGGATTCATCCTGCAACTGGATCGCGATGCGTGGCACGCCGTCGCGGGAGCTGTGCCACGTGGCCAGCACGGGCGGGGTCTTGTAGTTCAGGAAGTGGGTAAAGCCGCTCTCACGGGCGATGGCGGTGGCGGCGGCGTTTGAGTGTCCGTAGGGCCAGCAGAAGATGGTGGGCGCCCCGAACCCGTGCGCGGAGAGTTTCTGGCGGCTGGTGGTCATGTCGAGCCGGATACGATGGAGGTATTCCCTCGTCGTTTCGCGACGGTAAAGCTCGGTAAGGTACTGCCGGGAGGTCTCCGCCGGGTTGTCCGTGGAGATCCAGGGCGTTTCCGATGTGAGGTAGTGCATGCCGTCCGAGTGCGAGATGAATTCGGCGAGCCCCGTGTTGAGAATCGCTTTGGCGGCGTCCCAGTCAAAGGCGTCATTCTTCTTGCCCTCACTGGCTCCGTCGAGCTGGCTGGTAATGGCGGCGATGGCAAAGGGGTAGCTGCGGGCTTTGGCTCGCGGGATGAAGTACGGGACGACGCTTGCGTGCCCGTCATCAACGGTGATGACCAGCGGGCGCTTGGGCAGAAAGGAGGGGTCGCCGGTGATCAGGTAGCTCTGGAAGCGGGAGAGCGGAGTGACGTTGAAGCCGCTCCGGCCGATGAAATCGAGCAGCTCGTCGAGGTACTCCGTGCTGGTGCCCCAGGTGTAATGGTGCTCGCCTTTTTTCCCGTCGATAAAGACGTGAAAAGCGAGGATGGGGACGATCCGTTCATCGTCCGGCAGGGCGTTTCGCCGGTAGAGCTCGGCGAGGGTGACGACGGACCAGACGGAGCTGCCGCCAGGGAAGCTTCGTGCTTCGTCTTCCCAGACCCAGCGGAGGCTTTCCGGCTGGTTCTCCGGCGGCTTGGGCGGCGGGGTGAGGCCGAAGAACTCGCGGTTGCGCGTGTCGTGGGTGACGACTTCGCGGACGCGCCGGAAGGTCTTTTCCTCCCATGTCCCGTAGGTGAACCATGAAAGCCCGGCGATGGAGCCGTTGGCGATGCTTTTCACGGCGCGATCGATCTCTTCCACCGGGGCATCGATGCCGAGGGTGGCCCATTGTGCCGCGCCGTTACTGATTTCGCGGTGAAGCTCCAGCGCGCGTTGACCGACCCACTCGGGCTCTTTTTTCCAGTCGCGCCAGTAGCACATGGGCTGAAGGTAGTCGAGACCGGTGCGCCCGAGCATGGGGTACGACTGACTGACTTCGCTGAACTGCCACGGCAGCAGAAAGGCTCCCCAGCGAACTTCGGGGCGCTTCATCCGCATGTCGCTGACGAGGCGCGATACCCAGTCGGCGATAGTGCGGGCGCGGAGTTCGTACCAGCGCGCCTTGCGGTATTCGCTGTCGAGCGCTTCCGGCCCCCACTGGAACTGGTAGGCCCGGGCGAACCGCTGGCCCAGCGGACCTTTGCTGCCGGACTGCCATCCTTCATAGCGCAGCCAGTCAAGGGAGACGCCGCTGAAAGGGTAAGTGTCGAGCAGCTTTTCGAGCAATTGCTCCTGACGCTCGCGGACCCGCGGGTCGGCGGGGTCAACGAAGCGCTCGTCGCGAGAGCTGGAGTAGGCGGCAGCGGGGAAGCGCGCGGCGGCGTCGGCATCGTGAAAGCAGGGCCACCACGCCCAGATCTCAATACCGCGCTGCTTCGCCGCGGTAAACATCTCCCGTAGCCAGCTGGCGTCCTCCCAGCCCTTGGCCGTTTGCTCTCCCGGTAGCGGGACGAGGAGATCGCCCGACTGTAGGGTGTCTCCATTACGCGGGCTTTGGAAGTGGTCTTCGTCCTGCTTGACGAGAAGGTCAATCCGCCGGATGCCGAGGGCCTCGCAGCGGTTGAGGACATAGATCCAGCCGCCTTTGGTGACGTTCTCCGAAGTACGGATGACCACACCCTGCGGAATGCCGAGACCGGCGATCCGCTCAAGTCGCGGAGGGTCGGGCGGCGCTTTCTCCGGCTGTGAGGCCGGGCTGGCACCTAAAAGAGAGAATCCAAGCGCAAGAGAAAGCCAAAGGGCACGCACAAATTTAGAGGATGAAACAAAAAAGAATACGCTACCGCCGGCGCTCGCGGTGGTCGGGCAGGGTGACACTCCGGCAGGAGAGCCACCAGACGCCGATCCCCATGCCGACGTGCAGCGCGACGTCGGTGAGGTCAACGCTCTGGCCGCTGAGGCAGATCCGCAGCGCACAATAAAGGCAAAGGAGGCTCCATGCAAGGAGGAGCAGACGCATCCCCTGCCACATAGCGCAGACCGCCCGACGACGGCTGCGCGACCGTCCTTTTACTTTGACGCGCCCCACCAGCGCGCTTGCGTACTCGGAAGAAAGCTCTTCCTGTTCGATATGACTCATAGGTTAACTTTGGTGTTTACTCCAGCTCTGCCGTGGGCTCCCAGCGACCCCCATCGCATCGGAAAAACCCTCTCGGAAAGCCAGCCAGAAAGCTCGTAACAAGGATCAGCCAAAAATAAAGAGGATAAAGCGGCGAGAACAAAATAAGCAGCGGATAACGCCGCCAGCTCTGCCCGTCGAGAACGATGGCGACGAGGATCTGCGCGCCGAAGATAGCGATGGAGACGGCGAGGTACTCCCACTGCCAATGGTAGATCAGATCTGCAAGGGTCCGCCCCTTTGCCCCGACGGGAATGAGAAAACCGGTGGCCGCCGTAAGGATACACACCCAGATCCAGACGCTGCTCAGGAGCGCCATCAGCGCGACGGGAACGTGGCGCGGATCGGCGCGAAAGACCGACGCGGAGTGATCCCGGAGGACGCGGCCCATGCCGCTGCTCCATCTCCTGCGCTGAAACCAGAGGCTTTTCCACGTGGGAGCCATGCCAACGAGGGCGGTCCACGCGGGGTCAAAGGTGGCCTTCCATCCGGCGGCCTGCATGCGCCAGCTCAGGTCGATATCCTCCGTGCTCGTGCAGGGATTCCAGCCATGGACGTTCTGCATGGCGGAGCGCCGGTAGGCGACCCATGCGCCGGAGACGGTCATGATCCCGCCCCAGAGCGTTTCAGCACACTTGACCATGCAGATCACTACGAGGTAGTCGATGGCCTGAAGGAGCTGCGTGAGGTTCCCGACGCGTTCGGGCCAGATCTTGCCGGTGACGGCGCCGAGTTCCGGGTCTTCGGCGAAGCGGGCGAGCATCCCGGACCAGTCGTCCGTGGCGGCGCGGGTGTCGGCGTCCATACAGACGATGATTTCCGAGCGGATGGTTGCCATGCCCCGATTGAGCGCTTCGGCCTTGCCGACGTTCCTCGGGAGGTTTACTACGCGCACGCTCGGCGGAAGCAGCGCAAGATCAAGCGGGACGCTCCCCTCGGGGCTGCCGTCGTTGACCATCACGATCTCCTCCGGCGCCGGGCAGATGGAGGCGACGCTCCGCGCGGTGCGCACGGCGGCGTCGGCATCGCCGTAGAATGGGATCAGGACGGAGTACGAAGGCAGCGGTCGGTTTGCCCGGCGGCGTTGGCGGCTCTGGCGGACGTCCATCCAGAGGGCCAGCATGGCGGAGATCGACCAGAGAAGACTCAGGAGGATCGGGAAAAAATTTACAAAATCGGCGATCGAGCGGAGTGTGCCGTTTGGCCAGTTGAACCAACGGCGCAACTCATCAATCCAAAGCGCGTTGCTTTTAACGCTTGAGGCAAATGCGGCGACTTCCGGCGTCGGAAAAAAGATGAGGAATGAATCCATGGATCAGTGACAGCCCACCGGAGGTGGATGAATTTCTTATCAAATGCTGCGGAAAACGCCACCAATTTTCTTGGGTATCCTTTAGGGTCCTCTCAGGGGATACCCCGTAGCCGTCGTCGAGACGTTCTCCGTATCCACCGGAAAAGCGATGACTTGCTCTCCCGTGATTTTGGCCCGATGCTCAGCGGAGGATTGCCCGC
>JBEBWR010000281.1:0-4333 GCA_040392045.1 Chthoniobacter flavus | reverse complement strand
TCGAGTTTCTGCCAGTGATTCTTGAGTTGAAGCTCCAGCCGGTGGAGCACGACCGGGGAGGCCTCTTCGGGGATCTGGAGCGAGAGCACGTTCTCCCCGACGCGGAGGTGGCGTCCGGGGAAGGCGATCTGCGCGGGGAGCCAGCCGGCGTAGCGGAAGCGGGTGGCGGAAAAACGCTGTGGCGCGGCAAGGTAGGCGGGGTCTGCAAGATCCGGGAGCTGCACGGCGACGTTGCCAATCGGCGCGCCATTGATCCACGCCTGAAGCGGCGCAGTCGGGTCGGCCTGGTGTACGGAGAAGTTGACCATGGCCAACAGGGGAACGGAGTCGAGGTGAAAGGGGAAGTGGACCGTGCCGGAAGCCTCGCCTCCCGGCGTCAGGCGGACCGGCCCGGGATGCAACACGGCGCGGACCCGGCCGAAGAGGAAGGTGTCGCTCTCCTCGGGAAGCGGCCCAATGGAGTCGAGGATGTCGGCTTCCCGCGTGAAGGGGTCCGCGAGGGAGGCGATCCCGCCGAAGTCCAGCGCGGTCAGTTTCTCCTCGGCTTTCAGGGAGGCGACGAGCGCCTGTCGGAGGATGATGCCGTGTGGGTCGTTGGGGACGGAAATTTCCAGATAGTCGATCCCCTCGGCGTCGATCACGAGCGACTCGGAGGCGGGAAGCCCCAGCCCGAGGCCGAGCGGTCCGGCGCTGTAGAGCTGACGACCGGTTTCCGACCAGCCAGTGATCGTGGGGCCCGTTGGATCGATCTGGTCGGCGGTTTCTGCCGCGCGGTCAAAGAAAAAGAGTCGCAGCAGCAGCCGGTCCGACAGCCCGGGAAGCGCCCGCAGCCGCAGCCGTGCGATGCTTGTGCCATTTGCGGGAGGGGGCAGCTCCACGCTCTCCAGCCAGATCGGGTAATTCGCTGCTTCCGCGTCGGGTGCGGAGGCGCGCAGTGGCTCAAAGTCGAGCAGGATGGAGAACGGCGTTGGCGTTTCCACCGCTCCCTCCGCGAAGGCGGGAGCGAGCGGGGCGGCCACGAGCGCACAGGCCATCAGCAAGCGCAACATGCCTCTACGGGAAGCATACCGTATGCCTTCGGGCAAGCTCACAGTTCTATCCTCCATGAAGCCCCGAGGTTAAGTTGAACACCGCCGCCAGAATGCCGAAAACGACCAGCCCCACCATCCCCGCGATGAGAACGATCACGGCCATGGGGACCACCGTGGAGACAAACTGCACCTGCTTGTCGAGGTCGCGTTCATACACGTTGGCGACCATCTCCATCGTTTCGGCGAAGCGTCCCGTCTGTTCGCCCACGGCCATCATATCGAGGAAGAGTGGCGGGAAAAGGCCCTCTTCCCGCAGCGCGCCGGAGAGACTCGCTCCATCCATCACGGCGTGGCGCGTCTCGGTCATGCGGTCGCGTACCCAGTCGTTCCCCGAGATTTCCTCCAGCAGCTCCAAGGCCTTGAGCAGCGGGACACCGTTCTCCATCAGAGTCGAAAGTGTCCGGGCAAACTGGGTGTAAAACCGATAGCGCGGTATCCGCCCCAGCGCCGGAAAGTGCCACTTCGCGCGGTCCCACCGCTGCCGCCCCTCAGGCGTGCTCCGCTGCTGCCTGCGGAGGAGCGCGACGCCTCCCGCGAGGAGCGGGACGACCCACCAGAAGCGGGTGATGGCTCCGTTGATCCCCAGCAGAATCGCCGTGGGTCGAGGGAGCTTTTGGCCGGTGGATGTAAAGAAATCGGTGAGCTGCGGCACCATCTTTACCATAAAGACCACCACGAGCAGGATGCCTACCCCGACGAGCACCGACGGGTAGACCAGCGCCTGCTGGACCCGGTCGCGCAGTGATTTCACGGCGGCGAGATGGGTTACCAGCCGGTTAAGAATCTCCGGGAGTGCGCCCGATGCCTCGCCCGCCGACACCATGTTCACATAGAGCGGCGAGAAAACCTTCGGGTAATCGCGCATCGCTTGTGAAAGGCTCCGCCCGTCCACCAGCCCCTGATGCAGCGCCCGGCAGACCGCCTGTACCTTCGGCTGCTGAAGTCGCTTGACGAGGATCGCCAGTCCTTCATCGAGCGTCATTCCCGCCGAGAGAAGATGCGCCAGCTGCTCGGTAAAAAGGAAGAGCTGCGCCAGCGGCAGCGTTTCCTGAGAGGCGCCCGCCTGGGATTCCCCGGCGTGATCCGAGGGGGTCGCTCGCTGTATGGGGTTCTTCCGGCGCGAGGGAGTCGCCGCCTTCGCCATCGCTTCGGTCACACGGATCGGGATGCCTCCCGTCTCCGTCTCCACCTTGCGAATCGCCGCCATGCGGTCTGGCGCCTGAATGGTACCGTTCGCCAAGGCTCCCTCGGGGCTGCGGGCAACGTAGGTAAACTCAGGCATGGGGCGGGGAAGATGCGAGGTAACCCGGGATATACCCCGGTTCCGCCGGAAAGTTGCGGGAATTTCGCGACCTGCGCGAGATTTTTATAGCATCCCGAGCTGTCCCTTGAAGATCCACGACAGTGCTTTCACGCCCAGCTCCAGCAGATTGAAGGGCTTGGCGATGAAGTCGTTGCCACCGCTCAGGCTCGACTGCACGCGGTTCTGCACCGTCACGGCTCCGGTCAGGAAGACCACCGGTGTCTTCTTGTGCTCGGGGAGCTTGCGCAGCTTTGTGCAGAGTTCAAAGCCCGTCATCTCAGGCAGGCCCACGTCGATGAAGATCAGGTCAAACTTCTGCTCGTTGAGCACGGCGAGCGTCGTCTTGGGATCTTCCGCACAGGTTACTTTGAGATTCACCATCTCCATCGCCGAGCGGATGATCTTTCGCGCATTGGAGTCGTCGTCCACGGCGAAAATATTCGCGAGGTACGGGTCTTTCGTGCGCGAGAGGTTTTTCTCATCCAGCAGCGTAGCAAGGAAGTCGAGCGACTGGCTGACCGTCCGGAGCGTCGAGGGATTGATCTGCCCGGGGATCTTCATCAGGTCGTCGATGAGGGACTCCAGCGCGAACGCCATTGTATGAACCGCCGTGAGGTTCGCCTGCGCGGTCTGCTCCGTGAGCGTGTGCAGATTGACCAGCAACTGATCCAGCAAGCTCGTCTCATGCTGGTTCTTGATGAACGCATGGAGGTAGCGGCGCATGCCGTTGAGCGCCTCGGGGGCGGTATCGATGATCCGCTTGAGCAGCGCGGGGTCCACTTGCAGCTTGATCGTTGTCGAGCTTTCGCCCCGGTTCAGCGCAGGGGCGGAGCGGGCCTTCGCCGCAGGTTCTCCCGCCCCCACCGGGAGCGGAGAGACCGGCATGACCGGTGTCACGGGAACCGGCGCGACCGGGATCGGAGTCACGGGAATCGGGGCCACCGGAATCGACGGAGGCGGAGGAGCCTGTGTTACCGGCGGGACGGCAGGCATCGGAGCCGAGATCGGCGCATCGCTTGCGGCAATCTTCAGCGGCGGGATCGCCTCCGTGGCGATGGAGGGCGAAGCCACCGGCGCGGGGACGGTCGGCATAGCCGGAGCCGGAATTGTTGGCGCGGCAGGAGTTGGCGCAATCGGAGCCGGCGCAGACGCGGCCACGTCCGGGATGGGGCCGCTCTTGGGGGCGACCGAGCGGGAGCGGGTCAGCGCAAGCACCTGCTGGCGCAGGTCATCAAGCTTGGCGGAAAGCTCGCGGTTTTGCTCCTGAAGCTCGGCGCGTTCCTTGGTCAACTCGTCGCACAGCTGAGTGGCGGCATCGCGTTCGCTGGCGGCTACGGCGGCCTGCCCCTCCGCTTCGGACATCCGTGTCGTGAATTCGTCGAGCTGCGCCTGAAGTCCGGCGTTATCCGCAGTGAGAGATTCCACCTGAGCCACCTCGGCATCAAGCTTCGAGGCGAGTTCTGCGGCCTGTGTGTCGACGGCGTCGCGTTGGGCGGTTAAGGCCTCCATCTCTTTCGAGAAGGCGGCAAGCTTTCCGGCCTGCTCTGCGATCGCGTGATCATGTCCGCTCCGGGCTTCGGCCAACTGGGCCTTAAGCTCGGTGAGCTGCTTGGCTGCATCCTCCTGACAGGCGGCCAGTTCTTTCACCTGTTTTTCCGCGTGCTGGAGTTTGGCATTGGCTTCATTACGACCGGATTCAAGCGTGCGAAGCTGCTGCTGTGCGGCTTCCAGCTCTTTCCCGGAGGCAGCCGCTTTTTCGGTGAGCTTCCCGATCTCGTCCCGGGCGCTGGCAAGTTCCTTGGAGAGCCCATCGCGAGCGGCGGTGATCTCATCAAGCTTCGCTTTGAGCGTATCGGCCTGCTTGGCGGCATCGGCCTTCGCGGCTTGGAGGGATTGAATCTGCTGACGGGCAGCGTCGAGTTCCTTGGCCGTGGCGGCA
>JBEBWR010000280.1:0-4340 GCA_040392045.1 Chthoniobacter flavus | reverse complement strand
GTCAGCATCACGCAGCGCGGATACGCGGATCTCGACCTGCCGCCCAACGGCGAAGGCTTCCCCGAAGGAATACCGGGAGCTAACACCAGCCTGCTGGAGCTGACCGACCGGATGCGCATCGCCAGCCTGACGAAGACCTTCACGGTAACCCGCATCCTCCAGCTCGCCGCTGCGGGCAACCTCAGTCTGGACGATCCGCTTTCGAGCTTCTCCGGGCTTGCGCTTCCCAATGGCCGGGGCACGCTCGATTTCAGCAATCTCGCGGTCGATCCCTCGCGCTTCGCTTCCGTCGGCGAAGTGACGCTGCGCGATCTGGCGCGGATGACCAGCACCATCGCGGATTACTCCACTTCCCCGGGAATGGTCGCCGCGATGACCGATGATCTGACAACGTGGCACCAGCCCGAAACATTGCTCGATTTCGCGCGCGGCCTGTCACCGACAACCGACCCTTGGACCTACTCGAATACGAATACCCTCATCCTGGGGATGATCGTGGAAGCCGTCACGGGCAACGCGCTCGGCGACGAGATTCACACGCACGTCATCGACCGCGTGGGCCTTACAAACACGTTCTACCCGGAGGATAACGCGATCCCCGGCGAGCACGCGCTCGGTTACGTCCCGGGCGACGGCGGCGGGTTTGAGGACATTACGCGCGCCTCCCCTTCCCTCGCAGCCGGAGGCGGCGCGATGATCTCCAGCTTCGACGACCTGCGCATCTGGATCGAAGCCATCGCCACGGGAGAGCTGGAAGATGGACGCTCGCTCTATGGCGACGACCCGCTCATCGACTACGATCTTCTCCAGCAGGAGCGCCTCGTCATGGTGGACGCCGACGGCCCCGGCCCGCACTACGACAGCTACGGACTCGGCATCGGCGAGCTGGAGCAGTGGGTAGGTCACAGCGGCGAATTCTTCGGCTATCAGCATATGATCATGTTCGACCCGGAGACGGGCCGCATGGTGGTGATCATGCTCAACGCCTCGGGACTGCCGGACGGCGAGCACCTTCCCATCGCGCTCTTCACCGACATCGCGCAGTACTACGCCGCGATCCCCGAGCCGCAAACCGTGGCCATGCTCCTCACGGGCGCATCGCTCCTCTTCGCCGCGAGACGGCGGCGATAAAAAACCCGGCCCGAAGCGAAACTCCGGGCCGGGTAAGAAATCAGAAAAAAAGCGGAAGCGCTTACTTCTTGAGCAGCGAAGCCGAATCGGGATCGAGGTAGATCGTCGTGTCGGCGTGCTGCTGGAGAATCGAGGAGGGCACGAGGTTCGTGACCGGTCCTTCGAGGCTGCCCTGTACGGCCTTCGCCTTGCGGGCGTCGGGAACGCTCAGGATGATCGCCCTGGACTTGAGGATCTGGCGGATGCCCATGGAGATGGCCTGCTTGGGCACATCGTCAAAGGTCGGGAACCAGCCTTCGCCGAACTGCTGCTGGCGGCAGGCTTCGTCGAGATCGACGACCACGTAGGCGGCCTCGGTGTCGAAGTCGGCGGGAGGATCGTTGAACGCGAGGTGCGCATTCTCACCGATTCCGGCAAAGCAGACGTCGATGGGCGACTGCGCGATCAGCGCGCCAAGGCGGTCGCACTCGGCCTTCGGGTCAGCGGCGTCACCGGCGACGTAATGGAAGGCGCGGAGCGGGCGCGGCAGTTCGCGCTGGAAGCGCTCCCAGAGGTAAGCGCGGAAAGAGGCGGGATGCGTGATGGGCAGGCCGATGTATTCGTCGAGATGGAAGCAGGTGACCTTCTCCCAGGCGATGTCTTCTTTGATGAGCGCCTTGAGCATTTCAAACTGCGACGCGCCGGTGGCGACGATGATATTCGCATAGCCATTGGCCGCAAGGGCTTCGCGGATCAGGCGGGCACCGTGGCGGGCTGCCACTTCACCGGCGATGACTTTATCGGGGCTGATTTCGATTTTGATCGACATGGTGGCAATGGTATAGAGCGGAAGAAATAGATTGTCACGTGATATATCTTGCGGCATTTCATTTCATGTCATGAGCGCCCTCTCCCTTCTGAAAGTTGTCGATTCCGCTGAAACTCCGGCTGGCGAATTGCTTGCCCGCGACTACCGCTCCGGCGAGGGCGTCCGCGTCGTCTGGAGCGACGGAAAGATTACCGAGATCATCCCCGCCGAGGTCGCCGCCGACGCCCCGTGGATCGCTCCCGCGCTCGTGGAGCTTCAGGTCAACGGCTACGCGGGGATCGACTATCAGGGCGACAACGTCGACGAAGCAGGCCTGCTCACCTCCGTACGCGGGCTGCGGCGCGACGGCTGCCCGCGGGTGCTGCTCACGCTGATCACCCGCCAGTGGCCCGACCTGCTGGAGAATCTCCGCCGGATCAAGGCGATCCGCGACGCGAACCCCGAGCTGCGCCGCGCCATCTTCGGCTGGCACATTGAAGGACCGTTCATCTCCAGCCAGCCCGGCTTCATCGGAGCGCACCCCGCCGAAGCCGTCTGCGATCCCACGCCCGAGCGGATCGAAGAGCTCAAAGCCGTCGTGGGCGATGACCCCACGCTGCTCACCCTCGCCCCGGAGCGCAGCGGGTCCGCCGCCGCCATCCGCCGGGCACGGGAGCTGGGCATCGTCATCAGCATCGGTCACTCCGACACTCCAAAGGCTGACCTCGCGGAAGCCGTCGCCGCCGGAGCCACAGCCTACACTCATCTGGGGAACGGCTGCGTGCAACTGCTCGACCGCCATGACAACATTCTCTGGCGCGCGCTCGACGAGCCGTCGCTCACCTACGGCGTGATCCCCGACGGCATCCACGTCTCGCCCCAGCTTTTCCGCATCCTTCACCGCGTGGCCCCGCCGGAGAATATCTACTGGACCACCGACGCCATGTCCGCCGCCGGAGCGCCCAATGGCCGCTACTCCATCGGCCGGCTGGAGATCGAGGTCGGCGACGACCGGATCGTCCGCCAGCCCGGAAAGAGCAACTTCGCCGGGTCCGCGCTGGAGCCGCTGCGCGGGATCACCACCGGAGCCCACATGCTCGGCAGGAGCTGGCAGGCCGTCTGGGATCATTTCTCCGTCATCCCCGCCCGCCTCATGGGCCAGCGCATTGATCTGGAGCCGGGGTCGGACGCCCTTTTCTGTCTGGTAAAAGAGGCGTAACGCCTCCCCCTCCGCATGGCCAAGATCACCCAGCATCAACTCGCCCGGAAGCTCGGCGTCTCGCGCTCCACCGTGGCGGCGGCGCTCAACCCCGCCTCCACGATCAAGCTTAACGAGGCCACCCGCCAGCGCATTCTGGAAGCAGCGCGAGAGCTGGACTACCGCCCCGACCGCTATGCCCGGGTAATGCGGGGGGGAAAGAGCGGGATGATCGGGATACTACACTTCGGCGGTCTGCTACAGGTCGCCGCCGAGCGCGCATTCCACGCCGCCGCCGCCCTGCGCACGGAGACCTACGAAGTCGTCGCCGCCGATCTTTCATGGTCGGTGGAGTCGGTGGAAGCCGCCTGCTCGTCGCTCGTCGATGCACGGGTGGAGGGAGTGATCGTCGCCGGAATGACCATCCCCAGCGAAGCGTCGAATCTCGGACGGCTGCGCGAGGAGGGGATTCCCGTCGTCGCCCTGAGCGGCAACCCGCTCGACTGGGCTCCGCACTTTCGCGGCGACACGCGGCTGGGCATCTACGACCTCACGCGCCATCTCCTCGCGCTGGGCCACCGGCGGCTCTCCCTCTTTACGCATATCTCCACCTCGGAGCGCGACGCGGGCGACTATATCTGGGCCGGGAGCGAGCGGGTCAAAGGCTTCTCCAAAGCATTGATCGAGGCGGGCGGAAAAATCGTCGAGCGCTTTTCGGCGAGAGCGGCAAAGGCAGGCGACGCCCCCACCGGGACCATCGCGCCATGCGCCCTGCCGTCGAACCCCTTTGACCCGTTCACGCCGGGGTACGAAGGGATGAAAGCCATCCTGCGCGGCAGGCAGCGCCCGCAGGCCGTCCTCTGTAGCAACGACGAAATCGCCATCGGAGCCATGCGCGCCTGCCGCGAGCTGGGCGTCTCCATCCCCGGAGAACTGGCGATTACCGGCTATGACGACATCGCCCTGAGCGCCTTCTGCGAAGTCCCCCTCACCACCGTCCGCCAGCCGAATCAGGCCATGGCGGAAGCCGCCGTGACCTCGCTGCTCCGGATGATCGACGGAGAAACCATCCCGCCCTCCCGGCGGCTCCAGCTTTTCCCCTGCGAAGTAATCGTCCGCCGCTCCTGCGGGGCGCTCTGATCCTTCTCCCCACCCCCTCGATCAGTTTTCCCCTGAAAAACCGCTTGCGAAAGGCGTCATCCCGGGGCAGGCTCCTTCGGCTTG
>JBEBWR010000279.1:0-4353 GCA_040392045.1 Chthoniobacter flavus | reverse complement strand
CATTTTGAAAACCGCCTTATGAAGAAAATCATTTTAGTCTACGCTTCGCTGACTCTGGTCGGCCTATGCCCTTTGCCGGCTCAGCAAACAAACGACGCTGACAATACTTCCCGGAACAAGCAGGACAGGAATGGGAAGGTTCTGACGCCTGCGGATCAAAGCAACGCGGAGGCGGACCTGCAGGTTGTGCAGGCCATTCGCAAGGCTCTTGTTGCAAAAGAGAATCTCTCGATGAACGCGAAGAACGTCAAAGTCATCACCACTGATAAAAGCGTCGTTCTCAGAGGGCCCGTGAAGTCGGCGCAGGAGAAAAAGGTGATCGAGCAGATTGCCAAGGAAAACGCGGGGGTCCGGAAAATTGAAAACCTGATCGAGATCGAAACGCAGAAATAAACCTATCTTATTTTATGTCAAAATCTGTATTCGCCATTACGTCGACCTATGAGCGAGCCGAGCAAATGGTTAGCGCTCTTCAAACGGCCGGTTTTGCCTCATCCGATATTTCCGTGTTGATGCCAAACACGGAGGGACGGCACGACGTGGGTCACGTCAAAGCAACCAAGGCACCGGAGGGAGCCGCGACTGGTGCCGCTTCCGGGGGAATCGCGGGAGGCGTTATTGGCCTTCTCGCGGGTATCGGGGCGCTTGCGATTCCCGGCGTGGGACCGCTGATTGCGGCGGGGCCGATCATGGGAGCATTAAGCGGCGCAGCCGTTGGAGCGACGGCGGGCGGTATCACGGGTGCCCTCGTGGGGCTTGGAATCCCCGAGCTTGAGGCGAAGCGGTACGAGGAAAAGCTTAAGACGGGCAATTACGTTCTGGCCGTGCATGTTGCCGATGGCGTTGAGCGCGATCGCGCAAAGGAGATCTTTGAGGATGCGGACGCGGATGAAGTGTTTGTCTCTACCGATGCTTCGGTGCCCGAGCGCTGATCGCACCTCTCATCCGGAAAAGGAAAGCAGTAAGGCGGATTGGAGAAAGAATTATCTCCAATCCGCCTTTCGCTTTGCTGTAACAGCACGATCACGGATGGCGTCTCCCGCGAAACATCTTCTACTGCCTATGGATACCATCTACCATACCCGCACGGAGCCCGGGCAACGGGATCATGCCTGCCATCGCAAGAATGTCGGCTCCCTGGAGCGGGGGGTCTCGATCGCGATAGGGACTATCGCTCTCCTCGAAGGCATCAGACGCCGGGGAATCGCCGGACTGCTATCCGGGATCGGAGGCGGCGCTCTCCTCTACCGGGGAATCAGTGGTCATTGTAGCGTCTACGAAAAGCTCGGTATTGATCGTTCGAAAAGCGAAGGGGTGGAAGCTTCGGAACTCCCCGGGCATGGCACAAAGGTCGTTCAAACCATTACGATTAACCGGGCTCCGGAAGAGGTCTACCGATACTGGAGCGATATCCGGAATCTGCCGACATTTATGAAACATCTCTCCCGCGTGGAAGTCCGGGAGGATGGAGCATCGCATTGGGTCGCGGAGGGGCCTGCCGGACGGACGCTGGAGTGGGACGCCCGGGTGATTTTTGAAAAGCCGAACGAACTGATTGTATGGGAAACCCTCCCGGGCGGAGATTGGGAGAGCAAAGGCTCGGTTCGCTTTGATCCCGCGCCGGGCGGCAGGGGGACGGAGTTGAAGGTTTCTCTCTTTTACCGCCCTCCGTATGGGAAGCTCGGGGCGATAGCCGCAAAGCTCCTTCATCGCGCCCCGGATCAACAGCTTAAGGAAGACCTGCGCCGACTCAGACAACTGCTGGAAGCCGGAGAACTGGCAACCGCCAATGGATCATGAAAGCAATTACCTGGCAGGGGCGGCATCGCGTTGATGTGAGCTCCGTGGATACTCCCGATATTGTCAATGACAGCGATATTGTCGTGGAGGTGACCGCTACCGCTATCTGCGGTTCGGATCTCCACCTTTATGATGGTTTCATCCCGACCATGCAGAAGGGGGATATCCTCGGGCATGAGTTCATGGGGCGTGTGGTGGCCAAAGGGAGGGGTATTACTGAACTGGAGGTCGGCGACCGCGTTGTGGTCCCCTTCAATATCGCATGCGGGAAGTGTTACTTCTGCGAGCAGACGCTGACGTCGCTCTGCGATAACTCGAATCCGAACGCTGCCGTGGCTGAAAAGCTCTATGGTCACAGCGGCTCCGGCCTCTTCGGCTATTCTCACATGCTCGGCGGCTATCCGGGCGGACAGGCGGAGTATGTTCGCGTCCCTTATGCGGATGTAGGGCCGCTGAAGATTCCGGATGAACTGGATGACGAGAGGGTGCTTTTCCTCTCCGATATTCTTCCAACGGGGTATATGGCGGCGGAGAACTGCCAGATTCGTCGGGGCGATATCGTGGCCGTCTGGGGCTGTGGGCCGGTGGGCCAGTTTGCCATCAAGTGCGCCCTTCTGCTCGGAGCAAAGCAGGTGATCGCCATTGATCGCATCCCTTTCCGTCTTGAACTGGCGGGCAAAGACGAGCGGGTGACGGCACTTCACCCGGACAAGACCGACGTGCAGGAAGCCTTGCTGGAATTGACCGGAGGAAGGGGGCCGGACTCCTGTATCGACGCTGTGGGGATGGAAGCCCACGGCACTACCTTCGGCGCGCTCTATGACCAGGCAAAGACGGCTGCATTCCTCGCCACCGACCGGCCGCACGTCCTTCGTCAGGCGATACAGGCCTGCCGGAAAGGCGGGACCGTTTCAATCCCGGGCGTTTACGGCGGCCTTATCGATAAGCTGCCACTGGGGGCGGCTTTTGCAAAGGGGCTGACCTTCCGGATGGGCCAAACGCATGTTCATCGCTATATGCCCCTGCTGCTCGATATGATCCGCGAGGGGAAGATTGATCCGCGCTTTATTATCACTCACCGCGCATCTCTGGATGAGGCCCCTGAGTTGTATGAAACCTTCAGGACGAAAACCGATGATTGCCTGAAGGTGGTCATGACACCCTGAGCCGACCCGTCCGGATCGGATGCGATTTGCGATCCGGTTTCGGTCGGCCACTACCTTTTATTTTTTTCTATGCCAGACGTTGGGCTATTTACCGCCACTGAGCCTCTCGCTCCGGAGACCCCGCTTGTGATCAGGTTTTCCGTGGAAGCGGGAGGTCTGCCTGTCTATCAGGAGACCTATTGCGTGGAGACGCTGGCGGCGGAGCTTCAGGAGGACGAACGGAAAGCCGTGGAGCTATGGGTGCGTCGTTTGAAGTGCGTGATCGCGGCTCGTCACCGACCGGGCTTCAGCGCTGCGTTGACGAGATGTCTCGCCGATGGCGAGAGCTGCGATTTCGGGGTGGATGGCTCCGCGTCGGAGAAGATCGATGATCGGGGTATCCCGTCCCGATAGCGGTGGCGCATCGGTTATTTGCGGCCCGCTGGCCAGTCCATGCGGTCGGTGATGCCGAATTTCAACTGCTGCCCTCCCGAGTAGGCGGCTTGCCGGTCGGGCTTGTGAAGCTCGGCGAAGTAGCTCGCTGGCTTGGCTTCCACGTGTCCGTCGGCGAAAAGCGCATTCGCCCGACCCGCATGTCGGAGGTGGACGAACTGCTCGGAGTCCAGTCCCGGAGTGAGGCCGTAGCCCTGGCTCAGGTAGGCGGGGTGGGTCCAGATGCTGTCGGCGACAATAAAGAAGTCCGCGGGGTTCTCAATCGCGGAGAGCGGTTTAAGCTCTTCACGCGTTTTGTCCGGCCAGAAGCCGACGGTTCCCGGTAGCGTCCAGACCCGCAGGCCGTAGGTCTGGTACTTTCCTTTGACCGGCAGGGGCGTTGCGGCGTTATCGTTGCGAAACGGCGTGAAGGCGGGGCAGTAGAGAATATCGGGAGAGGCGTAGTTTTCCCTGATGAGACGGTTGACCCACGGGCGATCGATCTCCGGAATGTTCTCCTCGCCTTCCTCGCGATAGAGGCCGTGGGAACGGGGTAATAACCGCCCCTGATGATCTCCGGCAAACGCAAAGAGCGCACCGCCGAGCGCCCGGAGACGCTGGACGCAGGTGGCGTTTTGCATCTGCTTGCGGGCCGATCCGACGCCGAAGGAGATCAGCAGGATGAGGACGGAGGCTACGGCGAGCGCCGCAAGCAGCTCAATGAGCGTAAAGGCCGCATGGCCCGCGCGGCGAGAGGCATCAGGGGACGATTTCATACATGGAAGAGGGATGGATGTTTCATCCGTTGGTCTTTAGAGCGGATAAAGTAATTCTATAGCCGCTCCTTTGTGGCGGCGAAGGCCGCTGAGAATCGTTTCGAGCTTGGGCAGCATTGGAAAATGCAGCCGCTGCGCTCAAAGCCGATCCTCATCAACCTTCGGCGTTCACAAATCAACGGCCATACTTTTACTTTGAC
>JBEBWR010000278.1:0-4380 GCA_040392045.1 Chthoniobacter flavus | reverse complement strand
ACCATGTCGAGGACTTTGAGCGGGCGGGCGTTTTCGCGGTCGATCTTGTTGATGACCACGATCGGTTTCGCTCCGTTTTGCAATGCTTTTTTAAGAACGAACTTGGTTTGTGCCTGCGGGCCGTCGTGAGAGTCCACCACCAGCAGCACGCCGTCGATCATCTGCATGATCCGCTCGACCTCGCCGCCGAAGTCGGCGTGTCCGGGCGTATCGATGATGTTGACGTGGTAATCACGCCACTTGTAGGCGGCGTTCTTTGCGCGGATGGTGATCCCCTTTTCACGCTCAAGGTCCATCGAGTCCATGATACGCTCTTCGCTGGCGATGGCCTGGTTGGCGCGGAAAGTGCCGGCCTGCTTCAGGAGCTGATCGACCAGTGTCGTTTTGCCATGATCGACGTGGGCGATGATGGCGATGTTGCGGATATGTTCCATATACTCGAAGGATTTCCTTCACTTCCGGAAATTTTTTCGTTGGTGAAGGGGGGCGAATATGCAGGGCTAAAGGCCACTCGTCAACGGCTTCCTCTATCTCCTGTTGACAAAAATGCATAAAGGGGCCACATTCGCCGCCTTCGATTTTTTAGACCAGACATGGCAAATACCAAATCCGCAGCCAAACGCGCCCGTCAGACCGTAGTCCGCACGGGGCAGAACCGTGCCGCCGTCAGCGCGATCAAGACTCACACGAAGAGCTTCAACTCCGCAGTGGAAGCCGGGAACAAGGAAGAGGCAGCCGCCCGCCTGAAGACCCTTGCCTCCACCCTCGACAAGGCCGCCAAGGGCGGTCGGGTGCACCAGAATCTCGCAGATCGCCGCAAGAGCCGTCTTCAGAAGAAGCTCGCCGCTCTCGCTTAAGGCATACTTGCCGCTCTCGCCTAAGGCGTAGCGATTTTTGATTTTTGACGTTTTTCGACTTAGCCGGAAGGGGAAACCTGACCGGCTTTTGTCGTGCCTGCGAGGCGGCGGGGCATAATGCGGCAGAGGCCGCACCGTCCCGAAATACTGGACCGATGATTGAGCGTTGCGTTACTTATGCGACATGTCTGCTCCGGTTCTTCAAAATCATCGGTTTGAGGATGCAGCTCTACAGGGCGACTCATTGGAGTGGCTGGATGTAGACTATTATCAGATGAATCCCGGTCGGTACGACGGGCGCCTGAGCCAACTGTCTCTGGAGGAAGTGAGTGTTCGCCACGAATGGCAGAATCGCGATGTCCATAAGCGCGGCGTGACCGTCGGTGATTTCTGCGCGATATCGCTATTTACCGAAGATCGGGTTGATGGCTGGTGCAACGGACAGCGATATGAGCTGCCTCTAAGCCCTTTGTTTTTCCTTCCGGCCAACAGCGAGCTGGATCTGTTCATGAAAGGAGGAACTTCTCTCAGCTATATCATATTAGAGCAGCAATCGCTTTGGGAACGGGCACAAATACTGGAGCCTTCGCTGCTGCCGTGGCGAGGCGGTGAACTGATGACATTGGGTGGCGATAGCCGACTCGTGCTTCGCCTCATGCGGCTGATCGAGGAGCGACACCGGCTTGGCATGAAGACGGATTGGGCAGTCATGCAGGATCACTTGCTGAACCTGTTTTCCATAGAACTGGCCGACTCATCGGGAGCGCAAGCCGCAGTACGATCGTCCTTCGGAAGGAAGCACAAAGTGGTGCGACGGACTCGTGATTACATTATGGACCGTCTGGCGCAGCAGGAGTGCCCGAGTATCGTTGATATTTGCCGCGAGGTCGGTGTTTCACAGCGTACGCTACAGTATTGTTTTCTGGACCTGTTGCAGATGACGCCGGTGGCCTTCCTGCGTGTCCTGCGCTTGAATAAGGTGCACTCCGAGCTGATCCGGCCCGAGACGATAGACAGGTCTGTCACCGATGTTGCCACGCGCTACGGGTTCTGGCATCTGGGCGGTTTTGCCCGCGACTTCCGCCTGCACTTTGGTGAACCTCCTTCGGAGATCTTGAAGCGCGGACGCCGCCAGACCAGAGGATAAGCACGGCGGGGGTGACCTTGTACGAATAAACAGGGGTTTTTTGCGAAAATGCGATAGCGGGAAGTATCTGATTGCGACATTTTGCCTGCCCCACCCGTGCTTATTGGCGCGACAACGCTGTGCAACATGCTATCCCCCCATCTTTTTAGTCGTCGGATCAGAACCTACGCGCTCATTGTCAGCTTCCCCTGCCTGTCGGGTATCTTGCAGGCACAACCCGAAGTCGCCCGCATTGATCTCCTCGCGCCCAATGGGATTTTCAGTGGAGATTCGTCCTCAAACTCCAGTGTGTGGGGCATCAACAACTCCGGGCAAGTGCTGGTGACGGGAAATGACGCTTCGGGCACATGGAGAGCTTATGTGTGGACGACGGCTGGTGTGACGGAAATTGTCAATACGCTCCCTGATGCGAACGGTATGGTGGTTCCCTCCGGCATCAATGACTCAGGGCAGGTCGTCGGCTCGGTTAACAGCGATGCCGCCTTTGTCTGGAGCAGCGGCTCCATGTCGCCGATTGAGAATACGATCAATACCGCACAGAACTTTCCCAACGCGATCAATCAGTCCGGTCAGGTGGTGGGCGATCTTGCTCACTGGTCCGGCACGACTTTGTATCGCTGGGAGGCGGGTAATATGACGGTGCTGTCTCCCTTAAATGAATCGTATGCCACCGCCACGGCCATCAACAACGTCAATCAGGTGTCCGGTACGGTCTACGACTCCGGGACGGGCAACTATCAGGCGATACGCTGGGAAAGTAACGGTAGCGCCACGGTGATTACACCGCCTGACGCCGGCGCGGGTTCTGCGGCGTATGATATGAACGATAGCGGGCATGTCGTCGGTTCGTTTTTCGATCCGGATACCTTCGGAACGGAGCATGCGATGGTATGGGATGGCACCGGGGCAATCGACATCGGGAATCTGCTCGATAGCCCGTTTCAATCATCGGTAGCCCAGGGGATCAATGACCTCGGTCAGGTTGTCGGCCGGGGGTATGGGGCCTTTCTCTATGAGGATGGGGTGCTCTATGATCTGACGGATCTGGCAGCGATATTCCTGGTGGAGGAAGGCACAAGCTCCGGCTTTGTTTCGCTCGATATCGCCTATGATATCAATAATCTCGGCCAGATCATCGGCACGGGGATGTATTATGACAGTGTCACTGACCGGACCTATGAGATGGGATATATGGTTTCGCTGAAGGCCGTTCCCGAGCCTTCCACCTATGCGATGATTGGCGGATGGATGATACTGGGGGCCTCTTTTCGGCGTTTCTACCGGAAGTGAATGCTCCAGCCGTCGCGGCAGGCTTCCTCGGCGGTGAAGCTTACGCCGTGGATCTTGATCCCGGCCTTGTCCATCAGCGTGATGATGCCGCCGCCCTCTTCGGAGACGAGGGCCATGCTCTGCCCCAGCTTGATCTCCAGCGTTTCGCCGGAAGGGATCTCGCCTTTGAGCCGCCAACGCTGCTTGCGGCTGTTGAGCAGCGTCCAGCCGTGGAGACTTACGGCCATTGGGCTGATGTTCAGGAGCGTGACGGTTTCAAAAGGGACTGCGGAGGTGCAGTCGGAGCGGACCCGGGCGGCGACGATGCGCACGACGCCCTCGGGGCGGCGCTCGCCGTTGCGGTCCACGGGGATGCCGTCCCCTTCATGGAAGAACTGCGAGGTGATCGCATGACCGGTGGTGTCGTCGGTATGCCACGACTGCGACTGGAATTTCAGGAATACGGCGACCCAGCGCCCTTGCGAGGGGTGCTCGATGAAGACGCCGCCGTCCTGCCAGACGCCATCCTGATCCCAGTGCCCGGGGGCGTTCCCTTGATTCATATGGACGTCGTGCATCCCGCGGGAGGGGTGGAACTTGAAGACGTGGTCGGGCGTTGCCGCCTCCCACGGCTCGCCGTAGACGTAGACGCGGGCGTGCGGGTCGGAGATGGCGTTTTTGAAGGCGGCGTCGAGGACTTCGTTGAGGTCTTCGCCGCAGCCCGGGCTGGTACAGGGCAGCGAGAGCATCCGGTCGCGGTCGAAGAGATTCAGCCGCAAGTAATCGATGGCCAGTCCGCCGGGGCCGGGGATGATCGGATGAAAGCCGTCGTCCAGCCGCCGAAGCTGATGGATGATCGGGTGCCGGTAGTTGAAGTTGATCTTGTAGTTCATCTCCGGCGGGGAGAGGAACGAACGCGCCCGGATGGCCGCACGGTAGCTCACGCCATGGGCGGTAAGGCGGATCTGGTAATGGGGATGTCGCTCCGTGGAGTGCGCACGCTCCACCGGACGACCTTTCAAAACGCCGTAATTCGCTATCGGCATGGGAGATATGATGAGCCGGGAAGCGGCCCGGCGCAACCTTTCCGTGTGCGAATGAAGAAGG
>JBEBWR010000277.1:0-4404 GCA_040392045.1 Chthoniobacter flavus | reverse complement strand
CGGGCATGCAGGCGGCCCAGCAGGTAGAGATTGGGCCCCTGGGTCCCCCATGCGCCGATACAGGAATCGAAGTCGGTCGTCAATGCTCCGTCCTTCAGGTAACGCGAGAGATCGTGGCCGAATTGGGTCGGGTAAAGGTAGGGAACCGGGTAGCCGACGAGGAAATCGTTCGGTCGATAGGCCATCGTTGCGCCGGTCGCCTTCCACCCTTGCCATATCCTGACGGAAGCCTCCTCCTGCCCCTTGTCCAAAGGATAGATATAGGGCGGGACATAGGCGATGATCACGTCCGGATTGAGCTTCACTTTCACGGGCGCATCCGAGTAGCTGGAGTAAGCATAGCCGACAACTTTGGCGTCCGGATCATGCTTCTTCCCCTCCGCCAGCAAGGCCAGCAGGAAGCGCGCGTAGCGGTCCGACATGGAGACTTTTTCATAGGCATCCACCGCCTCCGGGGGACGGGAATCGATATGCCACGGATTGGGCTGGACGGAGACGAGCGCGCCGGGCACGTCCCATGCCTTGCAATCGCTACAGCGGCAGGAGGGATCGATCGCCCGGCGGTCGTTCTCGCAGCCATTGATCCACGGGCGCTCCGGCGTCCGGTTTTGCAGCCAGTCGTCGATGATCTGTCGGTGAAGCTCAGGATTGGAGACACAGAGCTGCACGAGCGAAGTCCGCTGGTCGACCGGTCCCCGCTTGCCGTCCGGGCGCAGGGCAAACCACTCGGGATGCTCCTTTCCAAAGCGCTCCCAGTAGCTCCCAAAGGCGTGACCATAGAAAGAGCCGGCCTGCGTCGGATGCGCGACCCGATGGCGAAGCTGCCATTGATAGCCGAGCCGGTAGCTCCGGTCATCGAGGTTTCCTCCCGGTACATCGTCGGAACCCTCCGGAGTGTATCCGGAGTAGAAGCGGAAGCGGGCGAGCCGGACCGCCGGTTTCCCCTTGCGGGTATCCCCCGGCTGGATCTCCAGCTTCGCTCGCTTGGGGATGAACCGCCCGCTCTCTCCGGGCCAGAGCCAGCGGACGCCCAGCTCGCGGTCCAGCCAGTCGTAGACGGCGAACAGGCTGCCCATGGAGTGATGGTTCACCACCGGTGGCGCGGCACGCGGGTCATCGCGACCGAGGAGATAAAGTCCCTCCCGCGCAGGGAGGATCACGTAGTGATTGGCCTCCATCTCCGCAGTTCGCAAGCCGCGCTGCTCCGCGCTCCGGGTTGCGCCGACGTCAATCCGGTACCGGCTCTCCTCTGCCGTCAGCTCTGACTCGGCGATGACTTCGAACGCTCCGCCGGTCGCCCGGTTGAGGTGGTCGATCAGCTCCTGCGCGGCATACCGCGTCGCCTTCGTCGCCTCATCCGGCACGACGACTACCGCCTCTTCCCGCCCCTCTGCGAAAAGCGGGATCGCATGGACCGGTCCGCTCAGGCAGACCAGCAGGAGGGCGAGGACTTCGGGAAGCAACTTTCGAAGGGAACTCATGAGAAAAATCAGGCGACCGTCAATTTCCGGGAGCGCTTACGGAGCAGCAAGCCCCCCGTCAGGATGCCGAATCCCAGCAGAGCCGTCGTTCCCGGCTCGGGGATGGCATGAATCTGCCCGATCTGCTCCGCCGTGAGGGCGCTATCGTAAAAGCGCACGTCAGAGAGGTAGCCGTCGAGACGGCGCTGGTGATTGTAATCCACATTGCCCACTCCAAGGATTGTCGCATTCGTAAGGAGCGTATTGATCTCTCCGTTGATGATATTGGAGGCCGCGACCGTCCCCAACGTACCGCCCTCTTCGCCGAGGTAAAAATTCACGTCCCCCGTGGTGGCATCGTAAGAGATGGAGACAAAGTACCACTCGTTGCTATTCATCGGGAGGGTCATGGACCCCGAAGTCATCGTGCGCTGCCCCTGCGATCCGGTTAGCCCGAGTTGCAACACGTTGGTGTTATCGGTCCCCCCTTTGAGAATGAAATCGACGACCTGCTGGCCCGAAGTGTTGCGCAGCGAGAAGAGGCGGCGGGCATTGTTATTGGGATCGCTGCCATCCATCTGGACGTTCAGCACCCATGCGCTGATCGTGAAGGAGTTCAGCCCGCTCCGGAGGAATCCGGCGTTGGTGTCATTGAGCGCCGCCTTGGCGACGCCCTTCGTCTGATTCCCGGCAGGTAGCCCGGTGTCGATGTTCTGCGAGGTAAAGTTCAGCGCATAGCCGACGCCTCCCCCGCGCGGCACGGGGACCGCCGTGATATAGTCTGCGCTGCCTGCCGACCAGTCCGTGACCGTCAGATCCAGAGCGGCGCTGCCCGTGCTCGATTGCGTGGCGCCGGTCTGATCAAACTCGTACCGCAGGAGGGGCGCTGAAATCGCGCTTGTGATGCTGGCTGCCAAAAGGCCGACTGCCGCTAAAAGGGAGAACTTGTTCATGCCGCCTATTCTCCACCGGGACGGATTCCGCGAAAGCACGGTCTTGTCGGATGATTGCACAATTCTGCTCAACCCGCCATTTCACCAGAGAAAAACGGCTCACGCGTCGTTCACCCAGTCGCGAATCAGCCGGTAGATGTGTCGCCCGAGAAAAAAGAGCGCACAGATCCCGATCAGGAAGAAAACCTTCCCCGGAAGCCATCGGCCCATCGTCCGCGCCACCGAAAGGAACCCGAGGAGGAAAAGCACCCCCACCACGCTCCCTGCCAGCTCGCTCACCCGCTTGCGCTGGCGCTCCCGGCGGTTCTCCTCATACAGCGTCGTCGGCTGACGCTTTCCCTCCTTCCGCTCCCGAAGCTGGCGCAGCAGCGTCGCGAGATGAAAAACCGCGAAGCAGAGAACCACCACGCCGAAGAACGGAAAAATCTTCCCCACCGCCCCCATCGGAGAGGAGCGGCCGATCACCACGGCCAGCACCGTCCAGCCGATCCCGAAAATCACGCCAATCGTCGCCCCCACAATCTGCTGCTCCAGCGACGGCTTGTGAGGAGGCTTGCGGTTCATCAGAGAGGGGAGCGGGAAGCTTACCTTCGGGAAATGCCACACCGGCGTCAATGCCTTCCCGAAGGGAAATCGCTTGCGACCCGCCCGGCGATGCGCCCTAATACGGCCTCTCATGAGCACCGCTTCTTCCCTGCCCAACTCCTACGATGTCGTCGTCCTTGGTGGCGGCTCCGCTGGTATCACCGCCGCCGTCGCTGCCGCGAAGAACGGGCAACGCACCCTGCTGATCGAAGCCGGACCGTTCGTGGGCGGCGAGCTGGTCAGTGGCATGCCCGTGGACGGCGCGGTCAACGCCCGGGGCGAATGGATTCAGGGTGGCGTGAGCCGGGAGTTTTTTACCGAATGCGAGAAACTCGGGGGCTACATCGGCCCGATCAACGATCATCGGCTCATCTACTACGTCGCGTTTGACCCCGAAGTCATGAAAATGGCTGTCGTCAACGTCCTCGCCCATTACGGCGTCGACCTGCTGCTGCACTCTTTTGTCCACGAAGTCGAAGCGGAAAACGGCACCGTCAAAGCCGTACGGGTCATCAACAAATCAGGCGTCACCGAAATCCGCGCCGACGTCTTCCTCGACTGCTCGGGCGACGCCGATCTCGCCGCGCTGGCCGGAGCGGAATGTCTTAAAGGCGGCGACGACGGTACCTTCCAGCCGATCTCCCTCATGTTCCGCCTCAGCGGCGTGGAGACCGGACCACTGCTCGATTTCGTCAAAGCGCACCCGGAAAACTGCGCCTTTGGCGAGAGCGACGCCATCCGGGCCGGACGCACCGACGCCGAGCTGGCCGCCGCGCTGCACGCGCAGGGAGAGCCCGCCGTCTTCCTCCGGGGCAACGGTCCCCTCATGAGTGAAAGCATCCGCTGCGGCGAGCTCTTCCCCACGGCGCTCATCATGATTCAGCCCACCTCGCACAGCCGAAAGGAAGTCTGTCTCAACGCCACGCGCGTCGCCAACATCGACGCCACCAACACCCGCGAGCTGTCCAAAACCCTGCCAACCCTCATCGCACAGGTCCGGCAGTGCACCGAATTCATGCGCGCCCGCGTCCCCGGCTTCGAGCAGGCCGCCTTCGCAGGCATCGCGCCCCGGCTCGGGATTCGCGAAACCCGCCGGATCGTCGGCGAATATTCCCTTACCGGCGAAGAAGTCCTTGCCGCGAAGAAAAGCCCCGAAGGCGTTGCCAAAGGGTGTCACCACGTCGACATTCATCAGGACGGCACCGGGCAGATCCGCATCCCCGTCGCCGACGGCGGCTCGTACGACATCCCGTGGGGCTGCCTCATCCCCAAAGGCCTTGCAAACGTCCTCGCCGCCGGGCGCTGCGCCTCAGCCGACCGCGAAGCCAACGGCACCATGCGCGTCATGGGCTCCTGCATGGGCATGGGGCAGGCCATCGGAACCGCCGCCGCCCTCTATCGCGAAG
>JBEBWR010000276.1:0-4420 GCA_040392045.1 Chthoniobacter flavus | reverse complement strand
TTCCCCGGAGCCAAGCGGACACTCCGACAGGCCTTCCGCAATCCGGCGACGCACGACGCGACGGTAATCGTGGAGTACCTCCGGCGAAGCGGGCGGCATACGCCGGAGTTGCTGCCCTCAGAGCTGCTCGATCTCAACCTTCGCCCGGCGGTGAAGACGGAAGTGGAGAAGCTGCTTCAAAGTTGAGCCGATACATACTCCCGCAGTGCCTCCCGCCAAGGGCGCGGGGTGACGCCGCCGAGAGCGGCGAGCCGGGCGGTGCTCATGGCGGTGTGCACGGGGCGACGGGCACGGAAAAAAGTGAGCGAGTCGAGCCGTTGGGGCGTGATCGTGGTGGTTTTGAGCGGGATATCCGCTTCGCGGGCGAACTCCAGCACAGCGCTGCCGTAGTCGTACCATGAGCACGGCTCGCCGCTCTGCGTGAGATGGAGGACGCCGCCCGTTCGCAGTTCGTAAAGGAATGGGCGCAAGAGCGCACAGAGATCGTCGACGCCGGTGGGGAGGGACCATTTGTCCGCCACGGCTTCGAGTGGTTTTCCCTCCCTCGCGCCACTGAGGATCTGCTCGACGAATCCGGGGCGGTCCTGCCCGAAGACCCACGAGACGCGTGCGACGAGGGCGCTGTCGTCCGCCGCAAGCGCTGCCTCCTCTCCCGCGAGCTTGGAGTGTCCGTAAAGATTGATCGGTGCGGTGGGGTCGCTTTCGCTGCGCAGCCCCGGAGTATCGCCGCTAAAGACGTAGTCAGTGCTGAGATGAATGAAGCGGGCGCCTTTCCGGCGGCATTCTTCGGCCATCACGCCGACGGCTTCGGCATTGACGACGAAAGCCTCCCGCTCGTGCTCCTCGCAGTAGTCGGGGCTGGTAATGGCGGCGCAGTTCACCAGCGCGTCAAAGGAGAGGCTCCGGAGGGTGTCGCGGAGCGTTTCGGGACGCAGGAGGTCGAGCGACCGGCGATCAAAGCCGGTGACCTGATCTCCCGCAGCGGCGTAGGCGCGGGCCATGGCGGCTCCGACCCTTCCGCGCGTCCCGATGACGACGGTGTGCATCGCGGCTCCGCTTATTTCTTCCCGCGCAGGGCGTCGAGATTGATGGCTTTGGCCAGCGACAAAATCTCCTCTTCGGAGCTGTCGGAGGCCTCGATTTTGATGAGGATGCGGTTATCAACCACCATGGTCAGCTCGCCGTTCTCCTTGTTGTAGATGGCGTCGTGACCATTCACCTTTCGGGGGCGTCCGGCCTGACCGGCAAAGATCGGGTTGGTCAGCAGACCCATCATTTGCTGGACGAGCGGGGAGTCCATGCTGATGGAAATCTGTGCGCGTTTCTCTTCCTTGCGGTAGTTGCGCGAGACGACATTGCCACCACCGAGCGCGCCGAGCGACTGCGTTTCACCCTTGTCGCCTTCCCATCCGGCGATGGTTTTTGGCAGAGCTTCGAGAGCGAAATCGGCTTTCTTCTCATTGATCAGGCCGAGGGCGTAGTTCAGGCTCTTGGTGGCCTCAGTGTAGTTCCCGTCCTTGTATGCTTTCAGCCCTTCCTTGATGTAATCCTCAGTATCATCGGCGCGGAGGGCTGGACCGGTAAGGATGAGGGCACCGGCGAGCACTAGGAGCGAGTATTTTCTGGTGGGCATCATGGTACGGAGCATCGCCCGCTTTCGCTCATCTGCTCAAGTCAAATAACCGGTCGGGGCGCTTTTCCATCCAGTCGAGATGCGTGGTGGTGAAGATCTGCTGCGCGTGTGGCGGCAGGGCATTCATGAGGGCATTCCGGCGCTGCGGGTCGAGTTCACCGAAAATGTCGTCGAGCAGCAGGAGCGGCGGCGTGCCGGTCTGGCGGGTGAGCAACTGGGCGTGCGCGAGCCGCAGGGCCAGGGCCACGGTGCGCTGCTGACCCTCGCTGGCGTAGTGGAGCGGGCGGTCGTGCAGAAGCAGTCCAAGATCGTCGCGATGGGGGCCGACAAGAGTTTGGCGCAGGCGAAGACTCTCCGCGCGGCTGGCGGCGAGATTGGCGGCAAAGTCCTCCCCTGCCCCGGCGTGATAAGCGAGAGAAAGCGGCTCGGCGGCGGCTCCGCTGATGGCGTGGTGCGCGGCGGCGGCCAAAGGAGCGAGCTGAGCAATGACCTGCTCGCGGGCGCGAGTCAGCTCCACTCCGGCGGCGAGCAGCGGGGTGTCAAACGCGGCAATCTCGCGCCACGGAGTCTTAGGGTTCTTCAGCAGGTAGTTCCGCGAGCGGAGCGCTTTTTCGTAAGCCCGGAGGTGCTGGCGATAGGCGGGATCGCTCTGGGTGAGCACAAAGTCGAGGTAGCGCCGCCGCTCCTCCGCCGCGCCGGAGGCGAGGACGTAATCGGCGTTGGAAAACCAGACAACCTTCGCGACTTCGAGATAGCCTCCGGCATTGCGCTGCACCACGGAGTCGAGCGCGAGTTTCTTCCGCTTTTGAGAATAGTAGAACTGCAAATGGCGGTCGCCATAGAAGCCATCGACGACAAACCCGATCCCGCCAATGCGCACGACCGGCCCGAGCGCGGCGGTACGTGGCGACTGGAGCCGGAGCAGGACGCAGACGGCTTCGAGCAGCGACGTTTTGCCATGCGCGTTCGGCCCCACGATGGCGTTGACGCCGGGGGAGAACTCGCCCTCCCACGCGGGGAAACAGCGGAAGTCGCGGATTTTCAGGTGAGTCAGCATGGATGACGCGGGGAATTTGTGACCATTTTTCAGGAAAGCGCCAGTTTATCCTTTTCAAGCTGCGCAACTGTCTTCTCAATCTGGCTCTCGTTCACCATGAAGAAGTACCTCGTTACGATTGGCCTGGAAGTTCACGTTCAGCTCAAGACCCGCAGCAAGATGTTTTGCAGCTGTCCGGTGGAGTTTGGAGCGGAGCCGAATACGCATACCTGCCCGGTCTGCCTCGGCTTCCCCGGAGCGATGCCGGTGATGAACCATGAGGCGCTCAAGATGACGGTGCTTACCGGCCTGATGCTCGGGTGCGACATCCCGGAGGTCTGCAAATTTGACCGCAAGCAGTACTTCTACCCCGACATGCCGAAGAATTACCAGATCTCGCAGTACGATCTCCCCCTTTGCCTCGGCGGCGGGGTGCTGCTGCACGATCTGGCTTACCCGAAGGATCATCAGAAGAATATCGAGACGCCGGACAAGACGATCCGCCTCACCCGCATTCACCTTGAGGAAGACGTAGCCAAGAGCTTTCACCTCGAATCGACCTCGGGCATTGATTTCAACCGGGCCGGAACGCCGCTCATGGAGATCGTCTCCGAGCCGGATATCGCCTCCCCGGAGGAAGCCTTTGCCTACCTCACGGCGCTCAAGCAGGTGCTTATCTACGGAAACGTCTCCGACGCCGACATGGAGAAGGGCCAGATGCGCTGCGACTGCAACGTCTCCGTCCGCCCCGAAGGACAGAAGGAGTACGGCACGAAGATCGAGATCAAGAACATGAACACGATCTCGGGCGTGCGCCGTGCGCTGACCTATGAGATTCAGCGCCAGATTGAGGCCGTCGGGCGCGGTGAGACGCTCCAGCAGGAAACGCGCCGCTGGGATGATATGACCGGCCAGACCGAGCTGATGCGCATCAAGGAGAGCGCGCACGACTACCGCTACTTCCCCGAGCCGGATCTGCTTCCGGTGAAGACCGGAGCGATTGTGGCCGAAGTCCGTCCGCTCATCCCCGAGCTGCCTGCGCAGAAGCGCGCCCGCTTCATGGAGCAGTACGGCGTGAGCGCCTACGACGCCGGGGTGCTCGCCAACGACCTTCCCCTCGCCGCTTTCTTTGAGGCGGCCGCCGCCAACGCGCGCAAGCCGAAGAACGTGGCCAACTGGCTGCTCAACGAGCTGGCCAGCGCGCTGAGCAGCGCCGGGCTGACGATTGAGGAAAGCCCGATCTCTCCCGAGCACTTTGACGAACTCGTCAACCTGATCGACGACGGCGTGATCAACGGCAGGCAGGGCAAGGACGTTTTTGCGGAAATGTTTACCTCCGGCAAAACCGCCGCAGTGATCGTGGAAGAAAAGGGACTCAAACAGGAGAGCGACCTCGGAGCGATTGAAGCCCTCTGCGATCAGGCGATTGAAGCGAACCCCAAGGCCGTGGCCGAGTACAAGGGCGGCAAGCTCGGGTCGATCAACTTCCTCAAAGGGCAGGTCATGCGCCTCTCGCAGGGGAAGGCCAACCCGGCCATCGTCGGCGAAATTCTGGAAAAGAAGCTTCAGTAACGCAGAGCTGATGCGATGTCCCGCCTGAGTGCCATCTTCGTAGCCCTCGCGGCTGCGTTGTTTTTCGGCACTTTTCTGGCGTGGCCCATCGCGCAGACGGTACAGGGGGCATTCACCACTGCCGAGGGCGGCTGGACCACGGACTACATCGCCGAGGTCTTCCGAAACCGCGTTTACCT
>JBEBWR010000275.1:0-4420 GCA_040392045.1 Chthoniobacter flavus | reverse complement strand
GTGCACGCGCTATGGGGTACGACGCCCGGGCATCGCCTGCTGGGCATCTCGCTGACCACGAGGGAGGGCGCGCCGCTGACGTTTGCCGCGCATCTGCGGAGAAATGGAGCGATCTGGCTCCGGCAGTTGGCCTGCTTTGTCCCGCCATTCTACTTATGGACCCTCCTTTTCTCCTATTACCGCATTCGTAGCGGGAAGCCGTGGCGCTATGACGAGCGGCGGGGCTATCGGGTGACGATCCGCCCGGTGAGCCAGCGGCGGATGATGTGGTTCTGTCTCGCGCTTTTCACGACCAGCCTGCTGATTTTGGCGCTGGCGGGAGCGATTGTCCGCATGTTACTGCGGCAGTATGGGGTGATGTGAGCCGGAGAGGGCGGCAGATCAAACGCTCTGCGCAATAGAGTTGCGCAAAGCAAGTGCGTTCCCAAATGGAATTTGGGAACGAGATGAATAAGTGGCATTATCGCGACCTCTTCGGTTCGTCGTCCGTCCCGAAGAGGTCGCGCAAGCGACCCCGCGCGGTAGCGCGAAAAAAGCCACGCAGTGGCTTACAATGAGCGGGCGGCGGCTACGACGTGTTCTGCCGTGATGCCGAGCTCTTTCATTACCGTTCCGCCGGGGGCGGACATGCCGAAGCGGTCGATGCCGACGATCTTGCCGTCGAGGCCGACGTAGCGGTACCAGAGATCGCTGACTCCCGCCTCAATGGCCACGCGGCGGCGGACGGCGGAAGGAAGAACCTCCTCGCGATACTCCGCGCTCTGGGCCTCGAACCGGCTGAAAGACGGCAGCGAAACGACGCGCGTCCCGGCTCCCAGCTCCTTCGCGGCTTCCACGGCGTGCTGCACCTCGCTACCGGCGGCAAGGAGGATCGTCTCCAGCGGAGCGGTTTCGCGCACCAGAATGTAGCCGCCCTTGAGCGTCCCTTCCCGGCGGGTCTGCGCGGAGGCAACCGTAAGATTCGGCACCACCTGACGGGTCAACGCCAGAAGCGTCGGGCCGTCATTGCGCTGCATCGCGCCGACAAAAGCGGCGGCAGTCTCTTCGGGATCGGCGGGGCGGATCACGTCCAGATTCGGGATCACGCGCAAGCCGCTCACCGTCTCCACCGGCTGGTGCGTCGGGCCATCTTCACCGACACCGACCGAGTCGTGCGTGAAGATATAGGTCACCGGCAGCTTCGTCAGCGCCGCGAGGCGGATGGAAGGCCGGGCGTAATCGGCAAAGACCAGGAACGTCGCCCCGGAAGCGCGGAAAATCCCGTCGTAAGCAATACCGTTGAGAATCCCCGCCATCGCGTGCTCGCGGATGCCGAAGCGGATGTTGCGACCGCCGAAATTCCCCGGAGTCCAGTCTTTGCTGCTATTGATATAATTCAGCGTCGAGCCGTAAAGGTCGGCGGAACCGCTGATGAGCAGCGGGAGCGCTTCGGCGATCGGCTGGAGGACTTCGCCACCGGCTTTACGCGTCGCGATCTTCGCGTCGGCGGGGAACTCGGGAACGCGGGAAAGCAGGTCTGCCGGAGTCTCATGGGCGAGGCCGCTGTCGAGAAGGGCGGCCAGCTCGGGATTCGCGCTGCGCCATGCGGCGTAGGTGGCTTCCCATGCTTCGTAGGCGGCGTTGAGCTCCTGACGGTGCTGGGCAAAGCAGGCGTAAGTCTCGTCGGAGACGTAGAAATGCTTATCGGCGGGCAGGCCGAGAGCCGCACGGGCGCTGTCGGCGAACTTCGCGCCACCCTCGCCGTGGGCCTTTGCCGTGCCGGCGACTTCGGGGATGCCCTTGCCGATGAGGGTACGGGCAATGATGAGCTGCGGCTTGCCGGAAGTGGCGTTACAGGCCTTTTCGTACGCGGCGAGGAAAGCGGCCATGTCGTGACCGTTTACCGTCTGCACGTCCCACTGGAGGGCCGCGAAGCGCGCGCCGGTATCCTCGTTCTGCGAGGCGTCGGCCATCGCGTCGAGGGTAACGTCGTTCGAATCGTAGATGATCACAAGGTTATCGAGCTTCGCGTGTCCGGCGAAGGCAACGGCTTCCTGCGCCACACCTTCCTGCATGCAGCCGTCGCCCGCGAGGGTGACGATGCGCTGGTTGAAGATCGTGTGATCGGCGGTGTTGAAGCGCGCGGCGGCCATCTTCGCGGAGACGGCGTAGCCGACAGCGTTGGCGATGCCCTGACCGAGCGGGCCGGTGGTGGCTTCGACGCCGGGGGTTTCGGCAAACTCGGGGTGGCCCGGGGTCTTGCTATGGAGCTGGCGGAAGGCGGCGACGTCGTCGACGGAAAGGTCGTACCCGGCGATGTGCAGCCAGCTGTAGATGAACATGGAGCCGTGACCGGCGGAGAGGATGAAGCGGTCGCGATTGAGCCACTTGGGCTGGGCGGGATTGTAGCGCAGGGCTTTTCCGAAGAGGACAGCGCCGATCTCCGCACACCCGAGCGGCAGGCCGAGGTGGCCCGAGGAGCATTTGTGGACGGCGTCAATGGCGAGGCCGCGAGCTTCGTTGGCGGCCTTGGAAAGGAGGTCGGTGTTCAGTGTCATTAGTCGTTTTTTATACGGCAGGGAGAGTAGATTTTCATCTTCTGAAGTCAAGATACCACTTGAAAGAGAAGGGAATGCGACTTCCCTCTTTGGTAAAAGGCTGATAAACAGCTGGGCGACACCATGAGAGTCTCCCCCCTGCTTCTCCTTCTGCTGGCCGCCGCGCCGCTCCATGCCTCGGATTCCCTTCCCGCCGCCGTTTCAGAGCAGGCGCAAGCCGCCGCTGATATTACCAAAGCGGCGGACGCGCTCGACGCGGAAGATGCGCAACGCATCCGCACGCTGGAGCAGCGGGGCGGCGAAGCGGTGGCGACGGAGTTGAAGCGGCTTCAGGCGGAAACGAAAGGGCTGAGCGAAGCCGATACGCGCCTGCTGCTCAAGCTGCTCCGCTGGGAGGGCTATACGGCGGAGGCGGGAGCGGCGCTGGAGGAGGCGGTCGCGCGGTTCCCGGAGAGCGTGCCGATCGCGCGATTTGAGGTGGCGTACCGCCGCGATCTCCAGCAGAGGGAGAAGGCGATTGAAGCGATTCACCGCCAGATCCGGCTGGAGCCGGGGGCGTTTGGCCGGCTCAAGCGCGCCGAGGTGTTTCTCTGGAACGCGCTGGGCGAGAATGACAAAGCGGCGGAGCTGGCCAGGGAGGTTGTGGCCGCAGAGCCGGAGAACCCGGCGGCGCACCGCTTCCTTGTTCATGCGATGCGGCGCGCGCGGCGCTTTGATGAATCGCGGGAGGCTTCCCGGGAGGCAATCCGGCTGAGCAAAGATCCCTATGATAATCTGCGGCAGCTCGCGGAGATGGAAGTGGCGCAGGGACATATCGACGCGGCGCTGGAGGTCATCCGCGAAGCGCGGGAAAAGACCGGTTCGCAGCGCTACCGCGACGAGACCACCCGCTGGATGCTCTCGCTCTACGACCGCAAGGGAGAGCTCTCCGAGTGGCTTGCCTCCATGGAAAAAGAACTGGAGAAGGACTGGCGCCAGGCGCTCTATCTCTCAGCGGCTTATGAAAAGCTGGGCCGCCAGCACGAGGCGCGGGCGGTGCTGAGGCGGGTGCAAAAGGAGCACGGCGACGACCCGGACTTTCTCGATCAGCTCCAGCGGATCGCCGGGTTCCCGGAGGACCTGAAGGCAGCGGAGCGGCTGGTGGCGCTGGAGGCGACGGTGGATCGGCGCCTGAGGCTGGCGCAACGGCTGCATAGCGGGCAGATCGTCGGCGCGCCAGAGCAGTTGCAAACGCTCCTGACCGAGCAGGCGGAGGAGATCACGGCGAATCCGTACCTCTGGACGACAATCTACTTCCGCCTTCCGGCGCGGCTGCGGACGGAAGCGATGGACACACTTTTCCGCACGGCGCTGGAAGCCCGCCAGAACGATGCGAAAGGGAAGCTCCGACTGGCGGAGTATCACCTTGTCCATCGGCAGGACGACGCGGCGGAAGCGCTGCTCAGGGAGGTGGCCTATGCCGTACCTGACGCGGGGAACGCGCTCGATGGTGCGGCTTCGCTGACGAAGCGCATTCGCTCGGCACCCACGCAGTTGACGGCGTACTACCGGCTACGGCGGGAGGGACTGGACCGCAATGAGGGCATCCCCGGCAGGGGTGAGGAAAGGCTTGGCGGGGAGGCGATCCGTATGCGCGCGCTGATCTACCTCGCGGCGATGGCGATGGAGCGCGGGAAAGCAGCGGAGTTTGTCGCAGAACTAAAGGAGAAGCTGGCACCGCTGCCGTGGCGCGGGCGCGTCGAGGCGCTTGCGACGGCGGGAGCGTACGAGCCGCTGACGCGGGAACTGAGCGCCGGGGTGACTTCGCCGTACCGGACGCCGACGGATTTACAGACGGTGGTCCGCACACTGGTGGCCGCGGAGCGCCTGCGGGTCCCCCCGGA
>JBEBWR010000274.1:0-4435 GCA_040392045.1 Chthoniobacter flavus | reverse complement strand
ATCCCGCTCACCACGATCAGCCAGACTTCCGAAGAGATGGCGAATTTCTCCATCGAGCGGATCGTCCAACTGATCGAAAACCCGGCCCTTCGCAGCCAGCCTCTGACAAAGGCCTTTACCTATCGGCTCATTCCGCGTCGTTCCACCACCGGCCGATAGCCTCCCCCTGCTATGCACACCTCAGCGCGCCACTCCGCCTTCAGTTTGATGGAATTGCTCCTCGCGATCGCCATTGTTGCGGTATTGGTCACGCTTGGGGTCTCTGTGAACAGCACCCTGCGCATGAAAGCTGATGATACCAAGTGCATAGCCAACCTGCGACAGTGCGGAGAAGCGATCTTCGCGTACCTGCACGATCACAACGGCCGGTTCCTCCCGAAGAAGTATTGGTTTCAATACTCCAGCTACCGCACCGGCACGACGAACAAAGGCATGCGCGAATACTTTCAGGTCGAGCCGGACATCACTCCGATGGACCCGTCCCTGTGGGTGGACAGCATGCTCACCTGCCCCGCGATGATCCGGAAGTACCCGGCCCTGAAGGAGAGCCAGTTCCGCCGCGGCTACGGGATCAACTATCATTTCTATATGAGCACCGACGGCAAAGACGTCATCCCGAGCTTCAAGAATATCCGGGCGGTCCCCAGTCTCAGCCGGATGTGGATCCTCACCGACGGCGCAGTGGACGGCGGAGCGGAGAGGTTGGACGCCGGAGGGCTGCTGGGATCGGTTAACGCAAACACCGCCTACCACCAGCGCGAATACATTCCTTACCCTCATTCCGGGAAGACGAATCACTTCCTGTTTCTCGACGGTCATATCGAGCCGCTCACCAAGGAGCAATTCCGGAACCGTCCCCATCAAAGGGAGTTCTGGGGGAACCCTGACCTTCCCGCAACGCTATAACTCCTCGAAAGCCACCATCCTTCAGCCAACCTCCACCCATTCCCTCCCTCCGCCTTATGCAAAACATCTCCTCCCTCTCCTTTCGGAGTTTTTTACTGGCCTCTGCGGGCCTGCTCGCTATAGCCCTTCCCTCCACTTCTCATGCCGGTTACTGGCTGGGTGCGGATGGAGATGGCGGTGACGGGGTATGGAATACCGCGAACTTTGAGGCGGGCGCCTACCCGAGCGGCTCCACTCCTCGCGATTCCGCTTACTTTGATACGGGGAATGATAGCACAGAGCCTTTCCTTACGGCACTTAGCAGTACCATCTCCGTTAATAGCGGCGTCACCGCCCTGAACCTCAACGTCCGGAACTATCTGGAAGGCACCACCAAATCGGTGGTCATTAACATCGGCGACGGTCGCACGTTGAACGTCGGCTCCAACACACGCGCTTCAGGTACCCTTGGCACCGGCGGCGCAGGCGCTGTAGTGAGCTTTCCGGCCGGTACCAGCCTGACCGTTCAGGGACCCGCCACCGGTACGGGTAACCTCAGGGCCGCCCGCCTTTACGTTGCCGGTCACGGTGCGCACAACAGCGGCACGGAGTTTCGGCACTCCATGCTTATCGACGGCACAAACCTATCGATCCTTCTTGATGGACGGAGCAGCAGCGATGGAGTCGCTACCCATCTGATCAATAACCGGGGCGACATGACTTTCAGGAATGCAGACGTGGTCACTGCCGTCAACAGCCAGAGCACCACCAAGGTGAACGGCTCCGGGTCCATCACGGTACAAGCCGGTAGTACGGGTAACCCCTATGAAAACTGGGTGACCTTTGATCACTCAACCATCAATCTGCATACCATTGAGGCGCAAAGCCTTTTCCAAATCTCATCCGACAGCTACATCAGCGCCACGCGGATGTACGAGAAAGACGGAGTGCCTACGGATAAGGAGTTAACGATAAACGTCGGGAACGGCACGAACTGGTCGCGCTTTGAAGTGGCCGGAGACAGCATCGATCCCGTGGCGGTCTTCAATTTCAAGAAGAACGCCATCCTGGCTATCGGTCTTTCCGATCCGCATACGATGGCCCGTACGGAGGCCGAGAGCTTTACGCTCAATCAGACGGCCAACTTCCTCGCCGAAAGCCTGATTGAGTTCAATATCTTCGGCTCTGACGCCGAGGACGCGGACAAGCTGATCATCGGCGAGACCGGCTCGCTGGTGAGTAGCGGCACCGGCCCGCAGATCGTCCTCAAGCTCAACGGATATACCCTTCAGGCTGGAGATGAATGGTCGCTCATTGATACGACAAGTGCCGCTAATGACTGGCTGACCGGCGGCTTCGACCTGACAGGGATCGACACCAATCTGTGGGATCTCTCCGACTTTAACGCGGCGGGGAATTGGACCGTCCGTTCGGTGGAAGCCATCCCCGAGCCCTCCACCTTCGCGCTGCTCGGATTCACCGCACTGGCCGCTGCCGGCTGGATGAAGCGCCGCCGTTCTGCCTGATTTGTCCATCGACCGGAACTCACCTGATGATCCCCGTATTGAAACGTCCCCTCTACTCCCTGCTCCTGGCGTCTCTGCTTTTCCCGGCATGTGATGCCGAGCGCCGTTCACCCGCCCCCGAACAGCCGGACCGCAAGTCGTCGGCAGCGCCTCAACCCGAACCAGAGGCCCACCGCGCCGCAGAGGTCACGAGTGCCCCGAAAGATCAGGCGGCTTCGGAAGCGGCCCAAGGGACCTTTGCGTTGGTGAAGGAAGGGCAGGCGCTTGCCGTTCTGGTGCTCCCCGATGCCCGTGACCCGGAGATTGCCGCTGCCGTGGAGACCTTTGCGCGGCGCGTGAAGCGGGCGACCGGCGCGGAGCTTCGGATCGTTTCGGAGAGCGAGGAGGGAACCGCGGACTCCGCGCTGGCCCGGGTCCGGATCAAAGTCGCCGGAGTGAATGGAGATCAGATCACCAACGCCCTTGAGCCGGAGAGCTTCCGCGTCCGCGTGGGGAAGGGCGGATTGGAGATTCATGCCGCTGCGCCGACGGCGGAGATCAAGGCGAATCTCCGGGTCCACTCCCAGCCGCTGGTCTGGGCGCTCAACTCCCTGCTGGAGCAGGGGCTTGGAGCCCGTTGGCTTTGGCCCGGCGAACTCGGGACGTACCTCCCCGAGCGGGCGGATTTTATGGTCAACGCGACGGATACCGTCGTGCAGCCCGAGCTGGAGTTCCGTGTGCTGCGTCTCCTGATGAGTCGCAAGCGACCGACCGTGAGCCGGGATAAAGCGGTGAATCGTCAGTTGGAGGAGGAGGCCATCCAGTGGGCCGTCGATCACCGGATGGGCAGCCGCAGCGAGATTATTTTCGGGCATAACTTTGGTCACTGGTGGGAAAAGTACTCGAAGGATCACCCGGATTACTTCGCCGTCCTGACGCCCAACCTTCAGCAGCCTTACCCGAAGCCCGGCGCGGTGAAGCTGAGGCTCTCCAATCCCGCCGTGATCGAGCAGATCGCGAAGGAGTACGAGGAAGCCGGAGCCCCGCGCTACTGGAATGTCTGCCCGAACGACGGCAGCGGCTTTGATGTCAGCCCGGAGACGCTGGCGTGGGATCTCCCAAGGGGGCAGAAGCCCGCCGACATTGTTCAGGCCCGGGGGAACCTCACGGCGCGTTACGTCAAATTCTGGAATCTTCTCTACGAGCGCCTCAAGCAGATCAATCCCGACGTGGAACTGGTCACGTATGCCTACTCTTCCTACCGCTCCGCGCCGCCTCCCGAGCGTCCGTTGAAGGCAAAGACCGTTCTTCAGATCGTCGATGCCGCCGACGCCTATGATAACTGGAAGGGCTGGACCAAGGGCGGAGCGCGCGTATTCCTGCGCCCGAACTGGTGGCATCAGGGAGCCGACGCGCCCTACCTGCGGTATGACGTGAACAACGCCTTTGTCCGCTTCGCTTATGATCACGGGATGCTCGGCATCGATATGGACTCCATCCTCGGCTACTGGGCCACTCAGGGGATCAACTACTATATGATAGCCCGCCTGAGCTACGATAAGACGCTGACGGACGACCAGCTTCTGGATGAGTACACGGCGGCCTTCGGGCAGGCGGCTCCAAAGATCCGCGAGTATCTGAAGTACTGGCAGAAGCTCTCGGTGAAGTACAATTACGCCATCAACGCCGCCGGAAACACCACGCCGCAGAACAGCGAATTTCAGAAGCTCGTCAAGCAGGGGCGCATCCCGCAGAGCATTCTCAACGGCAGCAAGTATGCCCTCCCGCATCTTTACACCGACAAAGTCCTCGCCCCGGCGCTGGCGCTGCTCGATGAAGCCGCCGCTCTGGCGGGAGACCCCGCCGGTGACGCGGCCCGCCGCGTGGCCTTTCTCCGCGCCGGACTGGATTCCCTGAAAGCGACGCGCGAGCAGGTCGTCCTTGGCCAGAAGCTCAAGCTCGACCCGAGCCCCGAGCGGATGGCTGCCTTTGTGGAAGGACGCAAGCAACTGGAAGCGCAGCGCGAGGCCTGGAGCCGCGACCAT
>JBEBWR010000273.1:0-4477 GCA_040392045.1 Chthoniobacter flavus | reverse complement strand
AGTGGGTTAGTGGGACTCTTCAGTCTTTTTGGGGTGATCTTCGGTGGTGCCGTGGCTATCCTTTGCGTGATCGCCGTGGTCGCCGTGCCCAGCGTCATGCTTGTGGTGGTGCATCGTCTCTTCAATCGACTTGATTACTTCCACCGGCTGCTGCTGACACGCGCCAAAAGCGCCGACCACTGCAACCAGAACCAACGAACGCACAAAAGTCATCATAGATGGCATTTCGTAACGAACCCCCTCCAGACTTGCAAGCCTGAATGGAAACCACACCGCTCCTCGTCGCGCTTCACACCCCGGCGCTCACCCTTGCCACCTGGGAAGCCTACGATCCCTCCGTCAAAGTCGACCTCACCAGCAACGCCCTCCGCGTCGGTGAACGCGTCTGCCTCTTCGACCCCATCCCCTTTGCGGACGGCACCGACGTCGCCGCCATCATGGGCGCGCCCGCCACCGCCATCATCCTCACCAATGGCAACCACGAGCGCTACGCCCTCGAAGTCGCCGACGCACTGCAACTCCCCATCCTCGCCCCGGCGGCAGCCTTCCCCGAGTTCACCCCCGCGCTCGCGGCCCGGGCGATCCGGCTGGAAGAAGCCAACCTCCCGCTGGAGGCCATCCCGCTCCCCGGCGGAGGCGCGGGCGAAACGGCATATTATACCCCTGAGGCAGACGGCGTCGCCGTCGTGGGCGACGCGCTCATCAACCTCCCCTTCACCGGCTTCTGCCTGCTGCCGGAGAAATACTGCGAGGATGTCTCGAAGCTTCGCTGCTCCGTGACGGAGCTGGCCCGGCGTCCGTTGGCCGCTCTGGCGTTTTCCCACGGGCAGCCGCTGCTCGAAGGCATTGCGGAAAAGATTGCCGCGCTGCCATAGGGAAGCTTACAAAGTGAGCCTCCATGTCGCTCACTATCCACGACCTGCCCCTTCAGGATCGCCCCCGGGAGAAGCTCTCCGCGCGCGGTCCGCAGGCGCTCAGCGATAGCGAACTGCTCGCCATCCTTCTGCGCACCGGCATCCCCGGAGCAAACGCCGTGGAAGTCGCCCGACAGCTCCTCCAGCGCTACGGATCGCTGGGGAATCTCGCGCGCTGCACCGTCTCCGAGCTTTCGCGGGTCAAAGGCGTCGGCCCGGCAAAAGCCGTCCAGCTCGTCGCCGCCTTCGGGCTGGGAGCGCGGCTGGCGCGGGAAGAGATGAGCCGTGTAACGATTGATGAACCGGCGATGATCTACTCGTTGCTCGCCCCGGAGATGCAGTCCCTCGCGCAGGAGAGCCTCCGGCTGGTCCTGCTCGATAACCGGCTGCGGCTCCTGCGGATTGAGGAAGTTTTTCGCGGCAGCGCCTCCGACTGCCTCGCGAATCCGCGCGATATTTTCCGCACGGCCCTGGCGCATGCCGCGAGCCATCTCATCGTCGTTCATAACCACCCCTCCGGCGACCCCACTCCCAGCGCGACAGACCGGCAGGCCACCATCCGCCTGCTGCAAGCCGCAGAGCTGCTCCTGCTGCCGCTTCACGACCATATCATCATCGGACGCCCCTCGCCTGCCTACCCCTCCGGCTATGTCAGCATGCGCGAGAGCGGCCTGATCCAGTTTCCATGAGCCTCATTCATCCCACCGCCATCATCCACCCCGACGCCAAGCTCGGAGAGAACGTCCGGATCGGCCCCTACGCCGTCATCGAAGGCCCTGCCGAGATCGGCGATCACTGCGTCATCCACGGGCACGTCACCATCACCGGCTACGTCACCATGGGCGCGCACAACACCATCGGCCACGGCTCGGTCATCGGCGGCGACCCGCAGGACCTCTCCTTTGACCCCGCCACCGAGAGCCGCGTCATCATCGGCGAGCGCAACCGCATCCGCGAACACGCCACCATCCATCGCGGCACCGCTCCGGGAAGCGTCACCCGCGTCGGCAACGACTGCTTCTTCATGGCGGGAACCCACCTCGCGCACAACGTCACCGTCGCCGACAAAGTCGTCATCGCCAACAACGCCCTGCTCGGCGGGCACGTGGAGGTGCAGGAATCCGTGTTCATCGGCGGCGGCTCCGTGTTTCACCAGTTCGTCCGCATCGGGCGGAACGTCATCATTCAGGGGATCAGCGGCATGGGCAAAGACGTCCCGCCGTTCCTCATCGGCTGCCGGGTCAACCGCGTCTCGGGTCTCAACGCCATCGGGCTGCGCCGCTCGGGGCTCGACGCCGCCGCTCGCGAGGAGATCAAGAGCGCCTTCAAGCTGCTGTACAAGAGCGACCTGAACGTTTCGCAGGCACTGGAAGCGGCAAAAGAGCGGACTTGGGGACCGCACGGCACGGCCTTTTTCGAGTTCGTCGCCGCGGCGAAGAAGCGCGGGATTTGCGACCTCGCCGACTCCCGGCGCGGAGAAGCTCCGGAAGAGTAAGAAAAAGATTCCGCTCCCGCCGTTTGCCGCATAGGATTCCCCATTTTTCAGCGTATAAGTAGTTGTGAGCTATCAGGTTTTTGCCCGTAAATACCGTCCGCAGACCTTCGACGATGTCGTAGGGCAGGATCATATCGTCCAGACGCTGCGCAATGCCATCCAGACGAACCGCCTAGCCCATGCCTACCTTTTCGTCGGCCCGCGCGGAACCGGCAAGACCTCCACGGCGCGCATCATGGCCAAAGCGCTCAACTGCGTGCACGGCCCGACGATCACCCCATGCGGCACCTGTGACGTCTGTCGCGAAATCGCCGCGGGGAACTCGCTCGACGTGCTGGAGATCGACGGCGCGAGCAACAACGGCGTGGAGCAGGTGCGCGAGCTGCGGGAGAACGTCCGCTTTGCCCCCACGCGCGGGCAGTTCAAGATCTACATCATCGACGAGGTGCACATGCTCACCCCGGCGGCCTTCAACGCGCTGCTCAAAACGCTGGAGGAGCCGCCCGCGCACGTGAAGTTCATCTTCGCGACCACCGATGTCCAGAAGGTCCTCCCCACCATTCTCTCCCGCTGCCAGCGCTTTGACCTGCGCCGCATCCCGACTGAGCTGATCGCCGAACATCTCGGCTTCATCGCACGGAACGAAGGGATCACGCTCGACCCCGAAGCCGCCCGGACGATTGCCCGGGGAGCCGACGGCGGCATGCGCGACGCGGAATCCATGCTCGACCAGCTCGTCGCCTTCTGCGGCGAGCGGATCACCGAGGCCGACGCGCTTGCCGTATTTGGTTTCACTGCCGCGCAGACCGTATTCGCCCTCTGCGACGGGCTGATCTATCAGGAGTCGCCCACGGCTCTGGCCATTCTGCAGGAGCAGGCCGAAGCCGGACGCGACCTGAGCCGCCTGATGGGCGACCTGATCGGGCACCTCCGCAATCTCCTCGTGGCGAAAGCCGACCCGGAAGGGATCAAAGCGGAGATCGGCGAAGAAGCCTATACCCTGCTCAACGCACAGGCCGGAAAGATCGGGATCGACCGGTTGCTGGAGCTGATCGAGCAATTCGCCGCCGCCGAGAGCCGCATGAAGTGGGCGCCAAACAAGAAGCTGCACTTTGAAATCGCCATCATCAAAGCGATCCAGACACTCGGACAGGCCACGCTTGGCGAGGTGATCGACACGCTTTCCGCCATCCGCAGCGGAGGCGAACTTCCCGCGATCCCCTCCAAGCCGGTACGCACCGAGCCCGCGCCGCCCCGGACGCCTCCCGCCCCGGTCGCCGCGCCGAAGGCTCCGACCCCACCGCCTACCCCTCCCGCTCCGCCGGTCGCCCAAAAGCCTCCGACTCCGCCGCCTGCCCCTGCTCCCGCCCCGGTAGAAGAGAAGGCACCGGAGCCCACGGTAGCCGCGCCCATAGTGGCTGCTCCCGTTGCTGCCACACCTGTGCCTCCCGCGCCCGTGGAAGCGCCGCCTCCCAAGGAGGAAACGCCCCCTTGGGAAGAGCCTGAAGAAGAGCCGGAGGCTCCGCCCTTCATCCCGCCGGGGGAAGAACCCGACGAGACCAGCGAAGCGCCCGATCTGCTCGCGCCCGTGGAGACGCCCGCGCCTGCCGCTCCCGCGAGCGATGATCTCAGCCACCTCTGGGTCCGCGTCCTGTGCGAAATCCGTAGTCAGCGCATGATCGTCCTGCCGTCCGCCCGCGCCGCCGTGCTGCTCGGGCTGGAGAATGGCGTCGCCACGCTGGCTTTCCCGAAGGACGACGATTTCAACTTCGCGAACCTCTCCAAGAAGTCGAACGCCGATTTCGTCGAAGCCGCCTTCACAAAGATCGTTGGCTCGCCGGTCACCGTCCGCTTTGAACGACGCGCCGGGCTGGAGATCCCCGGGATCGACCTGCCCGAGCAGGTGGAAGAAGTGGAGGACGACCCGATGGAAGCCTTCAAAAACGACCCGCTCATTCGGAAAGCCCTCGAAATTTTTCAGGCTGAACTTCAGAAAAACTAACCACCCTTTTCTTTATGAATATCCAGAAGATGATGAAGCAGGCGCAGAAGATGCAGGAGCAGCTCG
>JBEBWR010000272.1:0-4489 GCA_040392045.1 Chthoniobacter flavus | reverse complement strand
CGCAGCAGCCGGGAGACCCACGGCTCCACCGTCCACACCCCGTCCACCCGCCCCGCCTTGAAGAGCGGAAGCTGATCCGGATTGGCTGCCGGAACGACATAAGCATCGCCGCCGCCCTGAATAATCTTGAGTCCGCCGGATTTCAGCCACGCGCGTGCCGAAACATCCTGCGTATTGCCAAACTGCGGAGTAGCCACCCTCTTACCGCGAAAATCGATCGGCTCCTTGAGCGTACTTTCTTTATGGACAACCAGCGCCGCGCCGCCATCCACCGCGCCGGAGACGATCCGGATCTCGTTGCCGCGCGAACGGGCAAACGCGTTGATCGCCGGGCTGGGGCCGATGTAAGTGAAGTCCACCGCCCGGGTAAAAATCGCCTCCGCCGCGCTGGGACCGGCATTATAAACATACCACTCCACCTTCATTCCCGGCCCAAGCCGTTCTTCAAACCACCCCTTCCCCTCGCGCGCAAAGTTCCGGGCGACGAGCGCCTGCACGTGCGTCACATTCGGGAAGTGACCGATGCGTACCACCGTGGGCGCTTCGGGTACGGGCGGCTTCCCCGCCATGGGGAGCAGGCCGATGAGGAGTGCCAGAAAGGGAGTCATGGGAAAAGGGTGGGGGGATCAGGATTGAGCGGCGGGAGTGCGATGGCTGCGCGCCCCGCGAGGCTTGCGCCTGCGAACCGCCGCCACGGAAGGCCCCGGTACCGACGCCTCCAGCTCCTGCGGCGGCATGATCGGGCGGCTCATCAGCGAGTCGATAAAGGGAATGCAGGCGGAATTCTTGCGGATCTTCGCCAGCGTCGTGTGCACCGTGTCCTCCAGCGTAAAGCGATCGAGAATATTGGCGATGGCATTCCTCACATCGTGCATCAGCATCCGCAGTCCGCAGTGCTCCTCGTCCGGGCAGCTGCACCGCTCATACGCCGTCTGGCTGACGCAGGCCACCGGAGCAAGCGGGCCATCAATCAGCCGGATCACCTGCCCAAAGCGGATCTCCGCCGCGGGCATCAGCAGATAGTAGCCGCCGAACTTGCCCCGCTTGCTGTCAATATAGCCCGCCTCCTTGAGCTGCATGAGGATCTGCTCCAGAAACCGGATTGGCAGACACTCCTTCTCCGCCAGCTCGCTGATCGGGACCAACGGGCGCCCCAACTCCTGCGCCATGCCGATGTCGATCAGCGCGCGGAGAGCATATTCGCCTCGTTTGGAAAGTTTCATGAGCGGAAGAGTCTGAAATTAAAAGCCGTCGGGCATCGACGCAATCCCTTTTCCGTATTCCCTAGCGTTTTTATCGACATTGACTTTTGGAGCGAAGAAAAAAGAATCCGGCCTGCGCTAAAAAGCACAACATCTTGTGGTTTTGGAGGTGGGGGTGGCTGACAGATTGTGCTTGCCGGAGAAAAAAGCCTCCCGTAACCTCTGCCGCAGTTTCACTACCTTACCCCGGACACCCCGCCTTCCGCAAACCCCATGTATCTTCAATCGCTCGAAATCTTTGGCTTCAAGTCGTTTGCCGCCAAGACCGTGCTCCGATTTGACAAGGGCGTCACCGTGATCGTCGGGCCGAACGGCTGCGGAAAATCAAACGTCCTCGACGCGATCCGCTGGGTCCTCGGCGAGCAGTCGGCCAAAGCCCTGCGCGGCGGGGAAATGGCCGACGTTATTTTCTCCGGTACCGACTCCCGTGCGGGGCTCGGCATGGCCGAAGTCTCCATGACCTTCGCCGACTGCGAGGAAAATCTCGGCGTGGAGTGGAACGAAGTCACCATTACCCGCCGCGTCTACCGCGACGGTCAGGGGCAGTATTTTATCAACAGGACTCCATGCCGCCTCCGCGACATTCACCAGCTTTTCATGGATACCGGCGTCGGTCGCAGCGCCTACTCCATCATGGAGCAGGGGAAGATCGACCAGATCCTCTCCTCCCGCCCGGAAGACCGCCGCGCCATCTTTGAGGAAGCCGCCGGGATCACCAAATTCAAGGCCCAGCGCAAGGAAGCCCTCAAGAAGCTCGAAGCCACCGAAGCCAACCTCGTCCGGCTGGAAGACGTCATCCGCGAGGTCAAGCGGCAGATCGGCTCCCTCCAGCGTCAGGCCGCCAAAGCCCGCCGCTACCAGACGATGGTGCAGGACGTGCGGATTCTGGAGACCCACAACGCCCGCCGGATCTACGCCGACCTCGCCGGACAGCTGGGCAACACCCAGGAAGCCCTGCGCCGCCTGCACACCTCTCAGGAGCAGCGTGACGAAGACGTCCGCCGCCACGAAGCCGAAGTCGCCGGGCAGCGTCAGGCCCTCGAAACCCTCGAAGAAAGCCTCACCCAAGCCCGCCAGAACGTTAACGAACTGCGCAACCGCCTGACCCAGGGCGAGAGCCGCATCGGCTTCAACGGCGAGCGGGTGGCCGAGTTTGGAACCCTCGTCGAACGCTACGAGCGCGACATCAGCACCTCCGAAGAAAAGCTCACCCTCCAGCAGACCGAAATGGAGAACTCCGCGCTGGAGCTTGAAGCCCTCCAGCAGAGCCTCGCCACGGAGGAAAGCCGCCTCACCGAGCAGCAGGGCTCCGCCGGCTCCATCGTCGCCGAGCGCGCCGAGACCGAGCGCCGCTATCAGGCCATCTTCTCCCAGATCACCGGCATCGAGGGGAAACTCTCCTCCCTGCGCACCGAGATCGCCGCCTGCATCACCAGCCGCGACAGCGCCGGAACCCGCATGGCCATCCTCTGCGAAGAGATCGAAAAGCTCTCCAACGCCGCCACCGCCTTCGAAGCCCAGCACCGCGAAGTCACCGAGCAGGTCGAGCGAAACACCGTCCAGCTTGAGCAGCGCCGCGAAGAAGTCGCCGAAGCCGAAACCCTCGTCCGCAGCACACAGGCCGAGCTTTCCGAACTGGACAAAACGCTCCACGCCGACAGCCGCCGCCTACAGGAGCGCGAGTCAAAGCTCGACGTCCTCCGTCAGTTGAACGCCGACGGCGCAGGCTTCTCCGAAGGGACACAAGCCGTGCTCAAGGGGTTCGACGACCCCGATTTCTACAAGCCTGCCATCCTCGGCGCGCTCGCGCAATTCATCGAAGTCGCCCCCGCCTTCATCACCCCCATCGAAGCCGCGCTGGGGCAGAACCTTCAGGCCATCGTCATGAAGGACACGATGATCGCCGAAGCCGTCATTACCCATCTTACCGAGAAAAAGCTTGGCCGCGCCTCTCTCGCGCTACGCCAGCTCTGGCCCGAAGGCGCTGCGCCGCAGCCCGGCTCCGCCGTCGACCTGCCCATCGGCGCCGTCGGCTGGGCCGTCGACAAAGTCAAGGCACAGCCCGAAGTCGAGCCGCTCATCCGTCGCGTGCTCGCCGACATGGCCATCGTCGAGAACCTGGAAACCGCCGTACGACTGGCAGGCGAGGGGAGCGGAAGATACCAGTACGTCACCCTCTCCGGCGAAGTCCTCTCCCGCGAAGGCATCCTCCTCGGCGGCCAGTCAAAGGACGCCGGTTCCTCCGTCCTCCAGCGCAAAGCGCAGATCGTCGAGCTGGAGAAAGAAGTGCGCGAGATCCAGACAGCGCTCGCCGAGATCAGCGAACGCCGACTCGCCGCCGTCAGCCGTCTCGAAGCCGGGCAGCACCGCCTTCAGGAAGCCCGCGACGAAGCCCAGACGCTCAACCTCTCCCTCGGCCACCTCCGTACACAGGTCGTCAACCTTGAGCGCGAAGGCAAAGAAGCCTCCCGCAAAGTGCAGACCGTCACCGCCGAGCGCGACGGCATCGCCCGCCAGCATGAAGAAGCCGCCGCCCGCGTCGGCGCGCTGGAGGAGCAGGCCGAATCCGCCATCGGCGAAATCGCCGAGCTTCAGGCCCAGCAGGGCGAGCTGAGCGACACCCTCGCCACGCTGCGCGAGAGCGAATCGCTGCTTACCGGAGAGCTCAACGAAATGCGCGTGCGCGTCGCCACCGAAAAGCAGCGCCTCATGTCGCTCCAGAATCAGCGCCAGCCGATGGAAGCCCGCCTCGGAGAGCTGCGCGAAATGATCGAGCAGCGCCGCCGTGACATCGCCGACTACCAGCTCAAGCGCGAACAACTGGAAGAAGACTCCGAGAACGTCCGCGCCGGGATGATGCAGGCGCAGAGCCGCCTCGGCGAAGCTGAAGAGAGCGTGCAAACCCTGCTCGCCGAGCGCACCGCCCTCGCCGCGCAGGTCGAATCGCAGGAATCCATCCTCCGCCAGACCCGTCACGACCTCGGAAAGAGCCACGAACAGCGCACGCAACTCGAGGTCCGCGCCAACCGCGTCCAGCTCCGTCTGGAGAACCTCTGCGAACACATCCAGCGCCGCTACCAGATCGACCTCGCGGAATTCACCGCCGACTACACCCTCCTCTTCACCACCATTCAGGAGCAGAAAAAGCGCCAGCGCTCCGGCGGCCGCACCGAATCCTTCGACCTCCCCCTCTCCGCCGCCCGCGCCATGGCCGCCGCCACCGGCGA
>JBEBWR010000271.1:0-4519 GCA_040392045.1 Chthoniobacter flavus | reverse complement strand
TCGATCGTATAGATCAGCTCGCCGCGCAAGTCCTCCCGCTTGGCGCTCTCCTTCGGCGGTACCTGCGCGGGAATCCGCTCCGCCTCCGCATGGACCTCCGGAGCAAACTCCGTCGGCAGTTCGTGCTTGCGAATGATCGAGAGCATGTCGACCCCCGGTGTCCCCGTCGGCCCCAGCACCTCAATGATCTCTCCCTCGGGGTTGATATGGCGCGATACCCATTCGTCGAGCTTCACCACCACCTTGTCACCCACCTCCGGCGGACGCGGCAGCGTCTTCTCGCCCGGATGAACGTAGACGTCATGGATAAACCGGGGATCATCCGGTACCACGTAGAAAAATTTCTTCGACCGCTGGAGCGTCCCTACCAGCGTCTCGTGTGCCCGCTTGAGGATGCGGATCACCCGCCCCTCGCGACGCCCCGACGGCGCATGACGCCGCTTGTTGCGCAGCGTCTCCACGCCCTCCAGTCCGGGGTGCAGAATCCGCGCCACCACGGTATCGCCCGGCATTGCCGTCCAGACATTCTCTGCCGAGATGTAGAGATCGGGCTGCCCCTTGCGCTCACTGAGGAGATGCGCGTTACCGCTCGCGTGAATCTGGATCACGCCGGTGACCAGCTCGGCTTCCTCGGGGAGCACATAGCGGTCCCGCCGGACCCGGGCGATCTCGCCGCTCTGCTCCAGCTCCCGCAGGACGCTCTTGAGCGTGACCTGCTCCAGTGGGCCGAGCTTGAGTTTCTTGCCGAGTTGCCCACGGTCAAGCGGTTCATAACGCGGCGAACGCAGAAGCGTCAGGACGCGACGGGAAAGGTCAGAGGGAGTCATTGATTTTGGAATTAAAGCTGCGTCAGGGCCGCTTCCGGTCTTCGCCAGCGGCTTTCGCTTCGGGGCGCACGATGGCCACGGCAAACGGCTGATCGCGGAAGAGCCGCTGTGCCACGGCGCGAACCTCCTCCAGCGTTACCGCTTTTACCGCCTGCTCCACCGTGCGATAGTGGTCGTAGCCAAGGCCATAGAGTTCGTCGAGCGCGACGACGTGCGCCATCGCCTCGCTACTTTGGTCGCGGAGCGCCATCTGGCCGAGCAGCTTGGCCTTTGCCCGCTCCAGCTCCTCCGCCGTCAGCCCTTCGCGGGCCAGCTTGCCGATCTCGTCGAGGAACTCCGTCTTCACCTTCTCCAGCTTGGCCGGATCGGTGCCGAGGTAGAACGTGAACGGGCCTGTCGTGAGTCCCGGCATGTTCCGGCTGCCGACAAAGTAGGCCAGCCCCATCTGCTCACGGATACGGATGAAGAATCGCGAGCCGAGATCGCTGCTCGCCGTGTCGATCAGATCAAGCGCGTAGCGGTCCTTCGCGAAGATGTCGCCGCCCCGGTAGCCGATCATCAGGATCGCCTGCTGCTTCTCGCTCGGCTCCACCGCCTCCACTTTTTCGGTAAAAGCGGCCGCCTTTGGAGGCTCCGTCAACGCCGCTTTACCTTTCGGCAGCGCTGCGAACTGCTGCTCCACGAGCGCCCTGACCTCCTCGGCCTTCACATCGCCAAAGACCGCCAGCACGCCGTTCGCCCCCACGAGGTACTCCTCGTGAAATCGCTCCAGTTGCTCCCGCGTCAGCCCTTTCACGCTCGTCTCCGTTCCGCTCGCTTTCAGTCCATACGGGTGCCCCGGGAAGAGTGTCCGACGCAGCAGCGCTCCGGCCACCGCGGTCGGCTGATCCTCCTCCGCCTTGATCGCGGCGAGCTGCACGGCGCGCTCGCGCTCCACCGCGGCCTCGGGGAAGGTCGGATGGATCACCACGTCGGCGAGGATCTCCAGCCCCTTGGCCAGATCGGGTTTCATCACCGAGAGCTTCACGCCAATCGAGTTCTGCCCGCCCTCCGCGCCGATACCGCCGCCGAGCGTTTCGATCTCTTCGGCGATCTGCGCGGCGCTCCGCTGCTTCGTCCCTTTGAGAAGCGTCTGGGCAGCCAGTCGGGTCAACCCGCTCGTCGCTTCGCTCTCCGTCAGCACTCCCGCCTTGAACGTCGCCACAGCGGAAACCAGCGGCAGCCGCCGATCTTCGCGTACCAGCAAACGCAGCCCGTTGGAGAGGGTGAATTTCTGAATCTCCGCCACGGCCTCCTCCTTCGCCCCGGACTCCGCCTTTGGCAGGCTTCCTGTCGGGTTCAGCGAGGTCACTGTCAGGTTATCGTCTGTAAAGTAGCGCGCCACCACCCGCTGAAGATCTTCCGGTTTCACCGCCTGCACGGCATTCAGGTAGTCGCGGGTAAAATTCAGATTCCGCGTAGCCATCCAGTTCATCCCGAGATCCGCCGCGCGCCCCTTCGCAGTGGTCAAGCCATTCAACTGCGATGAGAGCGTCTGCCGCTGGGCCTTCGCCAGTTCCGCATCGGTCACACCATCGCGGCGCACCGCATCGAGCACCTCCATCACCGCCCGCTCCACGGCTTCACGCCGCTCGGGGTCGAGCGTCGCCGTGATCCCGAATACCCCCGCGTCGCCCGGCGTATAGGCCCATGCGTTCACCGAGTGAACCAGGCCCAGCTCTTCGCGCAGCTTGAGATAGAGACGGCTGGAGCGCCCCCCGCCCAGCACCACCGAGAGCAGATCGAGCGCGGGAACGTCCGGATGCGTCAGCTCCGGGATATGCCAGCCGAGGCTCAGGCGTGTCAGCTTCGTGGGAAACTCGCGATGCTCTTCCCTCCGCCCGAGCTGCTTCGGCTCCTTGGAGATATAGACGGGGTCCAGCGCCCGGCGCGGGTATTTCGCAAAGTATTCCTCCAACTGCTTGTGAAGCGCCTCGCCGTCCACCGCTCCGGTCACGACAAAGAAGAGATTATTCGGCACATAGCGCGCCTTGTAGTACGCCATCACGTCATCGCGCGTGAGCTGATTATAGACATCGAGATAGCCGATCACCGGGACGCGGTAGGGATGCGCCTGAAACGCCGTGGAAAGCTGCAAGCGCGAGCTGACGCGCCCTGGATCGTCCTCGCCCATGGCGAACTCCCGCCGGATCACCTCCTGCTCCTTGACGTACTCCTCCTCCGGCAGCGTGGAGTTCATCATCGCGTCCGCGAGGATATCGACGGCTTTCGACACCCCCGCCGACGGGAGATCTATATAGTACACCGTCCGGTCAAAGGTCGTGTAGGCGTTGATATACCCGCCCAGCGCCTGCACCTCCTGCGCGATGGCATTTGGCGCGCGCCCCTCCGTCCCCTTGAAGAGCATATGCTCCAGAATGTGCGAAAGCCCCGCGCCAAGCCATTTCCCCTCGTGGATCGACCCCGTCTCGCACCAGACCTGCACGCTGGCCACCGGCGCGGAGTGATCCTCCTGCACGATGAGGGTCAGCCCGTTCGGCAGCGTCCAGTGACGCGCCGTACTATCGGGAAAAACCACCGCGCTGCCGGACGGCTCCGGCGGGGTTTTGGCTTCCAAAGAGAGAGGGATGGAAATCGCAGACATAAGCCAGAGCGTGCAGACAGCGAAAGGGATTCTCATGAGTTCTTGAGTTTCATGCCCCCTCTTCGCGGCGTTTTCACCGCCGGGACGGTCGCTGCGTTCGGGGGTTCCGCACCGAGCGGCAGCGGAATCGCCCTCGGCGGGAGGTAGGGTTTTACAAACGCTTCATGAAAGTCGTAGCAGTTCCGGAAGTCCTCAATCTGGTCAGTGTCCGTCTTGCCGAAGATGCCCACCTTCACGAGGTTAAACACCATCTCGCCAATATCGAGCCCCTGCTTGAGCCCCCACAGTTCAAATACCGTCGGCACCATCGGTCCGAACTCCGCGAGCGCATACTGCCGTACGCCTTCCAGCAGCTCCGGCCCGGTCACATGACGGGAAAGATCGGTCTTCTGCTTCTTCCGAGACTTGATCGTATAATCCAGCGCATCGCGGAGAAAGAGATACGCCTCGCGATCATAACGGCGATCTTCGGCCACGATCCGGTCGAGCGCTTCATCAAAACCGATTTTCTGCATAATCAATGGAGAGAGGGTAAACGGGGAGGCGGGACGCGTCAACCACCCCTTCGGGAAGAAAAAAATGAAAACCTCTGGTTGACGAACGCAAAAATTATCCCTACCGTCACCCCTCGCCGCTACCCACACCGGGTGGCCACACAGAATTTTACCCGATACATCCGATCCACAAAGGATACCAGGATACCTAAAGGAGAGAAACCACATGCCAGAAGTTGTCGTCCGCAAGGGAGAACCCATCGACCGCGCGCTCAAGCGTTTGAAGAACAAGCTTGATTCCGAAGGAATCATGGAGGAAGTCCGCCGTCTTCGCGCGTTTGAAACTCCCACTCAGAAGACCAAGCGGAAGGCTCGTGCCAACGCCAAGCGGATGAAGATGAAGTTCCGCTTCAACTCCTAAGGTTTTCCAGCCACATTTTAAGGGGGCCTGTGCCCTGCACGCAGTCCACAGGTCATTCTCCTCAGAAGCGCATTTCATCTGCGCCCCCTAAAAACAGCCACTGCTTCGCGGATTCTGCGGGTAGTGGCTGTTT
>JBEBWR010000270.1:0-4561 GCA_040392045.1 Chthoniobacter flavus | reverse complement strand
AGCGCGGCGGCTTCGATGCGGGTCATTTGCAGGAGGTGATTGACGACCCGCTGGAGCCGATGGGTGGCGGTATGGATTTCGTCGAGGTAGGGGCTGCGCTGATCCGACAGGCCTTCGAGGGCGGCCTGAATGACGGCGAGCGGGGTTTTCAACTCGTGCGAGACGCTGTCGAGGAGAGTGCGCTGGAGTTGCTCGGATTGGGCGATCATCTCCGCATGGGTGATGGCGTGGACGAAGTGCTCTTTTTCAAATACGAGGGCGAGCTGCGCGGCGAAGGCTTCGATGGATTGCCGCATGCTGAAGGTGAGCAGGCCGGGCTGATGGGGGCGCACTCCCATGACGCCCATGACGGCGGTGGCGGTCTGGAGGGGGAACCAGGTGGCGTCGGACTCGGGGAGGGTGTCGGTGGCGCGTCCGGCGGGCTGACGGTTTTCGTAGCACCAGTTGATGACTCCCCACTCCTTTGCGGTGGGGGCGAAGCTGCTGTCGGGGTGGGCCTCCAGCGGGAGGGAGCGGTCGTTATTGCGGATGACGAGTGCGATCCCGGCGTCGAGCACTTCGCGCATGATGGCGAGGGCTTCGGTGAGCCCTTTCTCCGGCTCGGCGGAGAGGGCGGCGCTCTGGGTGACCCGAAGCAGGGCGTCGGTCTGCCGCTGCCGCCGTCGCTCGGAGAGTTCGCGCTGGCGGAGGCGGGTGGTGAGGTGTCCCATGGAGAGGGCGACGAGGAAGAACATCACGAACATGGTGATGTCCTGCGGGTGATGAATCTCGATCGTGTAGGAGGGCTCGATGAAGATGTAATCCCAGATGAGCGCGCAGAGCGCTGCCATGAGTAATACCGGCCCGCGATGGTAGCGAAGGGAGGCGAGGACGATGGCGAGCAGGAAGACGAGGCCGATGAAGACGTAGCCGGTATAGGGAACGCTCCAGAGACCCGCCGTTCCCAGCGCCGCGGTGATGAGCAGGCAATGACTATACTCCCTTGGCAGGGGGGAGGGCTGCCGCAGCGCGCTACCGGGGGGCGGCGATGACGCGGGGCGACTCAGGAGGGGGCGGACGACGCAGACGTCGATGTCGCCGCTCTCCTGAATGATCCGGTCGGTCAGCGTGCTGCGCAGCCAGCTTCGCTTTCCCGGCTTTCCGACGACCATTTGCGTGACGTTCCGCTCTCGCGCGACTCTTAGCAGCGCTTGCGCTACGCTTTCTCCGGCGACGGAGATGACTTCCGCGCCGAGTTGGCGGGCCAGCCCTAACGACCTCGAGAGCCGGGCTTCTTCGTCGGGCGATAGCCGTCGCGCGGTTTCCACCCGGACGACGAGCCATTCGCAGCCGAGCCGCGTGGCGGCGCGGCGGGTCCAGCGGATCAGGCTTTCGGCGTAGGGGCTGGGGCCGACGCCGACCATGAGGCGGGCGTTGGTCTTCCACGGCGTCTGACTCCGCCGCATCCGGCGCAGTTCCTCCAGATCGCGGTCGACATGCTCGGCGGTGAAGCGCAGGGCCATCTCGCGCAGCGCGGTGAGGTTATCTGGCTTGAAATAGTTCTCGGTGGCGTAGCTGGCGCGGTCGCCGAGGTAGACCATCCCTGCGGCCATGCGCTCCAGCAGCTTGTCGACGCTGAGGTCGATGACTTCGATCTCGTGCGCACGGTCGAGGATGGAGTCGGGGACGGTCTCGGTGATGGTGACTCCCGTGATCTGCCGGACGACGTCGACCTGGCTTTCGATATGCTGGACGTTGAGTGTGGTAAAGACGTCGATCCCCGAAGCCAGCAGCTCCAGTACGTCCTGATACCGCTTGGCGTGGCGCGAGCCGGGGGCGTTGGTGTGCGCGAGTTCATCGACGAGAACCAGCGAAGGGCGAAGGGCAAGGGCGGCGTCGAGGTCAAACTCTTCGAGCTGGTGGCCGCGATAGGCGATGACTTTCCGGGGGAGGACGGTGAGGTCTTCCAGCAGGGCGGCGGTGTCGCTGCGCCCGTGGGTTTCGACGATGCCGACGACGAGGTTCAGCCCTTCGCGCTGGCGCTGTTGGGCCGCCCGGAGCATGGCGTACGTTTTGCCCACGCCGGGGCACATCCCGAGGAAGATGAAGAGCTTGCCCTGCTTCGCGGCGGCTTCTTCCCGAAAGAGATCGTGCAGGAGCGCGTCGGGATCGGGGCGGAGATCGTCGGCCATGAGAGAATGGAGAGTGCGATCCGGGTTATCGGGACAGTGGTGCGGTTGCGGCGGTTACCACGTTGATGGATACTCTTTTTCCGTCTGTTTTTCCAGAGCGATATTCAGCTCCAGTACGTTGACGGTGGGTTCTCCGAGGAGGCCGAATCGGGGCGGCTCGATGTGCTCTGTAATCAGGCGGTCCACTTCTTCGACAGGGAGGTTTCGCGCCTTTGCAACGCGTTGCGATTGCAGCCGGGCGTTCCACGGAGAGATGTGGGGGTCGAGTCCGCTGGCGGAGGCGGTGACGGCGTCGGCGGGGACGGGTTGATCCGGCGGAAGGGCGTTGAGCTTGCGGTATCGGTCAATGCGTTCGCGGATCTGATCTGCGAGGAGTCGGGAGGTGGGACCGAGGTTGCTCCCGCCTGATGCGGGCTGTTTCATTCCATCAAGCGCGCTGGGGCGGGAATGAAAGTATTGACTGCCGGTGAAGGTCTGGCCGATGAGGCGCGAGCCGCGAAGGGTGCCGGAGGGGTCTACGATCAGGCTGCCGTTGGATTGCCCGGGAAAGAAGAACTGTCCTGCGACATGGACGGCCAGCGGGTAGACGCCGCAGAGCAGGAGGAGGAAGGCCGCCGTGACCACGAGCGCGGGACGAAGGAGGGCGTAGAGGGGTTTCATCGGTTTTCTTAGATTAATCCGAGGCCATGGAGCGTGAGGTCGACGAGCTTGATCCCGATAAAGGGGAGGATCAGCCCGCCGACGCCGTAGATCAGGATGTTTCGTCGCAGCAGGGTGCTCGCTCCGGTGGGGCGGTAGGCGACGCCTCGCAGGGCGAGGGGGATGAGCGCGACGATGATGAGGGCGTTGAAGATCATGGCGCTAAGGATGGCGCTCTGCGGGGAGGCGAGCTTCATGATATTGAGCGGCGCGATGGCGGGGAAGGCGATCATCAGCATGGCGGGGAGGATCGCAAAGTATTTGGCGACGTCGTTTGCCATGCTGAAGGTGGTGAGCGATCCGCGCGTCATGAGGAGCTGCTTTCCGATCTCCACGATTTCGATGAGCTTGGTGGGGTTGCTGTCGAGGTCGACCATGTTTCCCGCTTCGCGGGCGGCTTGCGTTCCGGTATTCATGGCGACGCCGACGTCGGCCTGCGCGAGCGCGGGGGCGTCGTTGGTGCCGTCGCCGGTCATGGCGACGAGGTGGCCCGCCGCCTGTTCGGCGCGGATGCGTCGGAGCTTGTCTTCGGGAGTGGCTTGCGCGAGGAAGTCATCGACGCCGGCCTCGGCGGCGATGGCGGCGGCGGTCATGGGGTTGTCGCCGGTGATCATCACCGTGCGGATGCCCATGCTGCGCAGTTGCGCGAAGCGCTCTTTGATCCCCCCTTTTACGACGTCCTTGAGCTCGACGACGCCGAGGACGCGGCTGCCTTCCGTTACGACGAGGGGGGTGCGCCCCGCGCGCGCGGTCTCCTCGACGGTATGGGCTACGGCTTCAGGGAACGTTCCGCCCAGCGCGAGCACCTCTTGCCGGATGGAGTCCGCCGCGCCTTTGCGGATGCGCCGTCCTTCGAGGTCCACGCCGCTTATGCGGGTCTGCGCCGTGAAGGGGATGAATACGGCTCCCGGCTCGGCCAGTTCGCGTCCGCGGATGTTGAACCGCTCCTTGGCCAGTACGACGATGCTCCGGCCCTCGGGGGTTTCGTCGGCGAGCGAGGCGAGTTGGGCGGCATCGGCGAGCTCCCGCTCGGTCACGCCCGGGGCGGGCTGGAAGCGGGAGGCCATGCGGTTGCCGATGGTGATGGTGCCGGTCTTATCGAGTAATAATACATCGACGTCTCCCGCTGCCTCCACGGCGCGGCCGCTGGTGGCCATGACGTTCCGGCGGATCAGGCGGTCGATCCCGCTGATCCCGATGGCGCTCAGGAGGCCGCCGATGGTGGTAGGGATCAGGCAGACGAGAAGCGCTATGAGTACGGGTAGGGAAAAGCGGACTCCGACGTACGCGCCGAGCGGCTTGAGGGTGACGACGACGGCGAGGAAGATGAGGGTCAGCGTGGAGAGCAGGATGGTGAGCGCTATTTCATTCGGCGTTTTTTTGCGCGATGCGCCTTCGACCATCGAGATCATCCGGTCGAGAAACGTGTTGCCCTTCTCCGAGGTGATCCGTACGACGATGCGGTCGCTAATGACTTTGGTTCCCCCGGTCACGGCGCTCCGGTCGCCGCCGCTCTCGCGGATGACGGGGGCGGACTCTCCGGTGATGGCGGCTTCATCGACGCTGGCGATCCCTTCGATGACTTCGCCGTCGGCGGGGATGACGTCTCCGGCTTCGCAGACGACGAGGTGATCCCGCTCCAACTGGCGGGCCGGGATGCGCTCCTCGCGTCCGTCGCGGTGGAGGCGTCG
>JBEBWR010000269.1:0-4610 GCA_040392045.1 Chthoniobacter flavus | reverse complement strand
TGGCCCCCGGCTCCGAGATGCGCGATCCGTATACCGGGAAGGTCTTTCGCATTCCATGAAGCAACGAGGGGAGGCAAACCCTGGGGGATCGCACCCTCACTGACAAAAAAAACGCCGGGGTTCCCCAGTGAACCCCGGCGCACACATGCCCAACAATACCTGACGATACAGTTCGCTTTGAAGCAGGATGATCCTTGAATCAGTGGAGAGACGCCTCCCCTTACTGAGGTATCCCCCCGACGATTCAGGAATCAGAATACGAACCGCACACCTGCACGCGTGGAATGGAAGTCGTTGTAGCCACGCTCCGTCCAGTTCCAGCGCCAATCGGCAAAGACGCCGAAATTCTGCGTAGCGCGCCATTCGAGGCCCGCACCGGCATCGCCGAAGCCGACGTTGCTGCCGTTGAAGACACCGCCGCCGCCGCCGAAGATATACGGGGCAAAGCAGAAGTTTGACAACTCCACCGGATAGCGGAGGACGAGATTGCCCGTCACCTGATGCGCCACGGACTTGTGAGCCGTATTGCTCTTCCAATTCTTGTTGGTTTTGTCATAGGTCCAGTGGCTACCTTTGCGGTAATTGGCGGTGTCGCGGGTTTCCACGCCTTCCCACCAGTTACCCTCCACGCTGATACCGAAGTACCGGAAGAAGAAGTAGCTTACCCCGACGCCCCCACCGCTGCCGTCACGGTAGTAGCGATCATTCCCCGGGCGGGCATCATTGTAGGAGTAAAAGAGATCGAGTTGGACCTCCTGATCCTGGAAGCACGAAGGGGGAATCACAACAGGCTGCTTATATTCCGTAGTCACCACCTGGATTCCTGCAAAAGCGGGAGTCGCGGCAGCGGCGGCGATTAGGAGACTAAGGGTCAGTTTTTTCATGTATGGTTCCGTTGGTTAATTTCAATCAGCGATGCCAAATCGCATGGCCTCCAGCAAAAAGCCGATGCCGCAGTCAATCAAGCTGTTTTAACTCTGTGTGAAACGTAGTGAAAACCCTGATAATTTTCGAAAAAGATCAGGTGGGACCCGATGCCTCTTTCAACCTGCCCCCACCCCCTATTTGCAAAATAGTGAGGGGACTCTGAAAGATTCCGATTGAAATTCCTGTTCATCGGCATAGAGTCGGCACTTCTTTTCTCAAAAAGCGCCCATGCAACGCCCATACACCGAGTTGAAAATCTTCTCCGGTTCGGCCCATCGCGAATTGGCCGAGCGGATAGCTCACTGCGTGGGCGTACCTCTTGGGGACGCCACCGTGGACTCCTTCCCGGATGGAGAGACTTTCGTGAAGTACAATGAGAATGTTCGCGGACGCGACGTCTACATTGTCCAGCCCACCTGCCCGCCGACGAACCAGAACATGATGGAGCTGCTCATCATGGTGGACGCCGCTCGCCGGGCCAGCGCCGCCCGGATTACGGCGGTCATCCCTTTCTTCGGCTACGCCCGTCAGGACCGCAAGGACCAGCCGCGCGTTCCCATCACCGCGAAGCTCGTGGCCAACCTGCTCACGGCAGCGGGAGTCGACCGGGTGCTCACCGTGGACCTGCACGCCCAGCAGGTCGCCGGATTCTTTGACATCCCCGTGGACCACCTCTACGCCCTGCCGGTGCTCCATGCGTATCTGAAAGAGAAATTCTGCGGGAAAGAGATCGTCGTCGTCTCCCCCGATGTCGGTGGCCTGAAAATGGCCAGCGCCTACTCTCAGGCGCTCGGAGCCGGGCTTGCCATCGTTGCCAAGCGCCGCAAGAGCGCCACGGAGATCGAGTCGCTCTACGTCATCGGAGATGTGGAAGGCAAAGACGTCCTCATCATCGACGACCTGACCGAGACGGCCGGTACGCTCACCAGCGCCGCCACCATTCTCAAGAAGCACGGGGCCAACGAGATCTACGCGGGCGTATCGCACGCCGTCCTCTCCGACATGGCCATCGACCGCCTCAAACGCTCGGAGATCAAAGAGCTGATCACCAGCAACAGTGTCCCCGTACGCACCGGAGACGGCGTCCCCGTCACCGTGCTGTGTATCGCAGAACTCCTGGGCGAAGGGATCAAACGGATTCACAGCGACGAATCCGTCAGTTCGCTATTCGAAATTAACGGAAAAAAGTAAGTTATGGCCAAACATGTCACACTCGCCGTGCAGCCCCGCAGTGAAAGCGGACGCACCGCAGTCAAGAAAATCAAAGCTGAAGGCTTTGTGCCCGGCGTCGTCTACGGACCCCATCAGGAGCCCGTTCACATCAAGGTAAGCGACCGCGATCTGCGTGCCGTCCTCGCACAGGGCGCTCACGAGCAGGTCCTCGTTGACCTCGACGTCGCTGGCACCAGCCACACGACCATCATTCAGGCCGTGCAGCAGCACCCGGTTTCCCACAACATCCTGCACGTCGACTTTCAGGCCGTCTCCGACAAGGAGCTGGTCGAGACCGCCATCCCGGTCGAGCCGGTTGGCGAGTCCAATGGCGTGAAGAACTTCGGTGGCATCCTTGAGCAGCTCCGCCGGACGCTCCGCGTCAAGTGCCTGCCCACGAAGCTGCCCTCCGTCCTTCAGGTGGATGTCTCCGCACTGCTCGTCGGCGAGTCGATCCAGATCAAGGACATCCAGTTCCCCGAGGGAGTGACCCCCGTCGGCGATAAAGGCGTTGGCGTCTTCATCGTCTCCGGCTCCCGCGCCTCGGCCACCGCCGCCGCGGCGGCTGCCGCAGAGGCCAAGGGCGGCAAGAAGTAACGCGCCCTTTCCGCACCTGCTTTGGACCCCGCCCCCTCCCCTCCCGCCCCGCGAGCCATCCGGCTGATCGTGGGTCTGGGGAATCCGGGGCGGGAGTACGAGCACACCCGCCACAACGTAGGCTTCATGGTGCTCAACCGCCTCGTCGCCGACACCGGTGCGCCATGGCGCACCGAGCGGGCGTGGAAAGCCGAGATCGCCACTCACGACGGCCTTGTCTACTGTAAACCGACCAGCTATATGAATCTGAGCGGCAAACCGGTGGCGGCCGTCGCCGGCTTCTACAAGATAGAGGCCGACGAGATGCTTCTGGTCTACGACGACGCGGCCCTGCCGCTCGGCAAGCTCCGGTTCCGTACCGGAGGTTCCGCCGGGGGGCACAACGGGGTCCGCTCCATCATCGCAGAGATGGGCACACAGGCGGTCCCCCGGCTGAAGATCGGCATCGGAGCGGCTGCGGGAGAGAGCATGGTGGGGCACGTCCTCGGAAAATTCAGCCCCGCCGAGCAACCCGCGCTGGAGGACAGCCTCAACCGCGCCGAAAAAGCCATCGCATTAGCCCGAACCCGCGGCCTCGAAGCCGCCATGAACCAGTTTAACCAAGAGATCCAACCCAAATGAGCAACCGTTACGAAGCACTCCTCATCCTCGCCACCAAGGGCGGCGACGACAGCATCAAAGAAACCATCGACCGTCTCGAAGGCGAAATCAAAGCCGAAGGCGGCGCGATCGAAGCCATCCAGAAGATGGATCGCCGTCAGTTCAGCTACGCCGCCGGCAAGCTGGAGAGCGGCTACTACGTGAACTTCATCTTCACGGCTCCCGCCACCTCCATTGAGAAGCTGCGCGGCAAATTCCGCCTCGACGGCGAAGTCTACCGCCAGTACTACAAGCGCCTCGACGTCCTGAAGGCCGCCTGATTTTCCCCGGATAGCGGAGAGCTCCGGGCCGCGCGCATCGCGCCGCTTGCCATCGGGCCGTATTTCCGCTATCTCTCCCTCTGTTGACCGCGACAGGGGCCATCCCCACCCGGGTTGGCCCCTGTCGCCGTTTCATTCCCTCTCCCTCCCGCATCCGCTTCCTTTCCTTCTCACCTATGGCCAGCCTCAACAAAGTCATGCTCATCGGCAACCTCACCCGCGACCCCGAACTGCGCTACACGCCGAAGGGAACCGCCGTTGCCGAAATCGGTCTCGCCGTCAACCGCCGCATCTCCGGAGGAGAATCCGGCGAGCGCCGGGAAGAGACCACCTTTGTTGACGTCACCCTCTGGGGCCGCACTGCCGAGCTGGCCGCCGAATACCTCCGCAAAGGCCGCCCGGTCTACATCGAAGGCCGCCTCCAGCTCGACACATGGGACGACAAGCAGACCGGCCAGAAGCGCAACAAGCTTCGCGTGGTCGGTGAAGAAATGCAGTTCCTCGGTGGAGGCCGTGAAGGCGGCGGCGGGGGCGATTACGAAGGCGGTGGTGGCAGCAGCGGCTACAGCGGCGGCGGACAGGGCAATTATGGGGGAGGTCAGGGCAATTACGGCGGTGGCGGAGGAGGCGGTCGCCCGCAGCAGCGCCAGTACGGCCAGCAGCGGCAAGCCCCGCAGCAGCCTCCGCGCCCTCCGGCTGATCCGGATCTCGACGTCGCCGAAGACGACGATATCCCCTTCTAAGCATTTCCTATGCGGTCCCTCCTCCCGGCGACCCTTCTCCTGCTTGCCTTGTTCTGCCCGTGCGGAAGAGGGGGTACAGAAAGTCGTCCGGACATGGGGGCCTGTCAAAGAGAGTTCTGACGACTCGCTGGAGCGCGTCCCGCGGCATCAAATGGAAGAAGCCGCCAAGGCCCCTTTACAAGAGGTGATCCGGGTAGACCGGCTCTCCATC
>JBEBWR010000268.1:0-4630 GCA_040392045.1 Chthoniobacter flavus | reverse complement strand
CCGATGCTCTCCGGATTGATCCCGTGCCGACGGTAAAGATCGCTCAGCAGCCCCGCTTGCGAAAGGGCGCTGGGCGCGGTGATGCCGTTGGTCTTCCCGTCCTGATTGATCCCGCTGGCGCGGATGACGCCATGAATCGGATCGCCATCGCGCTCGGCCGCGCTCAGCGGCTTGATGAGCAGCGCGGCGACGCCTTCGCTCAGGGCGATGCCATCCGCCGAAGCGTCAAAGGGACGGCAGCGGCCCGTCGGCGAAAGCATCTGCAACTGGCTCGTGAAGATCAACTGGCTCGGGTCGAGCATCAGGTTCACCCCACCCACAATCGCCATTTCGCAATCGCCGCACTGGATACTCCGGCACGCCTGATGCAGCGCGACGAGCGAGGAGGAGCATGCCGTATCGAGCGCAAGGCTCGGACCTTTGAGGTTGAGAAGATAGGCGATGCGGGAAGCAAGGATACTTGGTGAGAGCCCCGTACCGGCATGGGAAGAATGCGCAAGATGCGGCGCTTCACGATGGAGAAGGCTGCCGTATTCCCCGGCGGCGGCTCCGACGAACACGCCGCACCGCTTGCCCGAGAGGCTTTTCGGATCGTAGCCCGCATCTTCAATGGCCCGCCATGCTTCCTGAAGGAAAAGGCGCTGCTGCGGGTCCATGGCTTCCGCCTCGGCATGCGATAGCTGGAAGAAAAGCGGATCAAACGCCTCCACGCCTTCGAGGAAGCCTCCCCAACGCGAGTAAGTCTTGCCTTCCGCCAGCGGAGTGGGATCAAAAACCGGGCTAACATCCCAGCGGATCGCGGGGACTTCCGTCACGCTGTCCACCCCGTCGGCAAGGTGTTTCCAGAAGGTCTCAATATCCGGCGCACCCGGCAGACGACAGGCCATGCCAATGACCGCCATCGGCTCCGCAGCAAACCGGGGAGCTTCAGGTGCGGAGGTTGCCTGTACTACCGGGGCGGCCTCGGCCTTTGGAGCCGAAGAAGCCAGCGCTTTAAGCCGAAGCTTTCCCGGCGGAGTTCCGTTGGAAACCGCATCGGCCGCCGGAGCCGCAATCGTCTTTAGCGTGCGAAGCCCCCGGCGCGGGGCCGCTGCGTTCGCGTCGCGGATCACCGGTTCCGCCGGACGTGCCACTTTGGCGGGCGCTGCGACCGGTTGAGCAGGGCGAGCCACCGAAGGCCGGGCCGCGAGCAGCCCCGCGAGATGCTCGCTCAGTGCATTGAGATGCACGTAGTCATAGACCACGGAGGCGTCGAGATGCAGTCCGTAGGTACGGTTGATCTCATGGACAAATTCAACTCCCGAAACCGAGTCCAGCCCGAGATCGCGGAACCCCGCTTCTCCGCCAATGCTTCCCGGCTCCATGTGTAGCTTGTCGCAAAGGCTGGCTGCCAGATAGGCGCGGATCTCCTCCATGCCGATCGAAACCTTCTCCGACTCATCCGGAGACTCAGCGGGATGATTCCCGTTCGCGGAATGGGTCCCGTTCAGGGATGGCGCAGGTTGCGATGGAACTGCCGGAACAGGCGGCTCCGGCGCCGCATCGCTGCGGGTTTCGCGGATCATCTTCTCCACCCGCCGCTTGACCTCCGGATTCCCGAAGGTGGCCTGATGCATTGCCAGTTCTTCGGCGATGATGGAGGGAAGCGCGGCAAGGCGGCGTGCGGCGAGGCCGTGCTTGAGCGTAGTCAGCGTGTAGCGCGGCTTTTCCAGCAGTTCTTCGGCTTTTGCAAGGGCGAGGACGAACACGTCGTTCTGCGGAACGATGGCCACATTGGCACCGCGCCGGGCGAGATCGCGGCCTTCGTAGGTGGCCGCCGTCATCATCATCTCGGTCGCCAGTCCGCCGCCCAGCTTTTCGCCGAGGATGTAGGTGGCTCCAAGCCCCGGCGTGAATCCGTAGCGGGTAAAGACAGCGCTATAAAGCCCTTCCTCCGCCATGATCACGACGTCCGCATACAGACCAAAGACCAGCCCGCCGCCCGAGGCATGTCCCTGCATCGCCGCGATCACGGGGACGCGGCATTGCAGAAACGCTTTGTAGATAAAGCCGAGATCGGCAAAGGTCCGCGTCTGCTCCGAGAGTGTGATCAATTCTTCGCGCGTTCCTCCCATGGCGAAGACCTTCTCCGTCCCGGTGATGATGACCGCTTTCACCTCTTCGCTCGCCTCGATTTCGGCAAAGGCCGCCATGAGGCCCCTGAGAATGGCATCGGTGAACATGTTCGCATTCCGATGATCCTCCATGCGCACAATCGCCAGTTGCCCCGATTCGCGCCACTCCAGCCGCACCTCCGGCTGTGCGGACCACTCGGGAGCATCCACGAGCCAATGCTTCATCCCCGGCTTGGATGATTGAACCGGCGCTACGGGTTCTACGGGCGTTACGGGCAAAACCTCCGCCGGTTTCCCGGCGTCGTGGCTATCATACCAATGGCGGCGTCCCGCAAAGGGATATCCCGGCAGCGCCACGCGCCGGGGATGGCGGCCGCCATAAAGCGCGCGCCAGTCAATCCGCGCTCCCCGGCTCCATGCTTCCGCCAGTGCTTCCAAATCCGCGCCCCCGGAAATCTCCGGCGCTCCTTTCTCACGGCGGCCCCGATGGAGGCCCGCCGCGTTTCCTTCGAGCGCCCGAACCAGTCGGGAGATCAGCTCCGCCCCATCGTTTACGACGAAGGCGAGGCGTTCCTCCATGGCTTCGCGCCCCATCTGCAAGGTCCATGCCAGCGATTCGAGCGCTTCGGCTCCCGGCGTTTCCTGCGAGCGGAGATGCTCCAGCAGGCGACGGATCACGAGTTCCAGCGCAGCCTGATCCTTCGCCGAAAGCGTCACGATCCAAGGCCCCGCGGCTTCTCCGGCGGGCGGCGCGGCGACCGGCGCTTCTTCGACAATGACGTGTGCATTGGAGCCGCCCGCTCCAAAGGAGCTGATCCCTGCCCGTCGAGGATGACGCGCTTCCCATTCGCCCCCCGTCTGTACGAGACGGAACGGCGTGCGGGAAAAATCAATGGCGGGATTGGGCGTTTCCGCATGAAGGGTCGGCACCAGCCAGCGGTGCTGTAGCTCCAGCAGCACCTTGGTGAGCGCGCCGATCCCTGCGGCCGCTTCGAGGTGACCGATATTCGACTTGAGCGACCCCAGTGCGCACCACGGCTCCACCGGCCCCGGCCCTCCATCCGGACGGAAAGCGCGGGTCAGGCCCTCCACCTCCACGGGATCGCCCAGCGCGGTCCCGGTGCCATGAGCTTCGAGATGGGTAATCGTCTCCGGAGCCATACCGCCGCGCTGGAGCGCCTGCCGGATCACGGCAGCTTGCGCGGCAGGGTTCGGCACGGTAAATCCGTTCGTGCGTCCGCCATGATTCATGGCGCTCGCCCGGATTACCCCATAAATGCGATCCCCGTCGCGAAGAGCGGCGCTGAGCGGCTTAAGCACCGCCACGCCCACTCCCTCTCCCGGTATATAGCCGTCCGCTCCCGCGCCGAAGCTGCGGCATCTGCCCGTGGGCGAAAGCATGCCCAATTGAGCGGCGTTCGCGTATTTGACCGGGTGAAGATGCAGGTTCACGCCGCCTGCCAGAGCGGCTTCGCACTCTCCGCGGCGCAAGGCTTCGCAGGCCAGATGAAGTGCCGAAAGCGAGGCTGAGCAGGCGGTATCCACCGGCAGACTCGGGCCGGAGAGATTGAGCGCGTACGAGACGCGATTGGAAAGCGACCAGAGCCCCGAATGGTCTACCGTGGTCGGCCTCCCTTCGTTGCGGACCACACCAAGGACCTGATAGGAGTTGTGCGTCACCCCGGCGTAAACGCCGAATGGCAGCGGCTCATCCTTCCCATACCGCTCCTGTACCAATGGGCTATTGGCATAGCCCGCGTCCTCCAGCGCGTGCCATGCGCATTCAAGGAAAAGCCGGTCCTGCGGGTCCATCATCTCCGCTTCCGCCGGAGAGATCCGGAAGAAACGGCAGTCAAAGCGGTCGACCTCTTCCAGAAAACCACCCGTCCGCGCGGAAACCTCAGAGAGCCCATCGGGGAGTTCCCAGCGTCCGAGCGGCAGATCGCCCACGGCATCGCGCCCTTCGCGAAGCAGATTCCAGAACGCCCTCAGATCGTCCGCCCCGGGATAGCGCCCCGCCAATCCGATGATCGCGATTTCCTCACACAGTGCAACCTCCGGCTGCGGATCGGCAGGCCGGGGAGCCTCCTTCACCGCTTCGGTTGGTTCCGTCGCGGGAGGAGTTCCCTCTCCTCCCCCCAGCGCGGCAAGAGCCGCCCGATGAGCCGCCAACAGATGCCGCTGAAGAGCCGCCGCCGTCTGGTACTCAAAGAGCACCGTCTTTGCCAGTTGCGGGAAATCTGCGGCGACGCGGCGGTTGAAACGGGTCACCAGAATGGAGTCGAGCCCGTATTCCTCAAACGGCTTTTCGAGATCAAATCGCTCCGGAGCAACGCCAAAGAGCGGCGCAAGCACGTCAACGAGGTATTCCCCGGCCCGCTTCTCCAGCGCCGCAGGATCGGCAGCGACCGCCGCGTCTTCGGCAGGACGGGCGGGAAAGGCATAAGCGAGGAAGGTCGCCCGGTCTCCACGAGCCCAGAGCGCGACGGTCTGCCGCCCCGCCGTGGCGCGATGGA
>JBEBWR010000267.1:0-4630 GCA_040392045.1 Chthoniobacter flavus | reverse complement strand
CGGGGGCGGGGCATCGTGAACGGCTTTATGAGCGTTGATCTTCATTCTATCGACACCTCTGCATTGAAGTCCCGGCTGGACGAGATGCGGAGGTATCTTTGACTTACCGAAACTGCAATCCCGCCTGCTGGAGCTGGAGGACCGCATGGCGGCTCCGGACTTCTGGGACTCCCGGGAGAAAGCGCAGGCCATGGTCGAGGAGGTGTCGCGCCTCCGGGGGCAGGTCAATCCCTATCGCGAGATCAAGCAGGCCATTGAGGACATTGAGGTCCTGAAGGAGCTTGCGGAAGAGGAGAGCGACGCCGCCGCCAAAGAGACCGCCGCTGCCGAGATCGTGAGCGAGCTGGCTTCCATTGAAAAGCGGATCGACGCTTTCGAGCTTCAGAGCTACCTCTCGGGGCCGCATGACAAGTCGAACGCGTTTGTGACCATTCATTCCGGCGCGGGCGGTACCGAGTCGTGTGACTGGGCCGATATGCTCCTGCGCATGTACCAGCGCTGGTGCGAGCGCAGCGGCTACAAGGTGGAGATGATCGACTTTCAGGAGGGCGACGAGGCCGGAATCAAATCGGCCACGCTTCAGGTGACGGGCGATTATGCCTACGGCTACCTCCAGACGGAGCGCGGCGTGCATCGGCTCGTCCGGATCTCTCCGTTTGACTCGAACAAACGGCGGCATACCTCGTTTGCCAGCGTCGATGTCACCCCCGAAGTGGCCGACTCGGTACCGATTGAGATCAATCCGAGCGATATCGACATGGATACCTTCCGCTCGGGCGGTAAGGGCGGTCAGAACGTGAACAAGGTGGAGACGGCGGTGCGCCTCGTGCACCGACCCTCCGGGATCGTGGTGGCCTGTCAGGCCGAGCGGAGTCAGGGGCGCAACCGCGAGCTGGCCATGAAGCTCCTCAAGGCGAAGCTCTACCAGATCGAGCAGGAGAAGAAGATGGCCGAGGTCGAGCGCCAGTACGGCGAGAAGGGGGAGATCGCCTGGGGCAGCCAGATCCGCTCCTATGTCTTCCAGCCTTACCAGATGGTGAAGGACCACCGGACGGGCGTGGAAACCAGCGGCGTCTCGGCCGTGATGGACGGCGATATCGACGAATTTATCCACGGCAAACTGCGTGGACTGGTGAACAAAAAGGGCGGGGGCGACGATCTGGAATAAAATAATCCGGGGCGGGGAGTGTTGGAATCTTGACGCTCCCCGCGCCATCCTCTAGCGTCACGCCGTTTATGCGCAAGTTTGTCGCCATCTTTTCACTGGTCGTCGCAACTTCCGGCGCGCCTCTCCTGATTCCTCAGGCAGACGCCGCGATCGTCTACCGTTCCGGCGAAGGCTGGAGCGCGGAGGATGAAGACTCGGGTAACGCGGAAGCCACTGCCGCCGAACAGCTTCGCAAAGCCGAGCGTTTGGAGGCCGAGAATCAGCCGAAGAAAGCGCTGGGAGCCTACCGCACGCTGGTGCGCAACTGGCCGCAGTCGATCGCCGCGCAGCATGCGCAGATCAAGATCGCCGATCTTTACCAATCCCTCGGACATTCCGAGCGGGCCTTCAAGGAGTATGGAGTTTATCTGGAGAAGTATCCGAAAGGCGCGGAGTTTGAGCGCGCGGTCGAGACGCAGTTCCAGCTCGCCACGAGCTTCCTCGAAGGCGAGCGCCGCAAGGTTCTGGGCGTGAAAACCCTTCCTTCGATGCAGCGGGCGGCCGAAATGTTCGCCGATATTCTCAAGCGCGCTCCGTACAGCAAGTGGGCCGCGCTTTCGCAGTTCAACATCGGCCGGGCAATGGAGAAGCAGGACAAATGGCCCGAGGCCGTGGCCGCGTATCAGATGGTCGTCGACAAATATCCTGCCGACGAAATCGCCGCCGACGCGCAGTACCAGATCGGCTACATCTACTACACTCTCGCCAAATCGGGCTCGAACGACTTCTCCGCCCGTCATCGCGCCCGGGAGGCCTATGAGGACTTCATCATGCGCTTTCCTGACAGCGAGAAGGTCGCTCAGGCTCAGGAGAATCTCAAGCAGCTCGGCGATGTCGACACCCGCAAAACGCTGGATATCGGCCGCTACTACCAGAAGACCGGCAACCCCAAGGCTGCCGTCATCTACTTTGAAGAGGTGATCAACAGCGATCCCGGCTCTGACGAGGCCAAGACCGCCCAGAAGCTGATCGATCAGCTCCGCAGCATTCATGGCGACGACGCCCTGCGCTCCGGCCCCGAGCGCGCCGAGACCGGCTCCAAGGCCAAGGAGCGCCGCAAGATGCGCGCCCTTGTGGAGACCTCCTCCCGCCCTGACTTCAACGGCCCGCCCGCGCCTCCCGCTCCGCCGGAGCCGGACGAAGTGGCCCCGGCCCGTCCGGAGTTCCGCACCTTCCCGGATGTCGAGCCGCCGCTGCCTGCCGACAATAACCAGCCGCCGGTGGAAGACGGTCTCCTTCTGGGCGAGCCCTGATCGGGGGCTGATGGCTCCGCTGGTCCGGCTCTGAACCTTTTTTCTGCTTCTATACTCATCGCACTCCGTTTTCCCATGAGAATTCTCTCGCTTTTTGCCGCGCTGACATGCGCCGTTTTCGCCTCCGGGTGTGCCGGATACCGGGTGGGGCCGGTGAAACCGCTGGTGATGGAAAACGTGGAGAGCCTCTCCGTCCCAACCTTTGAAAACGATACGCTGATCCCGCGTCTGGAAGTGCTGGCGGCGAACTCCGTGATCAAGCAGATCCAGCAGGACGGCACGTTCAAGGTCACCGGGTCTGAGAAGGCCGATGCCATTGTGGAGGGCAAGCTGACCCAGATCCGTCGGCGCGGCGCCCGCTCCGTGCGCGGCGACGTCATGGCCTCGAAGGAGTATCGGCTGCGCATTGAGCTGGAGTATACCGTGACGAACCGGGTGACCGGGGAGCGGCTGATGCACGGGCGCATCGCGGGAAGCACCAGCTTTTTCGTCAGCGGCAACGACGTGAATCAGGACGAGCGTCAGGCCATCCCGCTCGCGCTGGAAGACGCGGCCACCCGCCTCGTCAGCCGCCTCAGCGAGGGGTGGTAACGCTCCATGCTCTACCTCGTACCGACGCCCATCGGCAATCTCGGCGACATCACCCTCCGGGCGCTTGAAGTGCTCAAGGAGGCCGATGTCATCGCCGCCGAGGATACCCGACACTCCGGGCATCTGCTCCGGCATTTCTCCATTGACCGCCCGCTCGTCTCGTATCACGAGCACAATGAAGCGCGGCGTACGGAGGAGCTGATCGGGCGGCTGCGGCAGGGAGAGAAGGTCGCGGTGATCTCTGATGCGGGAATGCCCGGTATCTCCGATCCTGGCGCGCGCATTCTCGCCGCCTGCATCCGCGAGGAACTGCCGTACACCGTTCTTCCCGGGCCGTCCGCGGCCATCACGGCGCTGATCGGCTCGGGCTTTTCGGCGGAAGCTTTTTACTATGGCGGCTTCCTGCCTCCGAAGAGCGGGGGACGCGAGCGGGAGCTGACCGCTGCTGCCGCCCGTCAGGAGACCTCCATCTTTTACGAAAGCCCGCATCGACTGCTGAAAACCCTCGAAGCCGCTGTACCGCTCCTCGCGGAGCGCCCCCTCTGCGTCGCCCGGGAACTGACCAAAACCTTTGAAGAATACCGCATCGGCACCGCAGCCGGGCTGCTCGCGCACTACACCGCCCGCCCGCCCAAGGGGGAAATCGCCCTGCTCGTGGCCGGCCTCTCCGCCCGGGAATGGCGCGACCGCCAGCGGCAGAAATGAATCGAATTGCTTCAGATCAAAGAACCCCGCAAGGAACCGATCTAAAAGAGTCCAGACAACGGGGCACCACACCCGTTTAAACCCAAAAAGCTCAATCCCCGCCCCGGCGTAATGCACAGATAGTCCAGACGAAGTCTGGAAGTCTGGCATTGAAACCTTTGGGGCACTCCACTACGTTTTGTTCACCATGCTAGCTCCCGGCGTAGACCTCGTAGAAGATATCCTGGCCCTCAAGCGTCAGAGGAATGCCGTTATCCTTGCCCACAACTATCAGGACAAGGAGATACAGGATATTGCCGATTTCGTAGGCGACTCTCTTGGCCTCAGCTATAAAGCGGCGGAAACCGACGCCGACGTCATTGCCTTTTGCGGCGTGCACTTCATGGCCGAGACGGCAAAGATTGTGAACCCCGGGAAAACCGTCGTGCTTCCTGATGTCGAAGCGGGCTGCTCCCTCTCCGACTCCTGCCCCGGCGACCAGCTTGAGGCTTATCTCAAGGAACACGCCGACAAGAACTACTACGTCGTCGCGTACATCAACTGCTCCGCGCATGTCAAAGCCCTCTCCGACGTCATCTGCACGAGCGGCAACGCCGTCAAGATCGTCAACTCCATCCCCGAGGACCGGAACATCCTCTTCGTCCCCGACGAGAACCTCGGCTCATGGGTCATGGAGCAGACGGGACGCCCGATGACGCTTTGGAAGGGGCATTGCTATGTGCACGTCGAATTTACCGCGGACAGCGTCGCCCGGATTCGCGAGCAATACCCGGATGCCCCGCTTGTCGCGCATCCCGAGTGCACCTACGCCGTGCGCATCCTTGCCGACGAAGTCTGCTCCACCGAGAAAATGATCTCCTTCTGCCGGGATCAT
>JBEBWR010000266.1:0-4633 GCA_040392045.1 Chthoniobacter flavus | reverse complement strand
ACGCCACGTATCAGGAGCTGCTGGAGAAAACCGAGTGGGAGCGCTACGGCGTGGTTAACGGAAAGGCGCGCGACCGTCGCTGCGAGAACTGCATGGTGCACTGCGGCTACGAACCGTCCGCCAGCCTCGGTCTGAACGCGAAGCCCGGCGATACGTGGAAGAACATCGCTTTCAACTTCGGCCCCCGGCCCGCCCCGGAGCCGGAAGGGACGACCGTGCAGGCGTACAACGGCGTCACCGCGGGCGACGGTCACCGCACCGGTCGCAACGCCAGCGTCCCCCGCGCCTCGGCCTGTGCTTCGTCCGCCGCTCCCGCGCCTGCTGAGACAGCGCCAGCAGTGACCGGCTAAGCTTTTCTCTCCCTGCATGTCACCCGATCCCACCAGCGACTCCCTGCTTCCGCGGACAGCTCCCGTGGTTCCCGCCGCTTCCCCTGCCGCCTCCCTTGGCGAAAGCAATGCGCTGGAGTGTGCCATGCGGCTGGCCCGGCAGAACCTCCTCCGCCTTCAGAGCGAGGACGGCCACTGGGCAGGCGAACTGATCGTCGACAGCACGCTCTGCTCAGACTACGTCCTCTACATGCACTGGGCGAACCGCGTCGACCCCGTACTCCAGGAAAAGTGCGTGGCGCATATCCGCCGCCGCCAGCGCGAAGACGGCGGGTGGAACATCTACTACGACGGCCCGAGCGAGGTGAACGCCACGGTGAAAGCCTACTTCGCGCTCAAGCTTGCGGGGCATCCACCCGCCGCGCCGTGGATGAAAGAGGCGCGCGAAGCGGCGCTCCGGCTCGGCGGCGTGCCGAAGATGAACACTTACGCAAAGCTCTATCTGGCGCTGCTCGGGCAGTTCCCGTGGGGCTCCCTGCCGTCGATCCCGCTGGAGTTCATCCTGCTGCCGAAGTGGTTCCCGCTCAATCTCTATGAGATCTCCTCATGGACGCGCGCCATGATCATCCCTCTGGCGATCCTCAACCACCTCAAGCCGACGCGCCCCCTCCCCGAGGGCGCAGGGCTCGAAGAACTCTACCCCGATGGCAAAGCGGAGGGCAATTTCCTGCCGCCCCGGAATGCCGGGATCTTCTCGTGGCGAAACTTTTTCCTCACCGTGGATCGCGGTCTGAAAGTGATCGACGGCATGGGCGGCACGCCCCTGCGCGATCTCGCGCTGGAGCGGGCGATTGACTGGATGACCGAGCGGATGGGCAGAAGCAGCGACGGGCTCGCCGCCGTCTTCCCCTCCATGCTCAACGTCATCATCGCCCTTCAGGCGCTCGGGCATGACGAGAGCAACCCGGTACTGGCCAAAGCGATCCGCGATTTCGAGGGCCTCTTTGTCGACGACCCGGCCGACTTCCGCATCCAGCCCTGCCTCTCGCCCGTGTGGGATACCGCGATCAATATCATCGCCATCTCCGAGAGCACCGGAGCACTGACGATTCAGGAAGCCGACGCGCTGGCCCGCGCCTCGGACTGGCTCGCCGCGCGGGAGGTCCGCATCCGGGGCGACTGGGCGGTGAAAAACCCGCACCCCGTCGCGAGCGGCTGGGCCTTTGAGTATCAGAACGACTTTTACCCCGACACGGACGACACCATGATGGTGCTCATGGCGCTACGCCACGCGCCGCCGGGGAACGACCCGCACCGCCTCCGAGCCGTCTTCGGGCGGGCGCTGCCGTGGCTCCTCTCCTTCCAGTGTCGCGACGGAGGCTGGGCGGCCTTTGACAAGGACATCACGAAGGATTGGCTCAACGCCATCCCCTTCGCCGATCACAACGCCATTACGGACCCGTCGTGCAGCGATCTCACCGGGCGGGTGCTGGAGCTGCTCGGTCACATCGGGCACCCCCGCGAAAGCCTCGAAGTCCGGCGCGCGCTAACCTTCCTGCGGCGTACTCAAGAGCCGGACGGCGCATGGTACGGTCGCTGGGGGATCAACTACATTTATGGAACGTGGCAGGTCCTTCGCGGTCTTGCCTCCATTGGCGAGCCGATGGATCAGCCATGGATCATCGCCGCGGGCGAGTGGCTGGAAAGCTGCCAGAATCCCGACGGCGGCTGGGGCGAAAGCCCGGCCACTTACGACGACCCCTCGCTGCGCGGCAAAGGCGAGAGCACCCCATCGCAAACCGCATGGGCGCTCATGGGCCTTTGCGCCTTTGGCGATCCCCGCAAGCCCGCCATCCGGCGCGGCATCGACTGGCTGATCTCCCGCCAGAAAAACGACGGCAGTTGGGACGAACCGCAAACCACCGGCACGGGCTTCCCGAAGGTGTTCTACCTCAACTACGACATGTACCGGAACAACTTCCCGTTGCTCGCGCTGGCGTCGTATCAAAAAGCTTTGTAAAGCCTATAGAAGCCTATAGCCGACGCGCTTTGTGGGTCTTCACGTCGTAGAGGACCGCCGCATCCAACTCCGGTTTTCCTTTGGAATCAGCCTTACCCGCCAGCCGCACCTTCAGACTCGCGGAATCGTCGGTCCACTTCGCGGAAGTGATTCCGGTATGGTAGAGCTGATTGCGTCTCACCGGGGAGACACTCCAGAGCAGATCGTCAAATCCGGCGATCTCTGAAACGCGCCCGTTCTCTTCCACCCGATAGAGCATCCCCATCGATTCGCCCGAGCCGATCTTCTGGATGCGCAAGAGCCATTGCCCGTCCGGCGAAACGTCATAAACAGCGGGCCATGAAAGGCCCTCAAGCGTGACGAAGGTCAGCCCCGATTTGCGAAAATGCAGCTCCTCTTTCCAGCGGTCCTCCCCGTCCCATCGCTGGCGGACCTCCCACCGGCTGCTCTCGCAGACGATCTTCTCCTCGCGATCCGCCGCATGAACGGGCTGGCTGCCTGCGACCAGTAATACGCCAATGAACGCGACCAGCGCGCACCGGGAAAATGAGAGCAGGTGGCGGATCATGAATACGGACTCTCCTACTGCTGTTCCACGGTAGCGAGATTCGTCGTAACGCAAAAGGCATCGGTCATCGGCATTTTCTTGAACTCATGACCCATTCCCCATGAGTCCGAATAGATCAGCTCCGAGGTCTTTTCGTTGTACCCGATAATCAGTCGCATATGGCCGCCAACGCCGCCCCGGTAATTCGGGTCGGGCATCACGCCCATGACCAGCGACCAGAGGACCGGGACACCCTTGTCGATGCTCGTTTTGATATGGCGCTGATATGCCGTAAACTCCGACTTGCTCTTGAGCTTCGTCTCGCGGAGCAGCTCGGGCTTCATCTGAGAATAGATCCCACCAAGATCGTACCGAGCGATAGAGGCAGGGTTTTCCTTTGCCCGACGGGCCACGCGATTGTAATCATCCACAAAGCGGAAGAACTTCTGCGTATCAAACGCGATCGGGGTACGCACCTTGATTTTGAAGCGGGCCGTCAGCGCCTTGAGCGATTTGGTCATCGCCTCCACGCTGGTCCCCTCGCTGGCCGAGCTGTTGGCCAGTTGCGCCAGCTCGCTGGAATCCACCCGCACTCCGTAAAGCCGCAGGACACGCTCCACACTGGCCACCACGCAGTATCCCTTCTCTCCCTGATCAACCATGGGAACGCCCCTGATAAAGACATCGCCGCTCTCCGCATTGCGCTCCACCTGCTTCGGCCCGTCGTACTTCTGCGGAGCATCGATCGTCGAAAACGCCTCGGCCATGAACGACTTCGGCTCACGCTTGGGGCTCACCTCCAGCCGGATGAATTCCGCGCGGTAGCGTTCGCCCGCCGCCGGATTGTCGCGAGTGAAAGAGTATTCGAGCAGGAAATCGGCCGTCGGCGTGATCCACTCCAGCCCAAAGGCTTTCACGGCGCTGGAATTATCGCGTCCCCGCACCTTCTTTTCCACCCCCGTATGCGCCGAGATCGCCGCCACGACCTTTTGCAGCAGCGCTTCGTACTGATCCTTGCGCAGGTCGCCCATGTCGCCGCGATTGTAAAAGGTCGCCGTGTAGTGATCGACCTTGCCGTCGCTCATGTGCACAAGCGTCTGACAGACCGGCAGGCCGAAGAGAGTGGCCCCTTTCCGGGTATTCTGCGCCACATTCTTCGCGGAGGAAACCCATTCAAATCCGGCACCTTCATGCGCCGCGAGGAAGGCAGCGCTCTCCATCTCCCAGAGCCCGGAGGCCGTCAGCGCGGCATCCAGCGGAAGCGGTGTCTCGTTCTCGGCATAACCGGCCAGCGGGAGGAAAACCATCCCGGCCGCGATGCTCCATGCAGCAAAGGAAATTCGGGGAAAAAACACGCCGCCAAGGTTAGGCTTAACCCCGGCGGCGTGCCAACATCTTTTCGCTTTGTGTTTACTTCCGGCCCACGGCGGGCTGCTGCTGCGTGAGGCAATGGAACGCGCCCAGCCCCCAGATCAGTTCGCGGCAGTCGATGCCGATCACCTTCCGGGTGGGGAACACCGTCTGGAGCACCGAAGTGGCCCAGCCGTCGGCGCTATCGCCATAGATCGGCAGGAGCACGACCTTGTTTGCGATGTAGAAATTCGCGTAGCTGGCCGGGAGGCGCTGGCCGTCGCGCACGATCTTCCCGGGCATCGGAAGGATATGCACATCGATCGGCGTCCCGTCCTCGATATTCATCTCGCGCAGCTTCGCGAGATTCTCCTGAAGCGGCTCGTA
>JBEBWR010000265.1:0-4644 GCA_040392045.1 Chthoniobacter flavus | reverse complement strand
GCGATGAAGCCCGTCGCGTCCGACTGATTGTAAGCCTGCGTCGGGTCTGCCTCCATCGTTGCGATGTGCGGATTGTAGAGGCTCACCGGGCTCTTGCGGCCCGCCGTGATGATGTTTCCCTTGTAGAGCTTCAGGCGGACGGTGCCCGTCACATTCTTCTGCGACTCCGTCACCAGCGCCTGAAGTGCCTCGCGCTCCGGGGCGAACCAGAAGCCGTAGTAGACCAGCTCCGCGTACTTCGGAATCAGCGAATCGCGCAGGTGCATCACCTCGCGATCCATCGTCAGCGATTCCACCTGACGATGCCCGAAGTGGACAATCGCGCCGCCCGGCGTCTCATAGACCCCGCGGCTCTTCATCCCGACGAACCGGTTCTCCACCAGATCCACCCGGCCCACGCCATGCTTGCCGCCCAGCTTGTTGAGCACGCGCAGCACCCAGAGCGGCGTGAGAATTACGTGTCCCTCGTCGTTGCGGGAGATTTCACCATTGTAGCCCAGCTCCTTGAGCAACTCCTCAATCCCCTCGAAGCCCACCGCCGTGCAGAGACCCTTCTCAAAGCTCAGCTCCACGTACTCGGCCTTGTCCGGAGCGTTCTCCGGGCTGTTGGAAAGCACATACATCCCGCTCATCTCCGACGTCGTCGCGTCGAACCACGGGTCCTCCAGAATCCCGCTCTCAAAGCTGATATGCAGGAGATTACGGTCCATTGAGTACGGCTTCTTCGCCGTCGCGGCGACCGGGATGCCGTTCTGCTCCGCAAAAGCGATCATCTCGGCGCGGCCCGGGAACTGATCGCGGAAGCGCTCCTCGCGCCACGGGGCGATCACCTTCAACTCCGGAGCCAGCGCCGCCGAAGTCAGCTCAAAGCGTACCTGATCGTTCCCCTTGCCCGTCGCGCCGTGGGCAATCGCGTCGGCCCCCTCCGCCTTGGCAATCTCGATCATCCGCTTCGCGATCAGCGGACGGGCAATGCTCGTGCCCAGAAAATATTGTCCCTCGTAAATCGCCCCCGCCTGAAGCATCGGGAAGATGAAATCGCGGGCAAACTCCTCGCGCAGATCGTCGATGTAGCATTTCGATGCCCCCGTGGAGAGCGCCTTGGCATCGAGGCCGTCCAGCTCCTCCTCCTGCCCGATGTCGGCGCAGAAAGCGACCACTTCGGCATTATACGTTTGCTTGAGCCACTGAAGGATGACCGAGGTATCAAGGCCACCGGAATACGCGACGACGATTTTCATAGAGGCCCGGATTCAACCACCAAGAGGGCGCCAAACCAAGCAATTTCCCGCGGGCTTCCCGACCCTTTTTCTGCCTTCCGGGGGGGTGGAATAAAGTGGGAATAACGTGAGGAAACCTGCGAATAATCCCGAAAAACTTCCGCGGCCTTCCGGTTGTCCCAAATCCTTCCCCGGCTGTCGGATCGTTATTCACCGGTTATTATTCCCGTGGAACCCCGATAAATAAAGCGTGGAGCACGATTTTTCGAAGTTATTCGACCCTTGAATATGAAGAGAAGATGGTTTAAAAAAGAAATATCTTCTTCATACGCCGGTGGATAACTCGCTCACCGTTCGGCGCGAAAACGCTTCCTTGAGCGATTTCTTTCGAAAAGGGGGAAGGTGCGCTTCGGGTTCATCCCGCCAGCGTTTCTTCCAACCGTCCACCGGTTTACCCATCCACCCATTCATTCACCCTTCACCACACCACATTGCCTCATGATTATGAAAAATCTCCACGAAGGCTCCAAAGCCCCGGCCGCTTCCGCGCCGCTTCACCCGACCATGAACGACCTGCCCGAGAAGTGCCGGAAGAAAATCATCAAAATCCTCAACCGCCAGCTCACCGACGCCATCGACCTCAAGCTCCAGATCAAACAGGCGCACTGGAACGTCAAAGGCAGCAACTTCATCGGCCTGCATGAGCTCTTCGACAAAGTCGCCGCCGAAGTGGACGACAGCGTGGACGAAATCGCCGAGCGCGCCGTCGCTCTGGGCGGTACCGCACTGGGCACAATCGGCGCCGTAGCGGCCCATACAACGCTTCCGGAGTACCCGACCAATATCTCCGCAGCGGCGGACCACGTTGACGCCCTCTCCATCGCCCTCTCGTGCTTTGGCAAGAGCACGCGTGAGGCCATTAAGGAATTTAATGAACTCAACGACGATGACAGCGCCGATCTGATGACCCAGATCTCCCGTCTCATCGACAAACGCCTCTGGATGATCGAGGCCCATGCCTCGCAATCGTAAAATTCCGCAAAGCGCGAAAACAAGCGTACGGGGCCGGGGTTGCAAAACCCCGCCCCGTTTTTTTCAGTCCGTTCCTTCAGACCGCCGGAAAGCCCGGGGGCTTCTTTTCGTCCCGGAGCGCCGTGGTGCAGGCCGCCCCGAAAGCGAGCGCCTCCGCGATGACCGCGTCCATATCCAGGTAGCGGTAGGTGGCCAGCCGCCCGAGAAACGAAGTAGAGGGCTCCGCCTCCGCGCGGCGGGTGTAGGCATTGAGCATTGCCATATCGCCCGCGAGCCGTTTGGGGTAATACGGTGTATCGCCCGGGCCGGTTTCCTTGCTGAACTCGCGAAAGGCAACCGTCCGCTCATGCGTCTCCCACGGGGCGAAATGTTTGTGCTCGTGAATCCGGGTATACGGCACCTCCCGGCCCGTGTAGTTCATCGCGCCCACGCCCTGATAATCGCCCTCGGCGTCGATCCGCTCAAAGGTCACCGTGCGGTAGCTCAGACGCCCTTCGTCGTGGCCGAAGTAGGCGTCGAGCGGGCCGGTATAGAACGTATGCGAGAAATCGCGCTCCATCCCGCGCTCAAAGCGGGTCGAGAGTTGAACGATGATCCCGGGGTGATCGACGATTTTTTCGACAATCGCCGTGTAGCCGTCCACCGGAATGCCCTGATGGCGGCAGTTGTAGTAATTGTCGTTGTAGTCAAAGCGCACCGGAAGCCGCTTGAGGATCGAAGCCGGCAGCGCGCTCGGTTCACATCCCCACTGCTTGCAGGTATAGCCGTAGAAAAAGGCTTCATACAGCTCGCGGCCGATCATCTTGAGCGCCTGCTCCTCAAAATTGCGCGGTTCACCGATGGAGGGATCGGAAAGAGACGCTACAAAAGCGCGCGCCTCGGAAGGGCTGAAGGCCTTGCCGAAGAACTGGTTGATCGTGTGAAGGTTGATCGGCATGGAAAACACGCCATGCGAATTGGTCGCCTTCACGCGATTGATATACGGCCCGAAGCGGGTGAAGCGATGGAGGTACTCCCAAACCTCCTCGCGGCTCGTATGAAAAATGTGCGGGCCGTAGCGGTGAATCATCACACCCGTCGCGTCGTCGCGGGAGGAGTGGCAATTCCCCGCGAGGTGAGGGCGCTCGTCCAGAAGCGTCACGCGGCAGGGGAGAGTTTCCGCTAGGTGCCGGGCCAGTACCGCTCCGGAAAAACCGGCGCCAGCGATGAGAAAATGAGGGGTCTTGACGTGATCGGAGATGCTCACGCCGGAGGAAACGGCGGTCCCGACCGGAAAGGTTGTCGGCTTCTCCCTACTCCCCTTCCCTTACGGCAGCGCATAGAGCGCACCCCATTCCCCCTCCGCCACGATCCGCAGTTCCCCCAGCCATGCCGGAGGGGCCTCCCCGCCATAGTACCGCCGTTCCCGCTCCCCCCAGAAGAGGTAATCCGCCCCCAACTCCCGCGCCGCCTCGCGCCAGCGAGGCGTACCGCTCATCAGATGCTTCAGCGTCACGCGCCGGTGCGAGTAGTCGATCCCGTAGCTCATCAGATGCCCGTCGTAGCCCATCACCACCTTGCGACCCAGTAGCAGCAGCGGGTGATTATACGTCGGCCAAGCCGCGAAGGTCGCCCGCGGTGGAAGCCCGCGAGTGGCTTCCGCGATCGCGTCCAGTTCGCTTCGCCGCGCCAGCTCGTAGCCTTCTCCCCGCAGGCCGCCGACAAGGGAGAGAGCGCCGGAAGCAAAGAGCAGCAGACAAGCCACCGCGCGCCAGAGCAGCCTCCAGCGCGAAATCATGCACCAGAGCGAAGGCAGTACCGCGAGGTAACACCAGAGAAAGAGCTTCGTATTGTCCCATTCCCACGCCGCGAACATCACAAAGCAGCCGAGCAGAAAAAGCGCGACCGCCGGGATCACCATCGCCGCATGCTCGCGCCGCTCCTCCTTCGGCACTCCCCATCGGGAAAACAGTAGAAGCAGCAGGAGCGGCAGCACCCCGAAATTCTCCAGCCAGAACCACAACGCGTTACCGCCCCCCTGCATCCAGCCGGGCTTCCAGTGGATCACTCCTCCGGCGCGAAAACCGCCCGTCAGCTCCCAGATCAGCCACGTCGCGGGAATCACCGCCCCCGCCAGCAGCACTGCGAACCGGCGCACCACCTCCCATTTCCGCTCCCCCACCGCCAGCGCCCCCCAGGCCGCCAGCATCCACGACAGGAAAAGAAAAGTATGGAGATGAAAGAGCGGCATCGTCCCGTAAAGGATGATCTCCAGCGTTACCGGAAGCCCACGGCGCTGCCGCAGGAAGCGCTCCCGCCAGCTCCAGAGCAGCGCCAGTCCGGCAGGGACCGCGTAGAGCAGCCCCCGCTGCGTGAGAAACATCGCCAGCGGAATGCTCTTCCACGCCACCGC
>JBEBWR010000264.1:0-4653 GCA_040392045.1 Chthoniobacter flavus | reverse complement strand
ATACCGCCACCACCGCGCCCACCGCCGTTTCCATGGACAATCGGTGAAACTGAAAATAGGTCTGCGCCCCAAATACCGCCCCCGTAAATGCCCCCGTGACCACCACCACCAGTTGGGAACGATAGCCCACCTCCAGAATCTGCCGGAACACCAGCCGCCAGCGGATGCGCAAATGCAGCACGGAGCCGAGGGCTTCCGCCGCTAAAAGCAGCAGCGACCCCAGGTAACTGACGATCCCAAGCACATACCGGCCTAAAAGGCGAACAGGAGACATCGTGGAAAACAGGCTAACCCGGCTAACGGCTTCAACCGCTGAAGGAACCCTTCAGAGCCGGAACAGATAGCAAACCATGCTCCACGAAGAAGGCAAGCGGATCAAAACATTTGTTCTGTTTTCTCCCGCTCATCTCCCTGCAATTCCAGAGGGACAGCCCCGACGACTTTCGCCTCCAGCCCGATCTGCTCAAAGGCGGCTTTGACCTCGTCCACGGTGAAATTCGGCTCGTCCGCTTCGATGTAGACGATGTCGTGATTGCTGTCGACCTTGTAGCGGACCCCCGGAAGGGCTTCGAAATAATGATCGAGGTCGAGGATTTTGTCGCGGTCGCGAATTCCGGCGGCGTAGATTTCCAGCTCAATCATATCGGCTCCTTCGGCTTGAGGTTTGGGTAGGGGGAGTAGGGGAAGAGAAGGAATCTTTTCGGGGAATCCGGCTTTCAACGACCGTTCCCGACTCCTCTCCCGTGGTATAGCAGAAGCGCTCCTCTGGAGTCAAGCTCAGGGCGTTCTCCGGGAGTTGCTGATTACTTGCGTAGCCGGTCGGCCTGACCGTTCAGGAAACGCCCCAGTCCGTTGAGCCACTGCCGGGCTTCCGTGCCTTCCAGTGTGGCGGCGTTCTCCGGGGCTGCCCATGTCTCCGGCGGCAGTTGCCGGGCAAACTCCAGACGCTCCACGCGCACGGCGACCGACCATCCCGGGCGCCCCAGCTCCAGCCGCGCGAGCGTCCCGTCTTTCAGCGAAAGCCGCCCCCACCACTCTTCCACCTGCGCTTCCGGGTGTTTCTGCGAAAGGCTTCGCGCCAGCTCCGGCATCAGTCGTACTTCCAGCACGCGACGTCCATCGGCGTCCTTCGCAAGTTCCTTTACGGTGAAGAGGATCGGCAGCAACGCCAGTTGCTCGGGCGGAAAGGGCAACACCAGCGGTTCCAGCCCTTCAGCCTGCTTTTTCTTCCGCTTCTTTTTTGGCTTCTCAGGAGTGAACAACGCCGTCACCTCCGGGGGCGCGATCCGCAAGGTCTGTCCTTCGCGGACAACAGTGGCTTTGCGAAACCCGAACGAGCCATCAATCTTTGCGCGCCACGGCGGCTGCACGGCCAGCTCCAGCGCTCCGCCAGTGCGCTCCGCCGGGAGGCCGGTCATCGACTCCAGCACGAGCGTGGCCCGCAGCGCTTTGTTCTCGCCCTTCGGAGAGAAGACCTGCGCGATCGGGAGCAGCGTGGCGCTGAGCTGATCATAGGCGTTCTCCCGCGCCGCCGCCTTCAGCGATGGCGAAATGAGGAGAAGCGCGGCCGGAACGGCGCCAAAGCGGCGGAAAGATCGGAGGAAATGGAAAGATTTCATGAAGGGAAGGTTGCGTTCGCCGCTGTTTCACCATTTACTTACAGGCACTCAGACAAAAATGCCACTCTTCGCTCCCATTCTTGCTGACGGAGGGCTGCTTTTTGCCTACGAGACCTCCACCCCGCCGGGCAAGGCCGTTCTGCTTTTTCTGCTGATCGGCTCGATTTTTTCGTGGTCGGTAATGATTACGAAGTTGCGGATGGTTTCGTTTGCCAAAAAGCGTTCTCAGGACTTCCTCGACGCCTTTCGCAGCCATCGCAGGCCGCTGCATATCTACGAGGCGGGGCTCCGCTTTGACGGCTCGCCGCTCTGGAGCGTCTACCGGGCCGCCAGCCGGGAGCTGACCTTTCACCTCCTCGGCTCGCAGGAAGTGGACGATACCTTTCACGCCCGGCTGGAACACGCACCCCGGCTCGTCCCCTCGCAGATGCGCGTGGTGAACTCCGCGATGGAGCGGGCCGTTGGCGAGACGGCGCTGCGCCTTGAAGCGCAGATGATCCTCCTTGCCACCGCTGTTTCCGGCGCGCCGTTCCTCGGTCTGCTCGGGACGGTCTGGGGCGTGATGGAGACCTTTGGCGGTGTCGCGGCTGCAGGCTCGGCCTCGCTGGCAGCGATGGCCCCGGGCGTCTCGGCAGCGCTGATCACCACGGTCATGGGCCTGCTCGTCGCGATTCCGGCCATGTTCGGCTACAACTACCTGGTCACCTCCATCCGCGCGATGGTCGTCCAGATGGATAACTTCGCGGCGGAGCTTTCCTCGGAGTTTGAGCACCAGTATGTCGACCACGGGCAACAGAACAGCTACGACAGGAGGCCGGTGTGAGACGTTTCTCGGATCGCAGCCCGCTCAACACCCTCTCGGAGCTGAACGTCACTCCGCTGCTCGATCTTGCCTTCGTTCTGCTCATTATCTTCATGCTGACCACTCCGCTGATGGAGAACAGCACGGACCTCGTGCTCCCCACCTCCGAGGCCTCCTCCAAAGCGGTCGACCCGGCGAAGGTGGAGCATATCTCCATCGATAAAGGGGCAAACATCACCCTGAACGAACAGACGCTCTCGCTCGAAGCGCTGGAGCGCGACCTCACCGCCCTCAAGGCGACGCAGCCCGACATGGCGGTGGTCCTCCGTGCGCACAAGGAGCTGCCGGTGCAGAATCTCATCGACATCATGGACGTGGTGAAAAAGGTCGGCATCAGCCGGATCGGCGTAGTGAGCACGCACCCGACGCCCGCTGTACCCGGCGCGGAGCCGTCTCCCGCTCCATAGTCTCCGGCCTCCTGTTTCGGCATGAGCCCTTTCAAGCGCAACACGATCATCGTTACCGCCGTCCATCTCGGGCTGCTGGTGGCGCTCTATTTCGTGGGCAACCTCAAGCCGAAGGTCACGGCCGAGAGCATCATGTGGCTCGATGGCGGCTCTCCTCCCGGCGAAGCCGCTCCGTCGGGCAGCGATGAAGAAGAGGGCGCAACGGAAGAGACGGAGGAGACACCTGAGCCGGTTCCGGTAGCCACTCCAGCTCCCACGCCACCGCCGCCCCCTCCCCCCTCTCCCACCAAAGAAGCCGAGAGCGACATCGCGCTGGCCACCCCGACGCCGACACCCAAGCCGACCCCTACCCCAACGCCGAAGCCCACGCCTACTCCCACCCCGAAACCGACCCCCAAGCCCACCCCAAAACCCACGCCCAAGCCGACTCCAAAACCCACTCCGAAACCAACCCCCAAGCCCACTCCCAAAGCCACGCCTAAGCCTAAGCCAAAACCGAAAGCCACTCCGAAAGCCACGCCCAAGGCAAAACCAAAGGCCACGCCCAAGGCAACGCCGAAGTCTTCCTCCAGCTCTGGCAAGGGCAGCGGCTCAAAGAGCAACGACAGCGGAAAGAAGAGCGACAGCAGCAAGGGCAGCGGTCAGCCGGGAGCCACGGGTCGCGGAAAAGCAGGCGGCGTAGGGACCGGTATCGGCGGCGGAAAAGGCTCCGGGCGTGAAGGCGGCGGCGCGGTCGAAGGCGATTTCGGCTGGTACCACGCCATGCTGCACGACCGCTTCTACGCCCGTTGGCAGCAGCCCACCGCACTGGTGCAGGACGGCGGCAGTTTCTCCGCCATCGTGGAGATCAACATCTCCTCCGACGGTAAAATCATGAGCACCCGACTGGTGAAATCCTCCGGCAGCCTACAGGTGGACGACTCGGTCATGGAAGCCGCCCGGCGTACCACCGTCGTCGATCCCCTCCCCAAAGGCCTCGGCAGCGGAGGGCACTACAAGGTGAACATCCAGTTCCAGCTCAGCCCGTAAGAAGGCACTGTCACGATGACAAAGTCCCGCCGTATTCTGCGAGTGCTTTGTTGGAGCACGGTGCTTTTAATGGCCGTGGTGACCTTCACGAGCGGCTCGTATTCCATCCTCTCGCCATGGAGCGAGATCAACTGCGAGCATCAGGACATTGATCTGGATACCGGGAGAGCGCGCTTCACCCGGATGCTCCTTTGGCTCCCTGTGCGAAAGGAAATCCGACCTACCCCGATCAGTCAGGCCTTGGAGATCACTGACCTCGCCTCACCGCGGGGTGATTGGCGCCGGGTAAATACTTTCACTCCAGGCAGCGGGATCTCACCCCATTACCATTTTCACGGCGCGTTGAGCGACGTCCACCGATTGCAGGCTGTTTGGACGATCTATCAATTTTCTTCAGACGCTCAGAAGGAGAGCGCCGCGACAGTTCTGCGGCTCTGGAAAAAGAGCGACCGCGTTTCGGGAGCAAGCGACTATCTCACCGCGTTGGAAAACCTGCGACAGGAGCCAGTATCCTCTTCCGATCTTTCTCCCGCAAATCGAAGCCGCTTAGGGATGAAGGGGAGTAACGACAACCACTGAACGCTCAGACCAAATCGGATGCTGCTTCCAATTGTCAGGCATCCCCATATCAGCGACAGGCACCTCGCAATACTCCTGAAATAACTCCTCCACCCGTTGATGCCAACAACTCGAAGGAGAGACAACCCGCAGTAAGTAACGGCAGATCAAGAGGATG
>JBEBWR010000263.1:0-4689 GCA_040392045.1 Chthoniobacter flavus | reverse complement strand
TACAGACCTACCGCTATGTCATCTTCCCGCAGGCGCTCCGTCAGATGATGCCGCCAATGGCCGGGCAGTTCGCCTCGCTCATCAAAGACTCCTCTCTTCTCTCGGTGCTTGGGATCGGCGAGTTTACCCTCGCCGGGCAGGAAACGGCCAGCTTCTCCTACGCCACCTTTGAGTCGTACCTGCCGCTGGCCGTCGGCTACCTGCTGCTCACCCTGCCGCTTTCACTCTGGATTCGCTCCATGGAGGGCCGCCATCGTTTTGAGACATGAATCTCCTCCTCCGCCAACTGACCAAAAGCTACGACCGCCAGCCTGTGCTCAACGGGCTCAGCGCGGCCTTTGAAGGCGTCCGCTCGCTGGTCCTGATCGGCCCTTCCGGCGGCGGGAAATCGACGCTTCTGCGCCTCATCGCGGGGCTGGAGACGCCGGAAAGCGGGGGGATCACTCTGAACGGCGAGCCGGTGCCGACGGAGCCCGAGGCGCTCCGCCGCTACCGGGCGCGCATGGGGATCGTCTTTCAGGCCTACAACCTTTTCCCGCACCTTACCGCGCTGGAGAATCTCACGTTGCCGCTCATCAAAGTGCACGGCCTCTCCTCCGCTGACGCCCGCGAACGCGCTCTGGAAAGCCTGCGCCGTTTCCGCCTGGAGGATCACGCCGCGAAGCGACCCGCTCAGCTCTCGGGCGGTCAGCAGCAGCGCGTTGCCATCGCCCGGGCCATCGCCATCCGCCCCGGCCTGCTGCTTTTCGACGAGCCGACCTCCGCGCTCGATCCGGAGATGACCGCTGAAGTGCTGCAAATTATCGAGGAATTGCGGAACGCCGGGAGCGACCTCGTCCTCGTCACGCATGCCATGGCCTTCGCCCGCCGCGTAGCCGACCGGGTCGCCTTTCTCCACGGCGGCCAACTGGAGGAGAGCGGCCCTCCAGAGGTAGTATTCGACGCCCCGGAAAGCGAAGCCTGCCGTCGTTTTCTCGCGCAGGTCTTCCGGTACTGACTACAATCCATTCCGCCGGACCACGCTGCCCGCTTTGACCAGCGCGGCGGAGATCAGGTTCGTTCGCGGGATCGGCCTGCCACGCAGCAGCCCGAGGATCGATTCGGCCGCCTGTTTGCCTACAGTCTCGAAAGGGATCGCCATGGCATCCAGCGGAATGCCCGACTCGTCCGCTGCCGTCACCGTCCGGCGACAGATCAGCAGGGAGACGTCTTCCGGTACCCGCAGCCTCCGCCGCTTCAGGAGCGCGAGCGTCGGCGCCACCTGATCGTAGCTGGTGAGGAACATGGCGGTTGGCCGCTCTTTCCGCGCGCCGAAATAGCGTCGGCCTCCCTCCCGATCGCCCAGCAGCTCCTTTTCAGGGATCTCCATCAGCGAGCAGCCGGGGCGCTCCTCCACCGCCCGGCGGCAGCCCAGCACGCGGTCAAAGAAATAGTGATTATGCAGATTGGGATAGACCACCGCGATTCGCTGATGCCGCAGCCGCAGAAAGTGGCGCGCCGCGCGGTAGCCCATGGCGACGTTGTTGACATTCACCGACACCACATTGAGCCCCTCGCAGTCGTCCAGCACGGTTACCACCGGCAGCGCCGCCTCGCGCATCAGCCGGATCAGCGGTTCCAGCGGCAGGTAGCGATCCTTGTTCCGGCGGAAGGCCACCAGCCCGTGCAACCCGTGCTGCCGCGCCAGATCCGCGATCTCCCGGCGCGATTGTGGCGTCTGGTTATCAATATAGTAGCGGCACTCCACGCCCTCCCGCCGCAGCGCCAGGAAGAGCCCGCGCAGCTCCGGACAGGTGGAGAGCGGATCAGCAGAGGGAGCCGCGCCCGCCGCTTCTCCGGGGCGCACAATGCCGATCCGGAGCTGTGGCGTTACCGGTCGGAGTTGCAGCGTGTACCGCCGGGTATCCCACGTGGAGGGAGCGGCCAGCCGGGGATAACCATCGCGGTAGAGCAGAAAAAGCGCCTGCTCCTGCGCTTGCGGCGGCACGTAATAGCCGCTGCGGTCGCGCACCTCCAGTAGCTTCGTTTCCACAAGCCATGCCAGCGCTGTCTTCGCCGTCGTCTCCGATACCTTCCAGAGCCGACAGATCTTGCGGTTGGAGAAAAAACGGCTCCCTTCCAGAAAAAGCCCGCTTGCCAGCTCCGCCAGCAATGCCCCTATCAACTGCTCGGATAGTCGCTTTTTCACTGCGCCGCAGTCTCACCTCAACTCTCCCCGGCGTCAAATCATTCAAAGCGGATCACCAGAGACGGCCGCCGGCTGATTACCTCGGCCTCCGAGGAATGCACCAGCAGCGTCCGCTCTACGGCCCCTTCGCTATCGAGCGCGACCAGCAGCAGGCCGGTATTCTCCTCCGGAGCCTCCAGCCATCGGGTAATCAGCGCCGGGGGCAGCGGAATCTCCACCGGCCCCCCATCGTAGTGAAACTGCGCCACCGGCTCCGGCTGAAAATCCGCGTCCGCCAGGCCCAGCCCGGCGCTTCCCTGCCAGCGCGTCTCGGGAAACGCACGATAGCTCCAGGTGCATTCCCCCTTCTCCGCATTGTCGCGAAACTCTCCCTGTCCCTCCTGCCATGCCCCGTTCGCCGCAGCAACCTCGTAGACGGCGATCTCCACCGGCTCCCGTCCTTCCCGGGCGATGGGCGTGAGGCGTAGCGTCGCTTCCTGAACGCTGGCGATCTTTCCTTTCAAGGGCGCGAGCTGAAAGCGGATCAGACTTTTCCGTCCCCCGTCGCGGCCCACTGCCAGTTGCGGAAAAGCACCGCCATTCATGCGCGAGAGGCCCGACGCCAGCGTGACATCTTCAACGCCCAGCTCGTCTCCCACCAGCGGCACGCCAAGGCTGCGCGCGATTGTGACTTCATCGGCCATTGCCGCCCCCGCCAGCGCAAGCGCTGCAAGCATCGTCAGTCCGCATCTCATCTTGAGCGTCTCCGGTACCGCAGGAGCAGCCCCGCTCCTCCCATTGCCAGCATGGCCCATGTGCCCGGCTCGGGGATGGGGCTGTATCCGATGGTCAGAAGGGGGCGTAGCGAAGAAGTGGCGTGTTCCGAAGAGGCGAATGAGGCGGTCATCGCGTTCTGCCCCGCGCCGTCGGTCGCGATGAAGATCAGCCCGGCATTCTCCTCCGGGGTTGAGATCCAGCCCTGCACCATCGCTGTCGTAAGATCGAGCGTCACGGAGGTATCGCCCGGTTTCCAGACAAAGGTGGTGACCGGAGTGGCCACGTAATCGGTCCCGCTTACGGATGCTCCCGCGCTTCCTGCCCAGACGGCGGTATCGTAGCCCTTCTGTCCCCACGTCGCCTCTCCGGGACTGGCCAGGCCCGTGAACATTCCGCTGCCCTCCAGCCATCCGGCGTTGGCCGCCGTCAGCTGGTAGACTGCAATGGTGAGATTGGCGCTGGTAGCGTTGCCGCCGAGACTCAGCATCAGCTGTGCGCTCTCAACCGTGCCGACTTCTCCCGCGAGCGGGGAGAGATCAAAGCTGAGGATGGAGCGCCGGGAAAAATTCCTCCCCACGGCGAAGTAGTCGAGCGCTCCGCCGTTCCAGCCGTTCACATTCGAGCCGAGCGTGGTATCCGATGTCCCGGCGTAATCGGTGACAAACGCGTTCGTTCCGCCTTCCTGAAAGGTCACCGTAGCGCCGTGCGCCCCGGAGAATGCCGCGAGGAGAAGCAAGGGGATCAGTTTCATACACGATATAGGATTCATAGTATTGAGTTCTGTGGGAGTTGAGGGGAGGCCTACGGGGTCCAGCGCACGAGGTCGCGTCCGTCGGCGAAATAGAGCCGCCCGCGCGAATCGGTTTCCACCCCGTAGTAGACATTGCGCCCCGGAGCGGAGTAGCGATCGAGCATCTCGACCTTCTCCGGCGATGCGATGGACGCACGCCAGATCTTCCGTCCCGCCATCCCGTAGATCGCGTCGGCTTCGGGATTGAGCACCAGCCGGGTATGCGACGGAGCCGGTCCGCCCAGCGACTCGACGAATCGGACGGCGAAGGTCTGCGGATCGATGCCGAACCAGTGGCCGCCCGCGGTCAGGCCGCAGAGCGTTCCATCCGGCAGCGCGATCAGCCCGGAGATCACTTTCTCCCCCGGTACCGGCTGGACCGTCCGCAGCACGCGGTGGTTTTTCAGATCCCACTCCGCCACGATCGCGTCGCTCTCCAGCGGTTCCGTCCCCACGCCCCGGATATTGCTGGTCCCCACATAGGCGCGCTCGCGGGATTCATCCAGCGCCACGGCGTTCAGGCTGTGCCCCGGGACAATGCCCACGAAGTTCTCAAAGCGCTCGCTCTCCGGGTGAAAAACCGTCAGCGCTCCATCCACTCGTCCGTAGCCGGGAAAGCTGGCGATATAGATCGAGCCGTCTTTGGCTGCCATCATGTCGACCGGCCGATCCTGTCCGCCACCGATGGAGCCGATGGTCCGCGTCCGCTCATCCGGCTTTGCAGGATCGTAGACGTGAAACATGGCATGGGTATAGGACCCCATGTAGACCTTCCCGCCGCTGGCAACCTTCCGGTAGACCTGTCCCGCCTTGTGGGGGCTGACCGCCAGCAGATCGTCAAAGCGGTCGGTCGCTGGATCGAAAGAGAAAAGCACCGCAGGCTTGGAGGAACCGTAGATTTTTCCATCCGGCCCGACGCCGAGACCGAAGATCGGCTTGATGTTCTTTTCGTACT
>JBEBWR010000262.1:0-4694 GCA_040392045.1 Chthoniobacter flavus | reverse complement strand
GGATCACCGAAGCCGATCACCGGGACGAACTCCTTATTGGCTACAGCCCACGGCAGCTCCCCCATGAGCGACATGGCATCTACGGGGATGGACTGGATGATCTTTTTTCTCGCATCTTCCGCGAGCCGCAGGGCTACAGATAGCTCGGGGTTCGCGCTGTCGCCCTGCGCGGCGATCCGCTCCCGAGCCTGTTTGAGCAACTGGTCAAAAAGCATCGCGTGGCGGTAATCATTGATCCCGTCGCGCGTGGTCTCCCAGGAAATCGTCGGCACGGGGCCGGCGGGAGACGGACAGATCCGCGAAAGCCTGCCCGGACCATTGCGCCCGTGAATGACATCGTTCTCATCAATGTACCACGTATTGGCATCATAGTAGACCCACAGCCCGATCCCCTTGACCCTAGCCCGGTAGGCCCATAGGCCGAAGAAAGCCCGTGTGAAAATCGCGTTCTCGGTGGGCATATTGCAGTTGTAGGTCCATAGCTCGGCGGAGTGCTCTTTTGCGGCTTGCGCCATCTCGGCAGAAACACGGTTCTCGATCTGAATCCAGACATCGTAATCGTCTCCTAACTCCTCGACAGGGACATTGGCAGTCCCGGTCTTCACCGGCAGATCGAGTCCTTTGATCCGCTTAAGCGCATCTTTTGCCGCCGCAATACGCTCCGGCTGGCCATTCGGCTCGTCCAGCACATAGAGGAGGAACTCAGGCCAATCCTCGCGAGACTTCCAGTAAGCGTAGCTTTTCTCCAGCGCCTCCGATGGCATGGCGCCGAAGCCATAGCCTGCCACCTTGATCGGCAGCCAGAGGACGGGAAACTCCTTCGTCACCAAACCGCTCCTGAGGGCGAGGTCCATCACCTGATTGATCCCCAAAGCCTGTCGTGACTCCCACTCGGCGGCCGACTGCCCGGAGCGGGCTTTCGCCTGATCGAGCTTTTCCTGCGTCAGGGCGGAGAAGCGGTAGTCGCGATCGAAGTCAACCTCGCGCCCGTTGACATCGGGCGTGTTATAGATTGTCACCGTATTCATACCATGCTCCTTCATGTCCCGGTAATAGGCGAGGCGCTTCTCTTCGCTCAGAAAATCTCCGGGCGGAAAGTAAGCTTCCGCGTGATAGACAAATGCCGGGATATCGAGCGCCGGAAGCCTGAACGGCTCCACGTGCACAGAGTACGGCACGGTGGACACGATCTCCCTCCCGGCCCGAACGACCAGATTCCCCTGATAGATCCCCGCCGCGGCGTCGTCGGGAACGCGCACGGTGATCCACCACGCCAGTTGCTGGCCAGCCTCCGCCGCCCGCGTTTTGGACTTCGGCAGCAGCGCCTGCTCCCGCAGCATTCGGATCACGACGGCATCCGCCGAAATGGTCTGCCCCTGCGCACTCCGAAGGGCTCCCTCCAGCTGGACATCGACCTCCGCCAGATCACGATGAGCCTTGAGGCCGAGGAATGCGGCCTCGTAGTCGCCGGGTGTGGCCGAGAGGTTGATCGCCCCGGTGCGTTCGGTGGCTTTGAATGACTCCTCAGGGGTCCACGGGAGGAGCGTAGATCGGGTGTAAATCGAGGCGGCCTCCTCGGATTCCACCGAAGCATCGGCGCTTTGCGCTATCGTTACCCCGTCAAGCCAGGCAGATTCGCCACTTTGCCCGTAGCTGGCGATGGCGATACGATACTGCGGATGAGCCGAAGTCTTGAACTTGAGGACGATGGGGGTCCACGGCGTACTCCAGCTCCAGACACTGCTCCAGTTCAGGAGCAGGTCCTGCTTTGGGGCAGGCTTGCCATTGATGATAGGCTGGACCCGGACGGCGACAGAGCCGGCCCCCTCCGTGGCCATTGCCAGCCGGATCTCGTACTCCCTATCCGGCTGGAGGCGGATGTCCTGCATAAGCATTGCCGCCGGCGTCTTCTCCCCGTCGGGATGCGTCATCTTTACGGAGGAGCGCCCGGAGTAGCTCATTGTTTGATCCTGACGATAGCTCCCTTTTCCCCGGGCCCATGCTTCCGGCCCTTCGCTGGTCCAGCGTTGAAAGTCACCGTTCTCAATGGGGGAGGTGTGCGGGTTTGAGGCGTTCGTGGGCGAGAGTAATCCGAGAGTGATCAATGGGATCATAAACTGTCGTGAAAGGAGATTGAGGAAAGGTTGGCGAAGGGTGTGAGACATAGGTCGGGATGGCGGGAGAGGGTTAAAAGAAGGGATAAGTCTCTTTCGGCTTGGTGATGACGGGAACGTGCCACGGGCCGGAGCTTTGTTCCGCATGGCCATCCATGAAAATGATGTTCATACGGTTGCGGTGGGGGAATGCGATGTTCTGGCTTGGGCCTTCGTTCAGAAAGCGGGCTTCCGGCTTGATCATGTAGCCATACTTCGCCTCTGCCAGCATCAGCGTCGTGGCAGGAGAAGTGACCTTGGTGCGCTTGGGAAGCTGAAGCGGCGTACGATAGCCGAAATTCTCATTATCGGGGCCAAACCCAAGGGTATAATTCATCCCGTAATGCATGGTGTTGTAAACGGCGCTCCCCGGAGTCTCTCTGGACGGGCAGGTGAGCAGCCCCTTCTCCAAGCTTCTGTAAACCTCCCCGGGAAAGAGGCCGTCGTCTTTGAGATACCCCTCCTCGATCAGCCAGTTGATCCACGGCGTCCCTACATTCCGGTTGGTAGGGCTGGCATAGACGACGCACGGAACCATGGTGCCATTATGATCGCTGGAGTAGGCAAATAAAATTCCGGATAGCTTCCGAAGATTTGCCAGACAGGTGGCTTGCCTGCCCATGCTGCTGACGTGCTGATATGCCGGCAAAAGCAAGGCCATCAGGATCGTGATGATCACCACCACGATGAGCAGTTCCAGCAGCGTAAAGCCGCGCCGCAAGCTGAGGAGATGTGGCATGTCCAAGGGGAGGGGGGAGGATTGAGGGATGAGCCGTTACTTGCGCAGAGACGACTTTCGCCGTCTGATCGACACTAGCATCACCAACCCCCCGATTCCCAGCAATACAGCGCCCGGCTCGGGAATTGCAGTGATGGAGATCGCATTCAGGGTACCCCTGCTGAATCCGCTGGCGATCGTGTAAGCGATGGAGAGGGTGCCATCTTCCGCAGGCCGTAGGTTTTCAAAAGTAAGCTCGCTATAAGCTGCCTGCCCCACAGGGCCTGTGAGCAATAGCGAACCGCTGGCGGTAGATTCACCGGTCACGGTGATATCCAGCCCCTGCTGCGTCACAAAGTTTGTGAGGTTCTGGGCAGCGTAGAAGGTGATCGTATAGGTTTTTGTGCTGTCGAGACCGCTAAACCGCCCTGCCGGGGAGTGCGTAGTGGCGACAAAGGAATTTTGCGACACAAAGTCCGGGTAGTCGAGAAGGTCGCCGCTCGCTGGCCCCGACGTGTAGGAGCTAAACATCGCCGTGGTCTGGTAGGAGATCGCCGTCGCATGATTCTCCGTATCCACGAGGTTCGACCACGTTCCTACCCCCCATGTCGTGGGCCGATTCCACCAGTTCCCTTGGTCATCCTGCCAAGGGCGAGGCTGTACGGTATTGTAGCCGGTATGCAAAAGGACGGTCTGCGCGTGGGTCAGATCGGGAGTCAACCCCGCAATGAGCAACGTGGCAGAAGCAAGGCAGAAACGTCCGGCACGGGCTTTCCATGAGCGATGCAGAGAGGGATTCATAGACGGATTTTTTCGGGTAATGCGTTGATACTGGATTGAGCAGGAGGGAGACCTTACGGCGTTGTCGAAATGACGACGGCATTGATCGTGCCGCGCAAATAACCGTCGGGAACAGAGAAGAGGAGCGTAATCTCCCCGGCTTCATTGGGGGAGATACCTGTGATCGAAATCTCTGCGGAGGCGTTCTCATCAGCCGGGACGAGCAGCGTCTCCGAAGCGGACGTTTTCCCGGAGGCGGAGACATGAAGGGCGAAATCGCTGGCCATCCCTTCGATCCGTGTGCCGATGAAGGTGAACTTGTACTGCTTGGAGGGGTCCGTACCGTCGAGAAGGACCTCCGCATTAAGAAAGGGACCGCTGTGCCCGATCGTTTCGCGCGGCGCGACGTAATACCCCCTGCTTAAGACGCGAAATGGGTAAGTATCAGACGTCTGTTCCTCCTCTGAGGTATCGATAACACTGCTTCGGAAGTGAAACGAAAAGCGCCTCACCGTACTCCACCGGATGGAGGTATCAGCATTTTGGGAGTCTTTGAGTGCAACCCCCTCCACTTCTCCCCACGTCCCGATACGATTCCAGTACCAAGGGCCATCGTGCGGCCCGGTTTCGCCGGCCGGGAGATACCCGGTATGGATCGCGATCACCACATCATCGGCGGCAGCCAGAAGCGCGCTGGCTTGAGGCCAGTTGATGAATAAAAGCAGAAGGATCAGAATGCGGAAGTTCATGGGGAAAAAGAATGAAGGGGAGAGGATCGGCTACTGCGCGGCTTCGACCCGGGGAGACGCCACGGAGTCGCGGGCGAAGAACTGCGTTGGCAGGTACTCAATCCCGCCATCAGACTCCTTTTCTCCCTGATCAAGGAGGAGCTGGATAACCCGCCGCCCCGCCTCAAAGGTGGGATACTGGACATGACTCAGATGAAGATGCCCCAGCTCACAGAGGAAGCTGCCTCCGAAGGTAATGAGCGATAGATCGCGCGGGATGTTGATCCCCCGACGGGTTGCCGCTTCGACGACGGC
>JBEBWR010000261.1:0-4698 GCA_040392045.1 Chthoniobacter flavus | reverse complement strand
GCGGTGCTCCTTGGGTCGCTGGCGGTGGAGTGGATGGGGAAGCCGGGCGAGGAGATGAAAGCGGCGATGGATGATCCGAGCGGATTCGTGCTGCGGTCGGAAGGAAGTGTTATCGGTATCGGTGGAATCTACCCGAGAGGTACCGAGATCGGGGTGCATGAACTGCTGGAGCAGGTTGGTGTGCGCTGGTTTTTCCCCGGCGAGCTTGGGACGGTGATTCCTTCCGCAAAAGAGGTGGAGATCGCGGCGCAGACGAAGATCGGGAAGCCGAGCTTTCCGGCGCGGCATTTCGGGTTCAATGCGTTTGACAAGGAGCCGTTTACGGTGGACTGGAAGCGGCACCAGCGGGAGGGCGGGCTGTTCCTGCCTCCGGCTCACGGCATTCGGCTGGGCGAAGGGGTGACTCCGGAGACGCATCCGGATCTCTACGCGAAGACGACCCGCACGGGTGGCACGCAGCCGCAGGTCTGTGTCTCCAACCCCGAGGTGCTGAAGCGGGCGATCCGGGAGACGAAGCGGTTTTTTAAGGAGCACCCGAAGGAACCGTGGATCGGCATGGGCCCGGCGGATGGCAGCGGCTTCTGCGAATGCGACGGATGCAAGGCGCTGGACGGCGGGAACTGGGACCCGTTCTCAAACGAACCGAGCAGGACGGATCGCTATGTCTGGTTCTTCAATCAGGTGCTCGACGGGATCTCGGATGAATATCCGGACAAGAAGATCGCGTTCTATGTCTACCATTGCTATATCGAGCCACCGGTGAAAGTGAAGCCGAATCCGCGCATCGTCGCGGCGGTCGCGCCGATCGGGTTGTGCCGGATTCACGGGATGAATAACCCGGTCTGTCCGGAGCGCGGCTACCTCAAGGGGATTGTGAAGGCGTGGACGGAGGCGCTGCCGGAGGTGTACGAGCGCGGCTATTGGTTTAACCTTGCGGACCCCGGAATGACCTTTATCCAGATCCACCGGATGCGGGATGAGATTCCATATTACGCGGAGCATGGCGTGCTGGGCTTCCGCACGGAGTGCACGAGCCAATGGGCGATGCAGGGGCCGTCGCTCTATATCGCGGGACGGCTGATGTGGGACGTGAACGCGGACACGGATGCGCTGCTGAAGGATTTCTGCGGGAAGCTTTTCGGCCCCGCTGCCGCTCCGATGGAGCGCTATTTCAAGGCGGCGGATGAGCGGATGCGCGATGCGGATCTTCATACCGGGAGCGCGTTTGACGTGGCGCAGTTCTACCCCGAGGCGCTCCGCAAGGAGTTGCGGGCTGAGCTGGAGGCGGCGCGGAAACTGGCGGACGCTTCGCCGTATCGCGAGCGGTTTCATATCTTTAGCCGGGGTTTTGAGTTTACGGAGCATTTCGCGGCGATGATTGAAGCGCGGAACGGGCAGGACTGGGCGGGCGCTCACGCTCATTTGCAGAAGCTCGACGAGATTCGCACGGAGTTGCTGGAGATGCAGCCGCAGATGGTCTCCCGTCAGCCGGAGGCTTATCTCCGCCGATTCTTCCGGCTGCCGGTGGAGCAGGGGTATGCCCGCGTGAGCGGGGGAAATGCGCTGGTGGCTCCGCTGGCGGATGAATGGGAGTCGCTGCTCGATCCCCAGCAGATCGGCGCAAGCCTGCACTATGAGCGACCCGGACTGACCGGAGGCAACTGGCAGCGCACGCAGACGTTCTCTACGACCTGGAGCGATCTCGGTCTGAGGTATTACAAGGGGCTGGCGTGGTATCGGCAGACGGTGGAAGTATCGGAGAAGGACGCGGCGAAGCGGGTGTTCCTCTGGTTTGGCGGCGTGGATGAAAGCGCGCGCGTCTGGGTGAATGGGAAGCTGCTGGGAACCAGCGTGCCATCGGCCTTTACGCCGTTTGAACTCGACGCCACCGGAGCGGTGAAGGCGGGGAAAAACGAAGTGGTCGTTTGCGTGGCCAATCTCCGGACGAATGAACTCGGCACGGGGGGGATCACTGCTCCCGGGTTCTTCTACGCTCCCGCGGCCGGCGACAAAGCGCAGCTCGAAAATGTGAAACCTCTGAGAGAAACCTTTCCCTGAACATGATAAAACATCTCGCTATCCTTTCCCTCGTCGTCGGCCTGAGCTTTGCTCACGCTGAGAAAGCGCTCCTTTTTTCGCCGGATCGGCCGTTGCCGGTGATTGTTCTCGCGGCGGACGCGGAGGATCAGGAGCAATACGCGGCGGAGGATCTCAAGAACTACCTCGGCAGGATGACGGGCCGGGAGTGGACGATTGCGCAACAGGCCCCTGCAGAGGGAGTGGCGATCCATATCGGCAAGGTGCCGGGTAACGAGGCGCTGCGGGAAGAGGCAGCAAAGCTGGGGCGTGATGGTTTTGTGCTGGACGTATCCGAAGGAGCTGTGCGCGTAGCGGGTGGAACGAAGTTCGGGACGGCGTATGGCGTTTTTGAGCTATTGGAACGGCTGGGGGTGCGCTGGTTCTTCCCGGGAGAGTGGGGCGAGGTGGTGCCGAAAAAAGAGGAGCTTCGGCTGGAGACGACACACTTTTCCGATCGGCCGGTGTTCCGCACGCGGCAGATGCACACGGCGTATTCCGGTGATGAGATCGGGGATTGGATGCGACGGAGCCGTCACAACCGCAACGGCTACTACGGGCATAGCAGCTTTATCCGTCCGCGCGATTACAAAGTAAGCCATCCGGAGTGGTATGCGGAGATTGATGGCGTCCGGCAGGTGGATAATCCGAATTATAAGCTTTGCCATTCCAATGATGCGATGGTGGAGACCCTGATCAGGGAGGTGCTGGAGAAGATTCGCGAGCGGGAGGCGGACGGGAAGGTTGCCCGTCATGATGGCTACCGGCATCTGATGTCGGATTATGATACCATTAGCATTAGCCCCAAGGATGGCGGCGGGTTCTGCCGCTGCGAGAAATGCGCGGCGATGGGGACGCTGTCGGATCGGCTTCAGATCGTGGCCAATCGGGTGGCGGAGCGGGTGCGGGAGGTTTATCCGAATTATCGGATCGGCTACTATGGCGCTTATGCGGAGCACCATATGTCGCCGACCGTAAAGGCGAATGCGGGCGTGGTGGTCATCCCTACGACATGGACGCGGAATTTCTTCAAGCCGCTGACGGATATTTCCAATCGGGTCTTTCTCAAGAAGCTACAGGATTTCAAAGAGATGGCTCCGCAGATGATTCTGCGCGATTTCGACGGGCTTTCGGTCTGGTGGGGCGCGGGGCCGCTATCGCTGGCGGATGTCCATGCGGCGGATTATCAGCTCTATGCGCAGATGGAGCTGGAGGGAATCATCACAGAGGCGGGATCGGGCTGGGGGCCCTGGGGATATAGCTATTACCTGATGGGTAAGCTCTGGTGGAACCCGAAGGCCGATCTGAAGTCGCTGAAGGAGGATTTTGTCTCGAAGGCTTATGGCGAAGCTGCCGGGCCGATGCGCACCTATTATGAGCTGCTCGATCATGCGGTGGCTTCTCCCGGCCCGCGGGATCTCCATACGATGCGTGTGAAGCTGGAGGAGGCGGCAAAGCTGGCAAAGGACGAGGGGGTGAAGCAACGCGTGAACTACCTGCGGGCGCATTTCCTCATGGACGATATCTACCAGCGCTCGCTGGCGCGCGAGGCGACCCCGGAGGAGGTGGAGCTGTTTCATCAGCTGAACGCTTCGATCCCTCCTTCCGTCAGTCCCTACACGAAGAGCAAGCGTTTCCTGCGGAACTTTCCCGAGGCGAAGGAAAAGCACGCGCCGCTGACGGAGGCAGAGCTGGAAGCGCAACTGGCAAAGGTAAAGCTTACGGCTCCGGAGAGAGAGTTCACCGCATGGGTGGATCAGGACGATCTGCGCTTGCAGCCGCTGGAGCCGGAGGCGGCAGCGGTAGTGGACGAGGGGTTGGGGATGAGCCTGCGGTTCGGTCCCGCGACGCTGCTGATCTACGCGAAGGCAGGAGAGACGATTGATCTCCGGCAGACTTCCAAGCGGTGGGAGAGTTATGGGACGGCCTATGAGATCCAGAATCCGGAGCTGGTAACGATCGCGGAGGGGGTGGCGGAAGGAGAGACGATTCTTAACCTTCAAGCCCCATCGACGGGGATCTATAAGGTGGAGCTGTCTTTCGGCAGTCGCTACCCGAATCTGCTCTCTTCCAATCGCCATATCGTGCTCAAGGCGGGCAGTCGTCAGAATGTGATCCAGCCGATGGGGGCAGTGAAGCAGGCATTCTTCTACGTACCGGCGGGGACGAAGGAGTTCGCCATCGTCAGCAGGGCGTACGAGCCGCTGACGATCCGGGTGGAGGGAGCGATCCTCCGACCGAACCCGCAGCCGCCGATCCGTCAGAAGACGCAGAGCTTTGTCACGCACCTGATCTCCGTTCCCGAGGGGGCGGATGGCAAGGTGTGGAAAGTGGCATTTGAAGGCGGAAAGAAAGATCTCTTTCTTCAGGGGGTGCCTCCCTTTATCGCATCAAATCCATCGCGTTTGCTCGTCCCCGAGCGTATAACCAAGGAGTAGTAATGAAAGCTCAACCGCATTCTAGGAAATCACCCGGTTTCACGCTGACGGAGGTATTGGTAGTGATCGGCGTTGTGGCGGTGCTGTTGCTACTGGCGATTCCCGTCGGAGGCGTCTTGCGGAGGACAGCACAGACGACGAAATGCCTGAGCAACATCCGGCAGTATGGGGTGGCGCTGCTTAG
>JBEBWR010000260.1:0-4711 GCA_040392045.1 Chthoniobacter flavus | reverse complement strand
CACCGTAGAATCGCACGCCTTATGCCCCTAACGATCGAAGCGGAACTCCCTTACCTTGGTCCGGACCGGCGGGAGACTTTGGATGTCTACCGGCCCGACGGCTCCGACGGAAACCGGCGACCTGCCGTCGTCCATATCCACGGCGGCGGCTGGACCGCGGGCGACAAGGCCTCGGGGCGGGAGAAAGGGATCGGCCACGCGCTGGCCGAGGCGGGCTTCGTCGTTTTCTCCATCAATTACCTGCTCAACGAGCCGCTGCCGGGGGTCAAAAGAGGAGAAGGCGTGCGTTGCTTTGAGTCGTTCGCCTGGCCGCAGAATCTGGAGGACTGCAAGGCGGCGGTGCGGTTCGTCCGTCAGGAGGCGGAGCGTTTCGGCGTGGACCCGGAGCGGATCGCCGTGATGGGCTGTTCGGCGGGCGGTCATCTGGCGATGATGGTCGGGCTGACGGCGGAAGCATCGGAGCAGGTGCGGGCGATCGTCAATTTCTACGGTCCCTACGACCTGACGCAAGGGTATGCGTTCTACTTCCCCGAAGGTGTCGCCGGGGAGGCTTCGCCGCGCCGCTATCTGCGGAAGGAAATGCCGCCGCTGCTCGTCACGCATGGAACGGCAGACGACATCGTCCCCGTCGATCAGGCGCGGGAGCTGGTGCGCGAAGTCCGCGAGCTGGGGGTGGAATGCCCCTACTACGAAGTCGGGGGAGGGCCGCACTCGTACGAAATCGTATCACCTCACGCCGACTTGCGCGAAGAGATCGTCTCATTCCTCCGCGCGGCCATGCCGTAGAAACTACCGCTCCTCCCGGGCCACTTCCAGAAACCGCTGGAGGGCGCTATGCCGGTTCTTCGGCAGCCACGCGGCACAGTAGCGGTACTTCGGCACCGGCGGCGCGAGAGGGATGAAGGTGACCCCGGCGGTGGCTGTCAGCTGGTATTGCAGCGGCAGGATCGTCACGCCCAGCCCGGCGGCGACGTAGTTGAGCACGGTCACGGGCTGTCCCTCCTCCTGTACGGTATGGGGCTGAAACCCCGCCTGCTGGCAGAGCACGAGCAGCCACGGATTAAAAAGCGGGGCGGTGGTGCGCCCGGCCAGCAGCAGATTCTCCTGCGCCAGAGCGGAGAGCGGGAGCGAAGCCGGTTTGCGCCCCCCTTTCGTACGGGTGAGCGGATGCCCCTGCGGCAGAACGGCGGCAAGCTGCTCCTCGGCCACGGTGACAAGCTGGAGATCCGGGGTTTCCGCCGCCAGCCCGTAGCCGATAAAGCCGAGGTCGATGCGGCGGGCATTGAGCGCCTCAATCTGCGCGGTGGTATCCATCTCGGTGAGCCGCAGTTCCACCGTGGGGTAGCGCTCCCGATAGCTCCGCAGGATGCGCGGCAGCAGCCCATGCCCCAGCGATGCGACAAACCCGATCGATAGCTCCCCGGCCTCCCCCGACGCGATGCGTCGCACAGCGCGGACGCTCTCGCCGACATCGCGCAACACCCTCCGGCTATCGTCCAGAAAGCGCGCCCCGGCAGGCGTCAGGGAGACATGATGCGTGTCGCGCTCCAGCAGTTGCACCTCCAGCTCCTGCTCCAGCGCGCGGACCTGCGCGCTCAGCGACGGCTGGGAGAGATTGAGCCGCTCGGCGGCGCGGCGGAAATTCAGCTCTTCGGCGACGGCGACAAAGTAGCGAAGATGACGGAGTTCCATAGCGAATCAGGCAAACGAGCGAAGGGATCGGATTATATCCCGGCGACTGGTGATCAGACTATCCTATCACCGTAAGAAGATCAAAGTCATTCTCGCGGCGGCGTTTCTGCGGCAGACTTTTCCTCATGGCAGAACCAGCTCTCCCCCCCGGCGCACGACTGCGGGCCGCCCTTGAGACGGAGCATCCGTTACAGATCGCGGGGACGATCAATGCCTTCAGCGCGCTACTGGCGCAGCAGGCCGGCTTCCGTGCGATCTACCTTTCCGGGGCCGGTGTGGCGAACGCCTCCTTCGGGCTTCCCGATCTGGGGATCACGTCGCTTAACGACGTCTGTGAGGACATCCGGCGGATCACGCAGGCCACTCCCCTTCCCCTGCTGGTGGACGCCGACACGGGCTGGGGCGGCGCATTCTCCATCGCGCGGACAATCCGCGAAATGACCCGGGCAGGCGCGGCGGGATGCCACCTCGAAGATCAGGTGCAGGCAAAGCGCTGTGGTCATCGTCCGGGAAAGGAACTGGTAAGCACCGCCGAGATGTGCGACCGGATACGCGCCGCCGTGGATGCGCGTACGGACGAAAGCTTTGTGATCATGGCGCGCACCGACGCCCACGCCAGCGAGGGCCTCGCGGCAGCGGTTGAACGCTCACAGGCCTACGTCGAGGCCGGGGCGGACATGATCTTTGCCGAAGCGCTCGGCTCGCTGGAGGAGTACCGCGCCTTTACCACCGCGCTCGGAGCGGTCCCCGTACTGGCGAATATCACGGAGTTTGGCAAGACGCCGCTCTACACCGTGACGGAGCTGGGAGAAGCCGGGGTGCGCCTCGTGCTCTACCCGCTGAGCGCCTTCCGCGCCATGAGCCGCGCCGCGCTGGAAGTCTACGAAACTCTCCGGAAGGACGGCACGCAAGAGGCCGTCATTCCGAAAATGCAAACCCGCGCCGAGCTTTACGAAGTGCTCAACTATCACGCCTACGAAGCGAAACTCGACGCCCTTTTTGCCAAAGAAAAAAAATCATCATGAGCGAATCCACCCTGAGCGCATCCCCAACGCCTCCCGCCTTCAAGCCGAAGAAATCGGTCGCCCTCTCGGGCGTGCCCGCCGGAAATACCGCCCTCTGCACCGTCGGCCGCAGCGGCAACGATCTCCACTACCTCGGCTACGACATCCTCGATCTCGCCGAGCATTGCGAATTTGAAGAAGTCGCGCATCTGCTCGTTCACGGCAAGCTGCCGACCGCCGCGGAACTCGCCGCCTACAAGGAGAAGCTTCGCGCCCTTCGGGGTCTGCCCGCCAGCGTGCGGGCCGTACTCGAAGCGCTCCCAGCCGCCGCGCATCCGATGGATGTCCTCCGCACGGGCGTCTCCGCGCTCGGCTGTGCCCTGCCGGAGCACGAGAGCCACGCCCCCGCCGAGGCCCGCGAAATCATCGACCGACTGCTCGCCTCGCTCAATTCCATCCTGCTCTACTGGTACCACTACGCGCACAACGGACGGCGCATTGAAGTGGAGACCGACGACGACTCCATCGGCGGCCATTTCCTCCACCTGCTGCATGGCGTGAAACCGTCCGCGTCGTGGGTCAGCGCGATGCATACCTCGCTGGTACTCTACGCGGAGCATGAGTTCAACGCCTCCACCTTCACCACCCGCGTGATCGCCGGGACCGGCTCCGACCTCTACTCCGCCATCGTCGGCGGCATCGGCGCCCTGCGCGGTCCGAAGCATGGCGGCGCGAACGAATTCGCCTTTGAAGTGCAGAAGCGCTACGCCACGCCCGATGAAGCCGAGGAGGACATCGTCCGCCGCGTTGCCGCCCGCGAAGTGATCATCGGCTTCGGGCATCCGGTCTACACCATCTCCGATCCGCGCAACGTGGTGATCAAGCGCGTCGCCCGCGAACTCTCCGAGGAAGCAGGCGATCTGAAAATGTACGCCATCGCCGAGCGGATCGAGAGCGTCATGGCGCGGGAGAAGAAGATGTTCCCGAACCTCGACTGGTTCAGCGCCGTCTCCTACCACCGGATGCGCGTGCCGACCGCCATGTTCACGCCGCTCTTTGTCATCGCGCGCACCTCCGGCTGGGGCGCGCACATTCTGGAGCAGCGCGCGGATAACAAGATCATCCGCCCGAGCGCCAACTACACCGGCCCGGAACCCCGCGCCTTCACTCCCATCAACGAACGCTAGTCTTTCCATCCGATGTCCCACGATATCACCAACGCCACCCGTCCCGCCCCCGATGCTCTGCTGGAGTCGATTGCGGATTACGTCCTCGCCCCGGAGAAGATCACCAGCGCCGAAGCGCTCGAAACCGCCCGGCTCTGCCTGCTCGACACGCTGGGCTGCGGCCTCCTCGCGCTGCACTACCCCGCCTGCGTGAAGCTGCTCGGCCCGACCGTCCCCGGCGCGACCCTGCCGGGACGCGGCGCGCGTGTCCCCGGTACTTCGCATGAGCTGGAGCCGGTACAGGCCGCGTTCAACATCGGCGCGATGGTCCGCTGGCTCGACTTCAATGACACGTGGCTGGCGGCCGAGTGGGGCCATCCGTCGGATAACCTCGGCGGGATTCTCGCCGTGGCCGACTACCTCTCCCGCCTCGCGGTGGCGGAGGGACGCAAGCCGCTGACCGTGCACGACGTCCTTGTCGCCATGATTCAGGCACATGAAGTGCAAGGCATCCTCGCGCTGGAGAACGGGTTCAACCGCGTCGGTCTCGATCACGTCCTGCTCGTCCGCATCGCCTCCACGGCAGTCGTCACCCGACTGCTGGGCGGGACGCGCGACGAGATCATCAACGCGCTCTCCAACGCCTTCATCGACGGCGGCGCTCTGCGCACCTACCGCCACGCGCCGAACACCGGCTCGCGCAAAAGCTGGGCGGCGGGCGACGCCACCAGCCGCGCCGTGCGCCATGCGCTCATCGCGCTCACCGGCGAAATGGGCTACCCCGGCGCGCTGACCGCGAAAGGCTGGGGCTTTCAGGACGTGCTTTTCAAGGGGCAGGAAGTGAAGCTC
>JBEBWR010000259.1:0-4713 GCA_040392045.1 Chthoniobacter flavus | reverse complement strand
CTCCGTACTATCCGTCACCGAGAAGAACTCCAGCAGCGCGGCATCCGGGCTATTCTCCTCGTTGAAGCGGAGATTCGTATTGGGAATATCGCGGAAAACATAGCTCAGATCGCCCACGCCACGGAAGGCGCGGTTGATATGGTCGCTGGTGACAGCGACAGGAGCCGAGGCCAGACTCAACGTCATGTTCATCCAAGTCGCCTCCTGGCGTTCCGTGCGCGGATCGGCCTTGACCCATGCGGAGAGCGCCGTCGTCTTGAACCCAGTGATCTCGCCATCGGCATTGCTCGTTTCAACTCTGAGCGGATGAGCCGAGGGAGCCGCCGAGCCCACCTTGATGTCGCGCCAGATCGCATAGGGGCGATAGTCATCCGGGTCTGTCGCTGCCGTCTTGGCGTTGTATTCGAGAATGAATGTCAGCGGAGTTCCTCCCGTACCGGTTCCCGAGTCAATCGCGTAGAACGGGTTCGGAGGGTTGGCGCCCGACGGAACCGGGGCAGGCTGACCGGCCGCCACGAGGATACCGGTAAACGCCGTAGGAGGTGTTCCATCCGGCTGACCGTTATACCACGCGTGCGTTACGCCCGTATCCAGTCCGCTCAGATACGGCTTGAGCAGGAGAACATCCGCGGCGGTGCTGCCCGCTGAGAATTTACCTTCCCCGGTGGCGTTGTTGTCAGTGAAGGATTTCGAGATGACAGGTGCGAGAGTCGTGGCATCCCCCATGAGGAGCGAAGCCTGACCGACCACCCGGAGGCGGACATCGTTAAACCCGCTCTTCAAATCGCTATGCAGGATCGTGAACTCGGGGAGCAACCGGGCGTCCACCGTCACCTGCAAAGTGGTGGCATCTTTTGCCGTCTGGAAAACGCCCGCCACCCGCGATAGGTACGGAAGATTCTCCACGCCGAAGAAGCGGTTGGCCGGGTTTTGCACGTTGGTATCCGCCAGCGGCACAAAGATATCGACGGGGAAATCGTCGCTGTCGTACTGGTCGATAATATTCGCCCCGATCTGGAAGATCTGCGCATCACGCTTTTTCTCGTCCACTGTGAACGTTGATCCGGCGGGAGTGCTGATACCCGTGGGGATCGTCCCCAGCGTCGATGGCGCGATGATGCTCTTGAGAATCTCGAAGAAGTTCGGCTCCTCCCCCGAGCCGAGCTCGGCCAGCGTCCGAATCTTGTCCAGCGCCGGGGTTTTCTGCTTGTAGACCCAGACCTTGTCCGTCTCATCCCAGGTCAGCCCGAAGAACTTCTGAATGTCGCTGTGCGTCATGTCCTCGGAGAGCAGACGGATCTTGCTCAGCGGAAACCGCTGCTTGAGCTTGGCGGACTCGGCCAGTGACAGCGCCAGCGATGGCGTGGAAGCGGTCGTTGTGTTCCAGACCGGCGCATTCTTCTCCCGGGTAAAGATCGTCAGATCGGGAAGACGCGTCGAGGCGATGGCTCCGCCGTTCATCGAGTACTCAATGAGGTGCTGCCGGGTCAGGAAGACCTCTTCCTTCGTGGCGGTCGAGCCGGAACCCACAGTGTTGACCTTCACAAAGTCGCGCTTCGCATCAAAAAGGCCACCCTCGCCCTCGTTCGGATTCGTGCTTTCCGCGGTATTGCCGTGGGTTTTGGGGTTCCGCTCCTCAAGGAAGTCCGCAATATCCAGATTGGCTGCCTCAATCGCGGAGAGATCCGCATGATGCAGACGGCCCCGGTGTTGATTACCCGTGTCTCCCGAAGGCAGCGTATTTCCCGCGGCGTTGATGTCCAGCAGGCCGCCGATATCATAGACGGCGTAGGCAATGCGCCCTACTGCCGGTCGGGAGCCGTTGGTGGCGAGGATAGTGATATTGTCTTCAAGAAGCTGATTCCAGGTCGAGCCGACGTAGTAGCCGCCGAAGTCGCCCTTCTGCGTCACATAAATCCACTGCGGGATAGGGAAGGCGTTCTCTTCCGTGGTATCCAGGACCATCTTGGGTGCCATCCAGCGGGCTCGTGAGAAGATCCGCTTGTTCGCCGAAGCGACCGTGGTCGCTGCGGAGATGCTTGCCGTGCTGGATGCTCGGATCGGTCCGGCCTTGGTGTAGCCCGTCCCCTCGTAGGGGGCCTTGTTCGAGCTGATCTTCAGAAGATTCCGGACAGCGGTTCCGGCCTGCCGGTAGGGGTAGATCGTGTTGGTGGCACTCGGCGTATAGTAGGCGTCTCCGGAGCCCTTCGATCCGGAGCCTTGAACGATCTCGCTCTTGAGATCGCCAATGATGACGTCGATGCCTCCTTTGGCAATGGCGTCAGCCTGTACGCCGCCGCCACTGACAGCGGAAATCTTCCGGTTCAGCTCGGCGCGTGAAAAGAAGGCGACGGTCACCATCGTGACCAGCACCACCATGGAGAGCACAATGATCAGGGCGACGCCCCGGTCGCGGCGGTAAATAATTGAGTTCATCGTGGGAGTAGGTAAACGCGTTGATAGATGCGAACATTGGAGGCGGCCGATCCGGCGAGGCCGCCACCGGCTTGAGCTGTGGTCAGAGCTTGACGCCAAGGGCCGACGATATCTGCGGAAGTGGCATCACCCAGTATCCCGGCCACAGCGTCAACCCCGGCTGTGCCAACGAAGGCTTGGACATCTTCGTCCAGCACGGCGATGGCCACGACGATCCCGCGGATGTCGTTGATTCCGATCCCCGTATTGTTGGCGTCAAATCTCAATCCGCCCGGCCCTTGGGTCAGAAAGCCGTACTCGAAGCGGATGATCTCTTTGCCGAAGCTCTGGAGATCGGCCGGCACAGGGAGCGGGAACGAACCGCCAGAACTCAGGGTGGGAGCAGTCCGGTAAATCCCGGTCGTCCAGCTCCCTCCGAGGCTGTTGACGGCACGGCTCAACTCCGTGGACCCCGTGGGCCAACCGTAGTAAACACGGGAGACCGGAGTGGCACCCGCAGTAGCGGCCAGATTGACGTAGAACCCGAGCAGGTCATTGCCGCCGTCTTTATAGAAGAAGTAGTCCACGTCGTCGCGTACCACCATGTTTGCGATGTCGTTTCCAAGCCGATCGAAGAAGAGCCGGGAGACAGAGTCCGCGTTGATGGTCTCGGTACTGAGCTTCGTGGTCGTCGTCACGTTGCTGATCAGGCTGGTCACCAGTAGCGTCACGCCAAAGAGGACCGACATGGCAACGAGCAGCTCAATGAGCGTAAAGCCCACCTGCCGCAAGCGAAGGGAAAAAGGATTAATGCTTCTCATGGGAAAAATCTCCGGTCAAAACTACCGCGCCAAACTCCGCCCGAAGACGCTCACCGCTCCGCGCGTCCCCGTATTCCCCTTCGCGGCTCCGGGCCAGCTTACCTTCACGTTGAAAGTATAGGCTCCGCTATCTCCCTTGGCCGTCTGCACGGTGACCCAGTACTGCCCGGCGGTATTATCGATCTCCCATTCATCGCTGCCCGCACTCAGGAAGCCCATACCTTGCGTTTCCGCAGCGCAGGGGACGCCGTAGAGAGCGCTGTTGGGCGGCATGACGTAGGGAGCCTCCGGGTCGTCCGGATCTTCGACCAGACCGGTCGATTGCAGATCGGCGAGGATCGCGCTGGCAACGCTCAGCGCGGTGGTTTCCCGGTTCGCATCCGCCGTGGCGGAGAGTCCCGAGGGCAGGAGACCGATCAGGGCGATCAGGCAAAAGGAGCAGATCCCCAAAGCCAGCGTCACCTCGACAAGGCTGAAAGCGGCAGATCGTTTGGAGCGACGTTTCATAATGATAAAGAGGGGTGAAGGGTTCAGGGTTCTTCGGGAGCCTCGGTTACGCCGTAGCGGATGACCTTCACACGGCCGCCAAGGCTGTAAATCCGGACGATCGCAGAGTCGTTCGGGGCACCCCCGTCCGCCAGCGAGACGCTGGTGCCGCGCATCGGTACCAGCCGAAGGTCAAAGTAGTTGGCCATCGTGCTGCTGTTCGGCATGGAGATGCTGCCGGAGGGATCAATGAGCAGCACTTTTACACTGGCGAGCGGGAATTTGGCACCGCTGTTCCCCGAGTTTTTCGGCATGTCAGCGGTCAGCAGATCAGCGTCGCTGGCTGTCGTGATGTTGCTCTCCGTGACGGCGGTGCCACCCGGATTGCCTCCGTAGGTGGAAAAGTGGGTGGCGTAGCTGTTCGACGAGGCGTAGGAAACGTTCTCAAAGAAACGTACCTTGTCGATGAGAGTGACATTGGTGGTATTCGCCTGGCCTTGGGTGGTGTAGGGGGATCGGGTCCCATCCAGAGAGGCGAGCGCGAAGACGCTGACGCGATTCGTCCCGCTGGCGTCCCCGTCATGGAACGCCAGCCAGACATAGGTGTTCTGCGACTGCGCATAAGCGCGGGCCTGCTCAATGACCCCGGCGATGTCCCAGCCGGCTTTTGTCATGGGATTGCCTCCACGCATTAGCGGAAGGGTGAAGGAGAGCAACATGACGATGACGGCGATCACGGCCAGCAGCTCCACGAGCGTGAACGCTGCTGTAAATACCTTTCGGCGCTTCCCATGCGAAGGGGGAGTTTCCGGAAGAGAGGTGGCGATAGGGCGGTTCATAAGTCGGGGAGGGAGCGAAGAAGGTAAACGCTGAAAAAATGGGGGAAAAGGGCTGGCGATTGTAAACTCAGTGGCATTTGTAAACGCCATTTACAATGTGATTACATTATCTTTCTCTCATTTCGTGGCTGAGGTCAACTTATTTCGGCTGC
>JBEBWR010000258.1:0-4713 GCA_040392045.1 Chthoniobacter flavus | reverse complement strand
AAACGGTCGCGCGCCGCCCAGCGTCCGCCGCCATAAAGACCGGCCAGCCGGAGGACGATGCCGCCGTGGGAAAGGACGAGGTCTTCGCTTTCCCGGAGGACGCGACCCGTCACAGTGAGCGGGGCCGCCTCGCTGGTCTCCGTGACCGCGCTACCATCCCGCTGAGCGTAGACCGACGTGCTCCCCGTAAAAATCATCCGTGCTTTGGGAAAAGCCGCGAGCAGGGCGCGGGTGCCGTCGTAGTAGACATGGCGATAGTCTTCCTCGGAGCCGCCCCGGGTACTGGCACAGGCGACAACGGCGTGCGGCTCACCAAGAGCGCGCAGGGCCTCCGTCGCCTCCGGTGCGCCGAGATCAAGGGCCTGCGCCGTCAGCCCCTCGCTCCGTAGCCGGGCGGCGGACTCCGTGCTCCGGACCACCACGATGACCTCCGTATCGCCCTCCTGCCGCAGCCGATGAGCCAGCGCTGCGCCCAGAAAGCCGCCTCCGGCGATGAGAACGCGCGTCGGGATCATGGCAGTCGCTCAAACTCGCTGGTCAGCATCGTCTCGCCATCAAAGAGAAAGCGTCCCCTGAAGCGTTCCCCGGCGAGAAGCGTGGGGAGCCAGATTGAGTCGTCCGCCCACATCCGCTCATAGGGAACCGCCGCCGGATCGACCCAGAACGGGGCCGCCTCGTCCGTCTCCACCGGCGTTCCCGAGCAGCCGTGAGCGAGGAAAACGATACAGTGCAGGCTGTAGCCATCGGTGAACTGAAAGGAGATCTCCCCCCGGGGCTCCGGCGCGTGGGGTGTCAGGCCCACCTCCTCCTGTGTCTCGCGGATCGCGGCGTCAAAAGGGGTCTCGCCCGGCTCGATCTTCCCGCCCGGAGCGTTCACCTTCCCGCCGCCCAGGCCGCGTTTCTTGAGAATGAGAAGCAGTTGCCCTTCATGCAGGATAAAGCAGAGCACCGCCCGTTCGCGAGGCGTCCAGCGGGTCCAGTCAACGGAGTCGATCGGGTTTTGGGGATTCGTCGGGTTCACACTACCGCCGATCCTGAAGAGGAAAGGCCGTTTCGTCAGCCTGAAAATTGTCGGTGCATCCTCGCGAAAACTTCTCTAGGCTCGGGGCACCATGATCACCGCTCTGCGAATCGCCGCCATCTACGGATTCCTCGCCGTCGCCCTGGGAGCTTTCGGGGCGCACAAGCTCAAGCCGATTCTGGAAGCCAAACAGCAGCTTGCCAACTGGCAGACCGCCACGATCTACCACCTCGTTCACGCCGTCGTTCTCCTCGTGCTGGCTCATGCCCTCTCCTCTGGCGGACGCACCCAGCCCGACCTCACCTTCTGGCTCTTTACGATCGGCATCACCATCTTCTCCGGCAGCCTTTACGTGATGGGCGTCACCGGGATCACCAAGCTCGGGATGATCACCCCCCTCGGCGGGCTCTGCCTGCTGGCAGGGTGGGCGCTGCTGGCGATCCGGGGCTTCGGCCAGTAAAAGAACCCTCCCCGAAGGCAGCCAAAAGCGGGGCGAAGCCGTTATTTTTGGCGACAGGGAGGGGTAAACGTGCCTAATAATATCGCGCAATGTTTGAAGGAGCCTATACGGCGCTGGTCACGCCATTCTTAAACGACCGCTTTGACGAAGCGGCCTTCGAGCGACTCATCGAGTCCCAGATCGAAGGCGGCATCAGCGGCATCGTGCCCGTCGGTACCACAGGGGAGTCCCCCACGTTGGACCACGCGGAGCACGCCCGCGTCATCGAGCTGGCCGTGAAAAAAGCTGCGGGGCGTGTTAAGGTCATCGCCGGGACAGGGTCGAACTCCACCGCCGAGGCGATCTCCCTGACGCAGGACGCCGAGCGCGCCGGAGCCGATGCCGCGCTGCTCGTTGTGCCGTACTACAACAAGCCGACGCAGGAAGGCCTCTTCCGCCATTACAAGGCCATCGCCGACGCCACGAAGCTGCCGATCATGCTCTACAGCATCCCCGGACGCGCCGGAGTCGAGATCGGCGTGCAGACCGTGCGCCGGCTGAACGAAGCCTGCCCGAATATCGTCGCCCTCAAGGAGGCGGGAGGGAGCGTGGACCGCATCAGCCAGCTCCGTCAGGTGCTGCCGGAGAGCTTTGAACTGCTCTCGGGCGACGACGCGCTCACCCTGCCGTTCATCGCCACGGGGGCCGTCGGCGTCGTCTCTGTCGCGTCGAACATCATTCCCGCCGAAGTTAGCGCGCTCGTCCGCGCCGCGCTTTCGGGGGACCGCGTGGAAGCGCGCCGCCTGCATGAGCAGTGGTACCCGCTCTTCCGCGATCTTTTCATCGAGACGAACCCCGTGCCGGTCAAGACGGCGCTTGCCTGGCAGGGCCGGATGAGCGGCGAATTCCGCCTCCCGCTCTGCGGCATGGCGGAGGAGACGGCCGCCCGCCTGCGGGCCACGCTTACCAGCCTCGGTCTTCTCAAGTAACCAGCCATGAGCAGCACACCGATCTCTATTCTGGTCAATGGCGCCCGGGGCCGCATGGGGCAGGCGATCATCGCCGCCATCAGCGAAAACCCCGCCACCGTCGTCGGCGCGGAAGTTGATGCCGGAGACGACTTCGCCGCCGCGCTGGCCAAGGTGGACGCCGTCATCGACTTCTCGCATCATTCACTTACCGATAGCATCGCCAAAGCCTGCGCCGACGCCGGGAAGATCCTCATTATCGGGACGACCGGCCAGACCGACGCGCAGGTCGCCGCCGTGTGGGAAGCCGCCGGGCAGACCCCCATCGTCTTCGCGCCGAACTTCTCCGTCGGGGTTAACACCCTCTTCTGGCTGACCCAGAAAGCGGCGGAGATCCTCGGGCCGGACTTCGATCTCGAAGTCGTGGAGATGCACCATCGCATGAAGAAAGACTCGCCGAGCGGTACCGCCAAGCGTCTCGCCGAGATTCTGGCGCGCGTGCGCGAGCTTTCGTATAACAACGACGTGCGCCACGGCCGCGAAGGCATCGTCGGCGAACGGACCCAAACCGAGATCGGCATGCACGCCATCCGGGGCGGCGACGTCGTGGGCGATCACACCGTCATCTACGCAAACGTCGGCGAGCGCCTTGAGCTTACGCACAAAGCCTCCAGCCGCGACACCTTTGCCCGTGGAGCCGTCCGCGCCGCCGTCTGGGCCGTCGGGCGTCAGCCGGGGCTCTACGACATGCAGGATGTCCTCGGTCTGAAGTGACCTCTTTTTTGTCATGCGTTGCGGCATAGCCCTCGGCTCCAATATTGAGGACCGCATGGCGCACCTGCGGGAGGCCCGCAGCGCCGTGGAGATGCTCCACGGCTGCGGCGCGGTCCTCTGCTCGCCCGTGTATGAAACCGAGCCGGTCGATTGCGAACCGGGGACGGCGACGTACCTCAACACCGTCGTGGAGATTGAGTATGACGGCCAGCCGGTCGTCCTCCTCGCCGCGCTCCAGAAGATCGAAGCGCAGCTCGGGCGACCCTCAAAACGCCCCCGGAACGCCCCGCGCACGATGGATCTCGACATCCTCTACATGGGCAACCTCACGCTCAGCAACGAAGTCATCGTCATCCCACACCCCCGGCTGCACCTGCGCCGGTTCGTGCTGGAGCCTCTGGCCGCCATCCGGCCCGACCTTATTCTGCCGGGGCAGGAAGCCAGCGTCTCGCAGCTCTGCGCGCAGCTCGCCCCCGAGCCGGTCGTCACCCTTTACGCCGCAAAGTGGTAAACCTCTCTTGAAGTCTATGACCCGGGAATCGAACGCAAACCGCCTTGACGCCTTCAAGGCCGCGAAGGCGCTTGGGCGCAAGCTCGCCGTCCTCACCGCCTACGACTACCCCACGGCCCGCCTGCTCGACGAGGCGGGCGTTGATGCCATCCTCGTCGGCGACTCCCTTGGGATGGTCGTCCTCGGCTATCCGGACACCACGCTCGTCACGCTCGACGAGATGGTCCACCACGTCCGCGCCGCTGCGCGGGGGGTGGAGCGCGCGCTGGTGATCGGCGATCTCTCTGTCCATACCTACGACACGCCTGAGCAGGCCGTCGCAAGCGCCCGGCGACTGATTGAGGCCGGAGCCGACGCCGTGAAGCTTGAAGGCGGGAAGGAGTGCGCCCCACAGGTCCGCGCTATCACGGAAGCGGGGATCTCCGTCATCGGCCATATCGGCATGCTCCCCCAGCACGTCCGCGAAGAGGGCGGCTACAAGATCAAGGGCAAGACGCGGGAAGACGCCGAGCGGCTGATCGCCGACGGACGCGCCGTGGAGGAAGCCGGAGCCATCGGCGTCATCATGGAACTCGTGCGCCCCGACGTTTCCGAAGAGATCACCGCCGCGCTCTCCATTCCCACCATCGGCATCGGCGCCGGACCGGGGTGCGACGGGCAGGTTCTCGTCACGCACGACCTCATCGGAATGTTCCCGTGGTTCACGCCGAAATTCATCACCCCCGTCGCGCGGACCGGCCTCACCATCCGCGAAGCCGCGCAGGAATTTACCCGTCGCATCCACGCGGGAGAAATCGTTAAATAGCTCTATGACCACACCGCTCGACCGTAAATCGTCCCTTCACAAAATTGAGGAGCGCTTTGACGGAGACGTCGAGCGGTTCTCCAATCTGGAGACCGGCCAATCCGCCACCATCGACGCCCCGCTGGCGATGGAGCTGATTACCCGCGCAGCCGTGGCCGCCACGCCGGAGATCCGGCGGGTGCTCGACATCGGCTG
>JBEBWR010000257.1:0-4719 GCA_040392045.1 Chthoniobacter flavus | reverse complement strand
TCGTCGCGCCGGAATGGCTCAGGGCCAGCGAAGCCATGGGGCGCTTTCATCCCTACGACGCCGATCGCTACCCGCAGGAAGAGAGCTTTATGGAGGCGTGGTTCGATCAGGCGATGAAGATCGTGCGCGATTGGGGAGACTACGGCTTTCTGGATTTTGGGAACTGGCCGCACGTCTGGTATCAACAGAAGGAAGGCACGGCGCGCTGGGTGCCCTCCATCGACCGCTACGCCGCCTGTCTGGACTACGGGTTTAACGCAAACGTCTGGCGGATGTACGCCCGCTCCGGCGAGCGCAAATACTTCGAGGCCGCAGAAGAAACCACGACTCAGCGCATGGACATCACCATGGCACACTGGGATGGGCTCCCCCCGGACGCGCCGCTATCCGGACGCCTGCCGAGGCGCCTGCGCGGTACTTACACCTTCTCCAACAGCCCCTTCCCATGGTCCGGCGGAGCCTCGTTTCACCACAACTCCGGCACCGATATCCGCACCCTGGCCTATTGGCATCACCTTACCGGAAGGAGAAGCGCCGGCGAGATGCTTCGCAGCTACGCCGCCGCCGTCAAGCGCGTCTGGAACAGCGGAAACCTCGCGCCCTTTCGCGCCACGCGCCCTTTCCCGTCCCTCCGAAATCTCGCCACAGTCTATCAGGAAACGGGCGACCCCGAGCTACTCCGCATCACTCTTGAACAGCTCCGCTGGCTGGCCGATCCCGACGCTCCGCAGGGCGTTGCAGAGGACAAGGAGACCACCGGGCTTGGCAAATACGGCGTGAAAGTGGGAGCGATGCATCGCGTCTATGAAGTGACGGAAGATCCGCTGGCCAAAGCGGCGTTGCTGCGCGGTGCGTTCACCCGCGCCACCACTTCACTGGGCGACCCTCCCTTTACCTATCACAATACCTCCGCCGAGCAGTTGTCCGAGGCGGCCCGGATCACGGGAGAGCCGGTATTGGTGCGGGCGCTTCGGAGGGACATCGCGCTGGCGCTCTCCAGCTATTACGATGAGAGCGCCCGGCAGTGGAAGCCGCTCTACCCGGCGCGGGTTTTTTCGCTCGCCGCCAATGTCTACCCTCTCGGGGGAATGGCGTACTCGCTTGATATTCTCAGCAACCCCGATTTTCAGAAAGCGGCAGAAGCTCCGCTGACTCCCTATGCCAGGACAGCAGGCACCGGGCCAGAGGTCTACGCGATGCTGAAAAAGCCTGCCGGAGGCCCCATTCGGATCGACCTGAGAAGCTATCATGCGCTGGCTCCGGAAGTTTACGGCCCCGATGGAGCGCTCGTAACCAACGTGCGGATGGAGCCTACCCGCGATCAGCTCTACTCCCGCCAGCAGGCGACCACGCGCTGGCAGCTTGAGTTGCCCGAAGAACTGCCCGAAGGCATCTACCGCATCGGGAGCGGGGCGGGATTCCTGCCGTGGGAGATCACCTGGAGCGACGCTCAAAAGCTAGTCCTTTTTGCCCCCGAAGGGTTGATTATAGGCTCCGGGGATCGGCATTGGGGGAATCGTCTGGTATCCGCCCGCGAGGATCATGCCGAGCCGGTTTTCTTTGAAGTGCCTCCGGGAATCAGCGAGTTTGGGATCTACGTCTCCTCGCCCGTGCAGCTTACCTCACCCACGGGAGAAACGCTCTCCTTGGGCGCCAATGACGAGGAGTGGCAGAGCATCGCTGCGATCGGGGGGGTGTGGCGTGTCTACAGCCAAGACCAAGCGCTAGTAAGGCTGCGCGGGGTGCCACCGGTATTCGCCTATGCGCTCGCAGAGCGTCTTTTCCAACCCGGTACTCCTTCGCTCCCGGGGCCTCTCGCAGGACCGGAGCGGGGCTTTCCGCTGGAGGGGAAAGCCCGCCTGCGCCTTGATGCGGCCTCGCTGCTCTCGCCGGAGGCGGGAACGCTGGAGTGTTGGGTCCGCCCGGCTTGGTCGAGCGTCCACCAATGGCGGGAAAACCAGAAAGTCCGAACGCTTATTGATGGGCAGGGCTGGAAGCTTCAGCTCCATCGCTTCGGCGAAATGTCTGCAACGGCCATCCTTGAAGCCGGGGGAAAAGCGGGGCCCCGACAGATCGAAACCAATGCCCCCGCAGTTCTCAGGAAAGGAGAGTGGACCCATCTCGCCCTCCAGTGGCGGAAGGAGGGTAACGATTTCGTGCTGGAATTGTTTGTCAACGGACGCCCGCAGCGGTTTGGCATGGCAGGCGCTGGAATGCCGGAGCGAGTCACCGATTTTCTTCCCGCCGTATTCGGAGATCTCTTTATCGGGGCGGCCCGGAATGGCGCCCAGCCGCTGGAGGGCGAGATCGCCGGGCTGCGTCTCTCCTCAGTGGCCCGCTACAGCGCGGCTTTCACCCCCGATCGCCACGATAGCGTGAAAGTGGATAGTAATACCATCGCCCTCTATCCGCTGACCGGGGAGCTGACTCCGGCTCCCGGCAAGCCCACGCCTCAACTCCACCTCCTCCGCTGAATATGTACCGATTACTTTTGGTTTGGATCATGATCACCAGTCACTCACTATTCGCCGCGCGGGATCTGCGCGTTGCTCCGGGCGAACGCGCCGGGGAGGTCTACCCCACCATTCAGGAAGCCGTGGACGCGGCGCAGCCGGGGGATGTCGTGCGGATTGCGGGCGGCATCTATTTTGAAGCCGTCACGATCAAGGCCAGCGGCACGCCTACGCAGCCGATCACCCTTCGCCCGGAAGCGAATCAGCCCGTAGTGATCAATGCCGGAAAGCAGCTTCAGCTCCAGTGGAGCCGGGCCGAGGGGCTGGAGGGGGTTTATCAGGCGAAGCTGGCTGGCTTTAGCGACGATAGCGGCCTATGGGAGATGCCTGCGCGCGTAAAGCTGGCAAAGGTTCACTCTCCCGCTCAGGTAGCGCGACGGCTGGGATCATGGCACTACGAGCCGGTGGACAGCGAATCGGGGATTCTCTATGTCCGCAGTACGCGATCGGTCGCACCGGAAGAGTTCACCCTTTGGCAGGAAAATGCAGGAGCTGCTGCCGTTACGCTGAAAGGATCGCACCTGCGTCTTTCGGACCTCGCCACTACTCTTGGGCAGAATGGCTTTCTCCTGCTTCCCGGCTCGGCTCATATCAAGCTGGAGAACTGCCGCGCTTACTGCAACTCTCTGGCAGGCATTCACGCCTCCGGCAGGCATCACGTCATCGCCCATAACGAAACATTTCTGAATAACACCTACGGCATCCAGCTTCGCCACGGGATGGAAGCGTTCTCCGTTATTGAGAATCATTGCTACCACAACGGCCCGAACAACGGCGAGCGCAGCGGGAACTCCGTCGCCACCGATCTCGGCATTTACGGCAAGGGACATTACAACCTCTTCGAAGGCAACGTGGTCGACGGCGTGCATGAAGATGCCTTCCGCAATAAAGGTGCGGAGAATCCTACCAATCTCTTTCGCGGCAACATCATCCGGGGAAACTTAACCACCGGCTCCGATGGCGTGTACGGCAATACCTTTCTCGTCTCAGGGCTGGGAATGCGCGAAGGGATGTTTCGCAGCGGCGGGGAACCCGCCCCGCAGCGTTCGTGGGAGCGGGTAGACCCGAGCGGGATTCTTCGCCGGGTGAACCTGATCTATCCGCTCGCGGATCACGACGACCCGCTCTTTGCCGATCCCGCCTATAGCGATTTCCGGCTCCAGGAGGGCAGCCCCTATCGCGGGCGACTCTCTTCTGTTTCGCCGGTTTACTATATCGACCCGGTGAACGGCTCGGACGAACACGATGGCCTCAGTGTAGCGCGCCCGATGGCTACCCTCGCTCACGCTCTTTCCGCTGCACCAGCCAGCGCGACCCTCTACCTGCTCCCCGGTATCTATACTGAGCCGGTAACGATTCGTACCGGAGGAATCAGCCGCCATACCCCCCTGCGCCTCCGTGCTTATCAGAAAAGCGATCAAGTCATCCTCAGAGGCGGAATGCAGGTGGAGGCGAGCCGGAATCTCGTGCTGGAGCATCTTCGGTTTGAGCGGAAGGGGCTGCTGATCCAAGGCTCCACCGGCGTTCACCTCCAGCGCTGTACCTTTCAGGGCAGCGGGAGCGGGCTCGTCGTGGAGAAAAGTGCCGAGGCCCGCGTGGAGCGCTGTACTTTTGAGAAAACAGAAGTCCGCTTCATCGACTCTCCCGCAGGGCGTATCACCCACAGCCGCTTCTCCCCCGGAACACCGCAGCCTCAAGCCAATGCGGAGAGCACCCTGTACACCGCCTTCAACCAGTTCACGGAGGGAGCGCCTTTCATTGCCGGGGATGACTTCGCTGCGGTCGGCGCCACAGAGCCGCACATCACGAACGATCTCCAAATCCGGGACGCAGAGATTCGCGGGTTGAGCCCCACCGTGGCCAGCGTCCTCTGGAACTCGCCAAGGATCGCCGCGGAGGCGGAGCTGGAACTTCGCACCGCCAAGGGCGAACTGGTGCGTCGTTGGACGCCTCTGCTCATCTACGAGGTCTTCGGGGAAGCATTCGATATGCGCCGACCGATGGAGGCGTTCTACTCCTCCGAGCGCCATGTTGGCATCGACGGCCTCACTCCCGGGGAAAGCTATCAGGTTTCGATCACGCAAAAGGACCGCCTCGGGCGCAAAGGCGACCCGGTCACCCTCTCCTTTACCACTCCCGCTTCCGACGCGCGGGAAGGCTCCATCTATTACATTTCCCCAAGCGGAGACGACAGCCGGAGCGGTAG
>JBEBWR010000256.1:0-4738 GCA_040392045.1 Chthoniobacter flavus | reverse complement strand
GCTGAGCGGGATCTGGCAGGACGACGAAGGCGTGGCGCGGTTCGTCGCGAGCGAGCCGGAGCGCACCATCGGTTTTCTCTCGCTGGACCTCGCCGCAGAGGGCTGGCGGGAGGAGCTGGAGCGCGGCCATCAGGAGTTGAAGCTGCGTGGCGTAAAGCTCATGCCGATGTACGGCGGATTCCTGCCCAACGACCGGCGCTACGACGACTTCTGGAGCTACGTCTCCCGTCATCATCTCCCGGTATTATTGCATACGGGAACGACGTTCATCCGCCGCGCCCCGCTCTACTGCACGCTCCCGCGCCATCTCGACGACGTCGGCATCCGCTTCCCCGAGGCACGGATCATCATGGCGCACCTTGGCCACCCCTACGAAGGCGAGGCCATCGCCGTCATTCGCAAGCACCCGCATATCTATGCCGATGTCAGCGCGCTGCACTACCGCCCGTGGCAGCTTTTCCACAGCCTCATGCTCGCCACCGAGTACAAAGTCTGGCCCAAGCTGCTCTTCGGGTCGGACTACCCGTTCACCACCGTAGACGAGTCATTCGCTGGCCTGCGGCGGCTTTGCAGCGTGAATATCGGCGGCTTCTCGCTCCCTGCGGAGGAGATGGAAAAGATGCTCTACCGCGACAGCCTCCCGCTCATCTTCAGCTGATCCGCCAGCCACGCTTCCATGGCATCGGTCCATGGGAACTGCTTGCAGAGCATCGGATTGTAGAATAGCCCGACGCGCGAAATGCCGCCATCGACCGGCAGCTCCACGCCCGTGATGAATGCCGCATCCGCCGACAGCAGAAAGACCCCGGCGCGGGCGATCTCCCTGGGCGTCCCAGCCGTGCGGAGCGGCTGGGCGTTTTGGAAGAACGGCTCCCATTCCGAATGAAAGGCATCATTGAAGCGCCCCCAGAGCGCCGCCGGAACGCGTGAGCGATAGAAATCCGGCGGCTCCAGCATGATATACCCCGGCAGGACGCTATTCACGCGTACCCCGTCCGCCGCCAGCTCCACCGCCAGCGAGCGCGCCATCCCCGCCAGCGCGCCTTTGCTCGCCGTGTAAGCTGATGCTTTCGCCGTCGTGCTCTCAAACATGATGGAGTTGATCAGCAGAATGGCCCCCCGGTTCTGCCGAAGCGAGGGAAGCGCCTTGCGAATCCCGTACCACGCCGCGTGCTGATTCACCGCAAGCGTCGTCTCATACTGCTCCGCCGTCGTATCGGAAAAGGGCTGCCCGGGATTGATCCCTGCGTTGTGGATCAGCCCGTGAAGCGGGGGAAAATGCGCGGGCATGACGGCTTCGAGAGCGTCCCATGCGTCCGGCTGAGAGAAATCACACTGCGCGGCGGCAACATGATCGGGGCGGATCGCCTCCGCCAGCGCGACCGTCTCCTTTAGCCCGTCCGTATCCCGATCCCCAAAGACGACATGCGCCCCTTCGCGGATCAGTTCCAATACCAAAGCCCGGCCAATGCCCCGGGCTGCCCCGCTGATCCAAACGGTCTGCTGGTGAAAACGGCTGCTCATGATTTATTCGATGGAGATTTCCCGATAACTGCGGCAGTAACGGTTCACCGCCGCGAGGTCCAGCTCCACGCCCAGCCCCGGGCGATCCGGCACCAGAGCGCGGCCCTCATGGTAAGTCATCGGCGCGGTGATCAGCGTGCACTCCCGTACCCATTCGCTGCACAAGTCGCTACCCAGCGTACAAGCCGGAGCAGCAGCGGCCGAGTGCAGCCGGTAGTGTTGGAATACGCCGGACTCAATCGACGACCCTTGCCAGCAGGGACGCCCCGCCGCCTCCGTCAATCCGGCGAGGGCGGTAAAAGCCGATCCCGGCTGCCCGAAATTGAAACCGGCGGCGAAGTCATCCCTCAAACCCGCGAGAGCCGCCTCCAGCGTTCGCGGATGCCAGATCAACGGACGCCCCTCGCTCCGCGCCGTCTCCCGCCAAAGCTCCGGATGCGCATGGGGAAAGGGATCTTCGATCTGAATCGCGGCGTCGATCTCCCGAAGCTCCCGCCAAAGCTCCGCCGACGCCAGAGGGCTGCGCCACGCGCCCATCGGATCGATCGTAATGCGAAACCGGGGGCCAAACTCCCCGGCGATCACTCGCGCCACCTCCAGCACCTGCCGGTTCAGCCCCGCCTTCATCTTCCAGCCGCGCACCCCGAGTCGGGTCGCATCCGCCGCCAGCCGACGCGCTGTCTCCGGAGAGGGCTGATTGCTCCAGAAATCAGCCTCCACGCCGTCGCGTACAGCGCCGCCGAGGAAAAAATGCGCCGGAACCCCCCAATGCCTGCCCATCGCATCGAGAGCGAGGCACTCCAGCGACGCAAAGCCGGGCATCTCCCAGCGGCGGGAGGCAAAAGCGCCATAAAGCGCCGGAGCGTCCGGTTCATGCGAACCCAGCGGAGCCACCGGCGGGGAAGCCAGCAGATTGCGCCCTTTCAACTGGAGCAGAATCGCCGTGGCCGCTTCCGGAGACGTGCCCCGGTCAAACTCCGTCAGCGCCATACCGCCATCGGAGAGCTTCCCGCGCACGAGCAAAAGCGGGAGTTCAGGCCATGTTGCCGGGGTCACTCCCTCCACCGGATCGGGACGACACGGGACGACGACCTCATAAAGCTCAAAGCCGGTAAAATGGAGGGTTTTCACAGCAGTCGGAATGTTGACATTTTCTGAGCCAAAATGTCAACAAATTGAGAGGCTTGACTCCACTATACGTCTCCGCCTTCGCGGTAAGCCCGGGCGAGAAGCGTGATCGGGTGGGCCGTCTCCTGCGAGCGACCGCTATTGCGGATGCCGGAAACGATCTGCACGGAGCAGCCCGGGTTTGCAATCGCCACCATCGGCGCCCCCGTCTTGTCCACCTGCTCCAGCTTGCGTTCCAGCAGCTTCTGCGACATCTCCGGCTGCGTGATATTATAGATCCCCGCGCTGCCGCAGCACCACGTGGACTCCGGTAGTTCCACCAGCTCAAGGCCGGGGATCGCGCGGAGCACCTGGCGAGGCTGCTGCGTGATCTTCTGCCCGTGGCAGAGGTGACACGCCTCGTGATAGGTTACCGTCATCGGCTCAATCCCCGCGCTGGGCGGAGCAATCCCGATAATGCCGAGCCATTCGTGAATGTCCTTGAGCTTCCTGTCCCATTGCGCCGCGCGTTCCGCGTACACCGGATCATCGTGCATCAGATGCCCGTACGTCTTGAGGTGTGAGCCGCAGCCCGCCGCGTTCGTAATCACCGCGTCAAGCATATCGAGATCAAACGCGTCAAGATTGCGCCGGGCCATTTCGCGGGCGGCTTCCAGCTCGCCATTGTGCGCATGGAGCGAACCGCAGCAGAACTGCGCGCGCGGCGTCACCACCTCGCAGTGATTCGCCAGCAGCACATCCGCCGTGTCGCGGTTCACGTCCGAGTAGATCAGATCCTGTACGCAACCCGTCAGCAGTCCCACGCGGTACTTCCGCTTCGCAGGCGTCTCCAGCAGCTCAATCAGATCGTCCGAGAACGCATCGTTCACCGTCGGCGTCAGCGGCTCCATCTCCCGCATCTTCTTCGGCAGAAGCTTCGTCAGGCCGAGATCGCGTACCATCTGCTGAAGCCCGAGGTTCTGGTAAAGCCACAGCAGCCGCCCCACAAACCGGAGCATATTCGGGTTCGTAAAAAGAAAGCGGATCGTCAGGTCGCGAATCAGATTGCGTTTGGAATTGGCCAGCACGCCCGAGTGCTCCACATCCGCGCGCGCATACTCAAAGAGCTTCCCGTACTCCACCCCCGCCGGGCAGGCCGTCTCGCAGGCCAGACAGCCGAGGCAGAAGTACATCTCCTCCGCGAACGTGCGGGTAATCTCCATGTTCCCGTCCGCGATCTGCCGCATCAGCGCGATCCGCCCGCGCGGGCTGTTGCGCTCCAGCTTCGTCGTATCGTAGGTCGGGCAGGTCGGCAGGCACATCCCGCAGTGCATGCACTGCTGGACCACCGAATAGTCCAGCTCCTTGAGATAGAACGGCTTCACCGAGCGCCCCTTGGGCGAAGCGCGCCCGATGTCGAGAATCGTCTTTTCGGCTTCCGCGCGCTTGGGATCAGGCGTAGCGCAAGTAGAGCAGCAGGAGTGAGACATCGCTTACAGGTCGAAAATCTTGCCCGGATTGAAAATCGTCTCAGGGTCGAGCGTCCTCTTGAGCGCGCGAATGAGCTGGAGACTATCCGTGCCGATAGCATCGGGCAGGAAGCGCTTTTTCGCAAGGCCAACCCCGTGCTCGCCCGTGATCGTCCCCCCGAGCCCCACGGCGAAGTCGAAGATCTCCTTCATCGCCGCCTCCACGCGCTCCATCTCCTCGTGATTGCGCTCATCCGTGAGGAACGTCGGGTGAAGATTCCCGTCGCCCATGTGGCCAAACGTCCCCACCTTCAAATTGTAGCGCTCGGCCACCCCCTGAATGAAATTCACCATCTTCGCCAGCTCGCTGCGCGGAACCGTCGCGTCTTCCAGAATCGTCGTCGGAGAGACGCGGGCCAGCGCCGAGAACGCCGCGCGTCGGGCCGTCGCCAGCTTTGTCGCTTCCTCCACCGTCTGAGCGATCTGCACATTCACCGCCCCGCAGCGGCGCGCCACCTCCTCCATCTTCCTCGCCTCGTCCTCCACCACGGCAGGATGCCCATCCGTCTCCATCAGCAAAATTGCCTCCGCGTCGAGCGGCAGCCCGATCTTCGCAAAATCCTCCACGCAGCGGATCG
>JBEBWR010000255.1:0-4758 GCA_040392045.1 Chthoniobacter flavus | reverse complement strand
TTGACATGCGGTTCCGGGGCGGCCTCAGGTGGGGAATGTTCAACGCCACCTGGCCCTTCGCGGTCATGCGCATTGAGGGCGACCACCTCACCCTGACCTGCTTCGGAAAGCAAAAGCGCTTCCACCGTGAGCAACTGCTTTCGGTCGGAATCCGGAAGGGTCTTTCACCCGGCGTCCGCATCCGCCACCGGAAAGCGATCTACCCCGGAGACGTCATCTTCTGGACCTGGCAGCCGAAAGAAGTCTGCGAAGCCTTGCAACGCTTCATGGACGCCCGATAGGTCGCAGATGAATTGTGATCGGTTAAGAGGGTTGGAAGATACCGCATTTCCGCTTTGGATTTGACAAACCTGGGGCGCTGTGGTGCCTTCATTCATCGAGCTTTCCCGTATGGGAGGGAAGGTTCCGGACTCGGAGTGATCGTGGGATGTTAACGGAGTTCTGTCTTTTTTCCCAGCTCGTAGTCACCGTTCATGTCAAATCAACGTACCGCGATGCGCCCGCGCCAGCGGGTGCTGGAATTTCTGCATAAGGAGTACCTCGAAGGGGGGGCGTCGGACGATCGGCTACCGACGATTGAGGAGTTGGCCCAGCTGATCGGGGTCAGCCAGTCCACCATCCGCAACGCCATCCGCGAGCTCTCCGCGCAAGGATACCTCAAGACCATCCAGGGGCGCGGGACGTTTGTAGCCAAGGCGGAGCCGGCGAGTCAGCGGCCGCTGGTGCTCGCGAGCAATATTATCTCCGCGCGGCCCAACCTGATCTTCAACTGGTCCACGACGATTTACTACGGCGCGATCAGCGCGGCGGCCCAGATGCCCGAGGGGATCACGATTCATCCGGTCATCGCCAAGGCCAACCAGAAGGAAGTGGCCGGGACCCTCATGGAGCGGATGAAATTCATCGACCTGCTGCTGCTCTACGGGCTGCGCTGGCCGGAGCTGGAGTTGCTCGACAAAGTGGCGACCGCCTATGAGCGGGAGGGCAAACCGGTGGTCTGGATCAACCCGCCGCTGGTCAGCTCAGTGGCGAACTTTATCTCTTCGGACTACTTCGGCGCCGCGTGGCGGATCGGTAAGGCGTGGCACGCGAGCGGTCGTCGCCGGGTCCTCTATATTCCGTCCTTCACCGTGGCAGGGTCAACGGCCAATCAACTGCTGCTTCAGGGGCTGACCAATGGGTTGCGGTACCATGATCACGGAGGAGTGGAGCTGCGGGTGGAGCTTGCGCAGCATCTCAATCCCGGGACGGGATACGAATTGCTGGAGCGGGTGCTGGCCGATGGTTACCGGCCCGACGCGATCTTTTGCGACAGTGACTTTGTCGGCAAGGGAGTCGTGGACTACCTCCGGGAGAAAGGCTTCCGGGTTCCCGAAGAGATCAGCATCGTGGCCGGTACCGGGCTGAACTCCACACAGGAGGATCACCCGGGGATGAGCATGCTGCTCCAGCCGATGGAAGAGATCGGCGCGGCAGCCGTGCGGATGCTGTATAAGCGGTACCAGACCGGGAATCAGGATTACCACGGCATCTACCTTCCCACCACCGTGTACAAAGGCGAGACCACCCGCGCGGAAGAGAACCGCCTGCTGGAAGAGTACGAAGGGCAGCCTTACCTCTTTTGAGTTGAATACAACAAGCCCCCTCCCGGCGGATTCCGGCAGGGGGCTTTGTTGAAAAGCGGTTACTGCCGATGGCGCAGCTTCAGGAGCAGCATGCCGCCAAGCGCGAGGCTTGCGAGAGCCACGGTCGAGGGCTCGGGGATGGCGGCAGCCGTCAGGTCGCGGTAGTAGACGCTGGTCCCGCCGTTGGTAAAGTTGGTGCGGAGGCCCCAATAGCCGGCATCCAGGTAAGTGGCGTCACTGATCGACAGGGTTGCAATGGCGGTTTCCTCATTGGGCTTCCAGAGGCTGGCCTCAATGGTGCTGCCCTCGGCGCGAAGCTTCAGGATGTAGTCAACGTCCAGCTCCAGTCCGCCGGTAAGGGTCGAGGAAGTAAGCGGCGTTGTCGTACCCACCGTATGGTTGCCGGGATTTTGGTAAAGAGCGAGGCGGGCGGTGCTTCCGGAGCCGTCGATGCCGAGGTAGTAGCCCGTTTTGGTGGCGCTATAGCTCTGTGTGCTCATGCGGAAGGCCACACCCATGCTATCGCTTGAGCCGCCTTTCTCCCCGATGCGGATGACGAGATCGAGGTTGAAGTCGGCAATCTGTCCTCCGGGAGCGAAGTCCGATGTGCCCTTGTAGTAAACAAAAGCGTTTGCGCTACCGGGCTCCGGATCGCCGGTCGCGGCGCGGCGGAGGTTGAGGTAGCTGACATCGTCAATGTCCTGAATGCGCAAGACATTGCCGGGAGTGGCCGGAGGGGTGTTATTGGCGTAGTTGACGCCCCAGATCGTGGTATCAAAGGCTTCAAAGCTGTCATGGAAGCTGTCGGCAGCCATGAGGTGCCGGGATGGAGTGGCGCTGACGGCCAGGGCGGCCAGCAACAGGAGGGAGCGGAGGGATTTTGCGATCATAGGGCGGAGATTTCTGGTGAGTGGGATGAACGCTTCAGGGTGTTTTTCTTGATGACTTGTTTTGACGGAATTCATGACTGATTTTCATCGGAGTTTGTTTTTACGGATTGATACGCGCCATCAACCGGGGGATTTCGTCTGGGGCAAGGCAGCGATCGATGAGGACGATGCCCGCCATGCTGCCCTGAAATGCCTTCATTCCGGCAGCGGAGCCTCCGATGAGCAGACGCGCGTCCGCCGGGATCACGATCTGGCGGGCGCGAATCCTGCCGCTGGCGGAGAGGAGACCGTCGCGGTAGTAGCGGATCATCCCGTGGTCGAAGGTGACGGCGAGATGCTGCCACTTTTCTCTGGCGAGGAACTCGGCGCGGTTGCCCATATGCCGCTTGGCGAAGGCAGTGCCGTCTCCGGCTCCGAATCCCCAGTTTGAGTGCATTTTATAGAGCAGGAAACCATCCGTCTCCAGCGAGCCGCAGAAGATAAGGCTCTCGGTAGCGGCTCGTTGAACGGGGCGCAAATAAAGCGCGATGGTGAATTGACCGAGCGTCCGCCGCGCGAGGGGAGTGGCGACCTGCTCGCCGTTGGCAAAGACCAGCTCCCGCCGATTCCCAAGCTTCGGATCGGGCGCGTTCACATAGGGCGGCGAGGGAAGATCCGCGGGAAGCTCACCGGTGCCGTCCCACGAGTAGATCCAGCCTTTTTCCGACAGGGCAGGCGCACCGTCGTCCGCCGGAGCCGGAATGGCGGCAGAGAGCAGCAGCAGGATGGCGAGGGCGGTGGGATTACTCATAGACCTCAATGTCTCCGATATTTAGCATCGTCCCCTTGTCGGCCACGCTCTCGATCATCAGGCGGACCTTCCGGGTTTCTTCCGCCTCCCATTCGGTCTCCAGCGTTTCACCGCTCCCGGTGATCCGCGCCTTGGGGAGCCACTGACCCTCCTTTTCAATCTCCACCGAGGCCGCCGTGACGTTCGACGCCATCACCCGCAGCCTGCGCGGCTGCCTCCCGGCGGTGAACTCGATTTCAATGCCGGTACCGGGCTTGAACTTCCGATGACGCCAGCCGTTGCCGTACGGGCTTTTCATCCCGTCAAGCAGCGCAGGCATGGGCGAGGGGCGGCTCGCTCCATCGGCAAGCCGGGCGACGGCTCCCGTCGAGAGGTGCGCGATGTTCCCCGGAGCGACCGCCTCTTTTTGCAGCGTTCGCTCCTTCTCTTCCACGCTCGCCCAGCTTAGCTTCTCCGGGTAGGGAAAGCCGGGAGTACCGAGAATGACGCTCTGGTGGGGCTGGAGCGTCATGACAATCTTCCCGTCTTTCGATGTGATGCTGCCTTCGGAGCCGAGATGGTTCCATTGCGTGAAGTTCGCAAGCAGGGGCGACTCCAGCGTGAATTCCTTCGTCTCCCAGTACGGATTCGCCAGCAGCAGAGCGGCATGTTCCCGCACGCGGATCAGCCCGGCCTCCAGTCCGCCGGCAGTCGGGAGAATCTCCGGTGCAGCCTCCGCGAGATGGGGGAAAAGAGCTTCATACTCGCGAGAGAGGAACGGCAGGCTGGCCGCAACACCCGGCTCATCCCATGCCAGATACTCGGGGTACCAGGTAAAGCCGGTCGCGCCGTGGATCAGGGCGATCATCTGCTGCGTGCGCATCTCGCCCGCCGTGGGAGCCCGGTTGCCTTCGCGCCCGAAGCGGGCGTAGTCAAAGGCTTGCGGCGTCACCCAACGGGCGCGGTACGAATCCTCCCCCGTGCGGATCTGATCGAGGAAGCGGCCGATGTAGTCGAGCGTTTTTGCCGCCCCGCGCCCCTGAAGAAAGAGCGGATAGGGATCGGGGTTCGAAATGTCGGCTCCGTACTGGTAGTCTCTCGTGGAGTCGACAAAGGCATTCAGCACAATGACGGGCCGCCACGGGTCGTGCTCCTTGAAAATCTCGTAGATCTCCCGCAGGCGCCGGGCTCCGAGGCCGTGAATCTCCGGCTCGTCAAAGAGATACCATGCCAGTACGCGCGGGTCGTCGCCCACTGTCCGGATGATCCGCTCATACTCCTTGCGCTCCACCTCTGTTAGCGGCGTATTCCGAAGGCTGCGGGTAAATCCGGTGCGGGACGCCGACGGGATGTCCACCGCCACCAGCAGGCCATTCTCCGAGAGGCGCTGAACCAGCGGCTTGAGCTCCTTGAAGGGCGGCCGTACCCGCACGGGGCTGGCAAAGGTGAAGAACATCTCCGGCAGGATGCGCTC
>JBEBWR010000254.1:0-4771 GCA_040392045.1 Chthoniobacter flavus | reverse complement strand
GGCTGAAAGCGGTCGACATTGCGCACGACATCGATTCCTCCGGAGGTGACAGTGGCGACAACCTCCTCGTTGCAATGCTGCACGTAGGAGGCAAGCGCCGAGGCCAGCTCGCGGTCATCGTCGGCTATGAGTACTCGCACGGGTAGGATTTTGTAGAAACTTTCGTGCCAGTTCTGCGGAAAAAATGATCTACAGCAGCTCTTCGAGGAATTTTCTGCCGTCGAAGGGCTCCAACTGGTCGAGTTTCTCACCGCGCCCGATGAAGCGGGTGGGGAGACCGAGTTCGTTCTGGATGGCGATGACAGTGCCGCCTTTGCCGCTGCCGTCGAGCTTGGTGACGATGACGCCGGTAAGGCCGATGGCGGCGTGAAACTCCCGCGCCTGCTGGAGGGCGTTGCTGCCAGTGGTAGCGTCGACGACGATCCATGTCTCATGGGGGGCGCTCTCGTCGTGTTTGGCGAAGATGCGCTTTACCTTGGTAAGCTCGGCCATGAGGTTGTGTTTCGTATGTAAGCGACCGGCAGTATCACAAATGAGAAACTCGATATTTTTCCGGTCGGCGGCGGCGTAGGCGTCGTAGCAGAGGGCGGCGGGGTCGGCGTTGTACTGGCCCTTGATCATTTCGACGCCGATGCGCTCGGACCAGACGCCGAGTTGCTCAATGGCGGCAGCGCGGAAGGTATCGGCGGCGGCGAGCATGACGGTATGGCGCCGGCTCTTGAGGTAGTGCGCAAGTTTGGCAGTGGTGGTGGTTTTCCCCGTACCGTTCACGCCGACCATGAGGATGACTTTGGGCTTGGCGGGGAGGGGGCGCAGGGGCGGGTTGTCCATGGGGAGGACTTTCCCGATTTCTTCCCGGGCGACGGCGACGACTTCTTCGGCGGTGACGTTCTCGCGCTCTTGCAGGGCCTTGAGGATTTTCATCGACATGGGGACGCCGAGGTCGGAGCGGATGAGCGTTTCTTCCAGCTCGTCCCAGTCGACCGGCTTGCCGGTGAATTTCTGGATGATGTTCTTAAAAAATCCGAAGGCCATGGCAAGGTGCGGTCAGACTGAGGGAGTACGCGGGGCGCGGGGGAGCTCGGCGCGGATGCGGTCAAGGACGCCGTTGACGAAGCGGCCGGATTCTTCGGAGCCGAAACGCTTGGCGATTTCGATGGCTTCGTTGATGGAGACGACGGGGGGGACTTCCGGGCAGTGCAGCATCTCGTAGACGGCGATGCGGAGGATGTTCCGGTCGACGACGGCAATTCGGTGCAGGTCGTAGTTTGACGTAGCGCTGCGGATTTTGTCGTCGATGGCTTCCTGGTTGGCCATGACGCCTTCGGCGAGGGCCATGCCAAATTCGCGTACGCGTTTATTCGCAGGACGGAGTTCCCAGAAGTTATTGGCGGTGTTGGCGTCTAGCGGTCCGTTGAGGTCGCGCTGGTAGAGAAACTGGATGGCCGATTCGCGGCCTTCGCGGCGTGCTCCCATGGGTAGTGTGTTGGGGTCGGGGAAAGGTGGAGTGATTTTAGCAGGCGGTTCCGCGAGCGGCGCGGACGCTGTGAAAGGTATCGGAGACGCGAACGGCGGCGCGGGCGGCTTCGATGCCCCGGTTGATCTCATGACCGAGGGTACGTACGCGGGCCTGTTCTTCGTCTTTGACGAGGAGGACTTCGTGGATGACGGGAAGGCGCTGATCGAGCCCGATGCGCATGAGGGCTTCGGTGATGGAACGGCCGATAAGCTCGGCATGGGCGGTGCCGCCCTGAATGATGACGCCGAGGGCGATGACGGCGTCGAGCCCGCCGCGGAGGGCGACTTCCTGTACGATGACGGGGATCTCAAACGCGCCGGGGACCCGGTGTAGCGTGATGGCACAGCCGGGGGCGAGGGCTTCGAGTTCGCCGCGCGTGGCATTGATGAGGCCGTCGACGAATTCCGGGTTATACTCGCTCGCCACGATGGCAAAGGCGCGCGGACGGGCGGCGTCTGTGACGGGGCGGGATGGAAGATGGCTGGACATAAAGAAAAGGCTGCGACTTTAGGGAAACGGGGCGAGACTGCAAGAAGGTTAGAGCAGATGGCCCATTTTCAGCCGTTTCGTTTCGAGGTACTTGGCGTTATGCGGGTTGGCGGGGGTGCGGACGGGGACCAGTTCGACGATTTCGAGGCCGTAGGCTTCCAGCCCGATGACTTTTTTCGGGTTGTTGGACATGAAGCGCATTTTTTTCACGCCGAGGTCGACGAGAATTTGCGCGCCGAGGCCGTACTCGCGCAGCTCCGCGGGGAAGCCGAGGCGGAGGTTGGCTTCGACGGTGTCGAGGCCTTGCTCCTGGAGTTTGTAGGCATGAATCTTGGCGGGGAGGCCGATGCCGCGCCCTTCCTGGCGCATGTAGACGAGGACGCCGGCGCCTGCCTGCGCAATCTGCTTGAGGGCGGCGTCGAGCTGGGGACCGCAGTCGCAGCGCAGGGAGCCAAAGACGTCGCCGGTGAGGCACTCGCTATGGACACGGACGAGGACGGGGTCGCCGCCGGAGACGTCGCCTTTGACGAGGGCGAGGTGATGGGCGTCGTCGATGAGAGAGCGGTACATGTGCAGCTCGAAGTCGCCGTAGTCGGTCGGGAGCTTGATGACCTGCTCGCGTTTGACGAGCCGCTCGGTTCTACGGCGGTAGGCGATGAGGTCGCGGATGGTGCCGATTTTGAGCCCGTGCTTTTCGCGGAATTTCAGCAGTTCGGGCAGGCGGGCCATGGTGCCGTCGTCGTTGAGGATTTCGCAGATGACTCCGGCGGGCGCGAGTCCGGCCAGTCGGGCGAGGTCGACGGCGGCTTCGGTATGTCCGGCACGCTGGAGGACGCCGCCGCCCTTGGATTTCAGCGGGAAGACGTGGCCCGGTTGAACGAGGTCGCCGGGAGTGGCGTCGGGGTCGACGAGGACGCGGATGGTAGCGGCGCGGTCGGCGGCGCTGATGCCGGTGCTGATGCCGTGGGCGGCGTCGACGGAGACGGTAAAGTCGGTTTTCTGGCTTTCGCGATTTTCGCGTACCATGCCTTGCAGCTCCAGCGCTTCGGCTCGCGCTGCGGTGATCGGGGCGCAGACGAGGCCGCGTCCGTGCATGACCATGAAGTTCACCGCTTCGGGGGTGATCTTCTCGGCTGCGATGAGGAGGTCGCCCTCGTTCTCGCGGTCTTCGTCATCGGTGATGATGACCATTCTGCCGGCGCGGATTTCCTCCAGCACTTCTTCTATCGTATCGAACTCTATCGCCATCGCGTCCCATTCATAAGCCGGATTCTCGCGCGTTGCACGTTATTTAATGGGGGACGAAGCCGTGGGGCGGGCGGTGGAAGGTGAGCAGGGGCGAGCCGGGAATGCGGGCGTTTTCAGGAATGGGCGGCTGGAAGAAGTTCAGGAGCGTGGCGGCGACGTCGGCGAGGCTTTCGCGCAGGCCGAGGGGGCCGGTTTTGCTGTCGTAGCGGACGAGGACGGGGATTTCCTCGCGGGTGTGATCGGTGCCGGGGAAGGTGGGGTCGTTGCCGTGATCGGAGGTGATGATGAGGAGGTCGTCGTCTTCCATTTCGGCGATGAAGTCACCCAGCCACTGGTCGGTCCGGGCGAGGGAACGGGCGAAGCCTGCGGGGTCGCGGCGGTGACCGTAGAGGGTGTCGGTGTCGCTGAGGTTCGCGACGACAAGGCCGTCGCGCAGGTCTTCCCACAGGTGGGTGATGGCTTCGAGGGCTTCCCTGTCCGATGCGGCGGGGATGGTGCGGGTGATCCCGCTTTGCGCGAAGAGATCCGCGACTTTGCCGACCCCCGCTACGGGGAGCCCGGCGTCGGCGATGGCGTTGAAGACGGTACGGGGAGGGGGGCGGGTGAGGTCATGGCGCCCTTTGGCTTCTTCCCAGCTTCCGGGGGAGCCGGTGAACGGCTTAAGGATGACGCGGGCGATTTTCCATTTGTCGGCGACCCGGCGGGCGATGCGTCCGATTTCGTAAAGCTGGCCCGGCGACATGACGGAATCATGCGCCGAGATCTGGAGGGCGGAGCTTGCGGAGGTGAAGAGGATGGGGGAGCCGGTTTCCAGATGGGTTTTTCCATAGCGACGGAAGGCTTCCAGCGCGCTGATGCGGATGTTGCCGAGAAATTTGCAACCGGTTTCGCGCTCCAGGGCCTGTACGAGTTCGTCGGGGAACTGCTCGTATACGGCGAATGGCTCGGTGCCCACGACGCCTGCGAGTTCCCAATGGCCGCTCATGGAGTCGTTCCCGGCGGCGGTGGGGCGCATTCGTCCGTAACTGGCCGAGGCCTGACAGGAGGGGGGATCGTAGACGCGACCATGGAGGATTTCCAAAAGCCCCATTCCGGTGAGCACGGGGATGGCGAGGGTGGGCTTGAGGGAGAGGAGGTTTCCGAGGGTGTTAGCCCCGGTGGGGTGAAATTGTTTGGCGTCTGGCGCGTCTCCTACGCCCAGCCCGTCTACGATCAGCAATAATGCACGCACAAGGGGAAAGCGTAGCGAAGGCGACCGGCCACGCCAAGTCCGGCGCATCCAAAAGGGGGAAAAACCGACGCGGCATTCCGAAAAAGTCCCTCTTTTTCAGAGAAAAACAAAAATAGATGAAAGAGATCATTGCCAAGCGTTCGGATTTCCGCTTTCATCACGGTCCCTCTTCAAGAAGGGACGTTTTCAAAACGGAAACGACGGGCTGTGGCTCAGCTTGGTAGAGCGCTTCGTTCGGGACGAAGAGGCCGCGGGTTCGAATCCCGCCAGCCCGACCATCTTAA
>JBEBWR010000253.1:0-4774 GCA_040392045.1 Chthoniobacter flavus | reverse complement strand
CGCACCTCGCGCCCGCTCCAGCCGCGCTCCAGCAGATCGCGCAGGGTGTAGAAATTGCCGAATGACTTCGACATCTTCTGCCCCTCCACCATCAGGTGCGCGCAGTGCATCCAATAGCGGACGAATTGCAGGCCCGTGCAGCACTCGCTCTGGGCGATCTCCGCTTCGTGGTGCGGGAAAATATTATCGACTCCGCCGCAATGAATATCGAGCTGCGGTCCCAGCAGCGACGTGGCCATCGCGGAGCACTCAATATGCCACCCTGGGCGGCCCCTTCCCCACGGGCTGTCCCATACGACGTCGCCGTCGGCCTCGTCCCACGCCTTCCAGAGCGCGAAATCGCCGATGCTCTCCTTCTCGTACTCGTCGCTGCTGACGCGGCCGCTCGGGCGCAATTCGTCCAGATTGAGATGCGCCAGCCGACCGTACGTCTTGAACGAACCGAGGCGGAAGTAGACCGAGCCGTCCTCGGCCTGATAGGCGTAGCCTCCGTCGACCAGCTCGCGGATCATCTCGATCATCCGGGCGATGTAGACCGGCTCGGTCGCGGCGGGGTAGGCCCCCGCGGGCTTCACGCGAAGCGCCTTGAGGTCCTCAAAGAAAGCGTCCTTGTACTGCTGCGTAAATTCCGCGAGCGGTACGCCCGCCTGCTGACAGCCGCGGATCGTCTTGTCGTCCACGTCGGTGAGGTTCATCACCCGGTCCACGGTATAGCCGCGCAGCTCCAGATGCCGCTGGAGCAGGTCTTCAAACACGTAGGCGCGATAGTTCCCGATATGCGCGTAGTTGTACACCGTCGGCCCGCAGGTATACATCTTCACGAGCTTCCCCGCCGGGTCGAGCGGGCGGAACTCCTCAGTCTCTCGCGAGTAGGTGTTGAAAAAGCGAATCGCCATGTCAGGCGCGGAGGGTATCGGATTTTTCAGAAATCACCCTCTTTTTTTGCAGAAAAATCGGATTTGGTCGACAGAAAGGGCGGTGCACCCGAAAGCGCACCGCCCCTCTTCCTGAGCGCCCCGGCTACAACTGCCGGGACTCTATGATTTTTTTCCCACTCCCTACCGGAGCCACTCGTCGAGATGCGCGGCGACAAATTCGTCGTCCACCAGCTCGGGGTAGGCGCGGCAAACGCGGGTCAGTTCCTCGGCCTGCCCGGGAGAAAGCACCTCGTGCGGGTTCAGGCAGTTGATCGTCGGCACCAGGCCCTGACGGCGGAGGACTTCGAGAATGCCGGGGATGCACCCCGCAAACCCATGCGCCGGATCGAAGAGCGCGGCGTTCATATCGGTGACCGCCACGGCCTTTGCCAGCCATTCGCGGCTGACCGGCGCGTCCGGCCCGAGCGCCTTGATCTCCTCAAGGAGCTGCACGGATTTCTGCGTCCAGACGCCCCAATGCCCCAGCAGACCGCCAGCGATGCGGCGGGTGGTACTTCCGAAGCGGAACGGGGTGAGCAGATCGGCGACGATGGTGTCGTCGTTGCCGGTGTACAGAACGATGTCCTCGCGACCCGCATCGGCCACGGCGCGGACGACGTCGATGGTCTGGTAGCGGTTGAACGGCGCGATCTTGATGGCGATGATGTTCTCGATCTCCGAGAATTTCCGCCAGAAATCGTAGCTGAACGTGCGTCCGCCCACGGAAGGCTGGAGGTAAAAGCCGATCACCGGGATCGTCTGCGACACCGTCCGGACGTGCTCCAGAATAGCGCACTCCTCCTCGCCCTTCCACGCCCCGAGGCTCAGCAGCGAGGCCTCGTAGCCATGCTTGCGCGCCAGCCCGGCTTCGGCGATGGCCTGCTCCGTGCGTCCGCAGACGCCGGAAATTTTGATGAACGGGCGCGGCTTCTTCGCCAGTTCCTCGTCAATCGTACGGGAGGCCAGCTCCAGTACCGGCTCCAGCAGCCCGTGCTCGCGGATTTCAAACTGCGTGGAGTGCACTCCCACGGCGAGGCCGCCCACGCCCGCCGCCACGTAGTAGCGGGTCAGCGCCTTCTGGTGTTTTTCGGAGAGTTTCCGGTTTTCGTCAAGAGCGAGCGGCTGCGCAGGGATGGCGTGGCCGACGCGGAGGTGATCGCGGAGATGTTGGCTCATAGGAAAGGGATGGGTAGGGAAATGCGGTTAGTATTTGCCGTCGCGGGTCTCGAAGCGGGTCGGCTTGTTGAGCGTAGCGCCGCCTTCGCGCAGCCATGCGGCGGTCCACTCCACGATCTGGTCGAGCGTCGTTTCCGGGTAGCCCCAGAGGCGGTTGGAAAGCCCCGCGTTATTGAGCCACGCCGTCTCCGCCTCCTTGCCAACGATACGGGCCTCACAGCCGAGCGCCTTTGCGAGACGCTGTGCGAGATGGCGCACCGAGACGATCTCCGGCCCCGTAATATTCATTACCGCGCCGCCTGTCGCGGTCACGTCGAGGCACTGAATGGCGCGCGCCACGGCGTCGCGCTGCCAGATCACATTTACGTAGCCCATGCTCACGTCGATCTCATCCCCGGCGAGGACCTTTTTGCCCAGATCGACGAGCACGCCGTAGCGCGGCTCCACCGAGTAGTTGAGCCGGTAGAGGCAGAGCGGGTTCCCATGCTGCTTGGAGAAGTGGACAAACACATTCTCGCGGGCCACGCAGGAGTAGGCATAGTCCCCCTGAGGTGCAATCGGGTCCTCCTCGCGCGAACCGCCCGAGGCGACGGATACGAACGGGTAAACACACCCCGTGGAGAATGCCACGATCCGCGACGTGCGGAATTTATCGGCCACGTAGGCGGGGACCACCGCGTTCATCGCCCACGTCAGCTCCGGAGCGGAGGCCGAGCCGAATTTGAACCCCGCGAGGAAAAAGACGTTCGGGATTTCCGGCAGCGCCTGCACGGCATCACGGTCGAGCAGATCGGCGGAGATCGTCTCCACGCCCGCTTTCTCAAACTCCTCGCGAGCGGCGGCGTTTGAGAAACGCGACACGGCGATCACGCGCTGCTTCGAGCCTTTCTTTTCAATCGCCTCACGCAGCATATAGGCGAGCGTCCCGCCCATCTTCCCTCCGGCCCCGAGGATGAGAAAATCGCCCTCGGTTTCCGCCACCGTTTTCAGCACGCCCTCCGTCGGTTTAGCAAGGAAGGCATCAATCTGGTCGGGACTGCAAGGAGGCGTAAGATTTTTACTCATGGATGATCAATCAGGAAGAAAATGGAGGCGGTGAAGGAAAAGTAACTAAATAGTTACCACTTCACCAAAAAGCCCACAAGTAAAATCTTCGTGATTGCTCGGCCGTCTCCCCTTTTCAGCGGGGTTGGAGATTCAGCATTGGCGACCGCCAATGGCTGGCCTCGTGTCAGATTTTCACACCCGCTTTCGCAGGGCCAGGACAGCTACACCTATTGTACCGAGCAGCACCAATGCAGAAGGCTCGGGAATGGGGGAAGCCCCCACGCTCGCCAGAAGGAACTCATCGCTGCTCAATTCCATCCATGGTCCGCCCATTTTCACAAACGTCGAGGTAGGGATGGCCCAGGAACTGCCCGGCACATCGCTACTAGTCCCTCCGCTGGCTCCCCCGGAACGCCAGCGTCCGCTTACATCGCTTGAAGTGATGACCAGAGAGTAAGTGCTGTTTGCTTCCAGCTCAATCGTGTCGATAGGCGTGAAAGTGACCGTTTGCTCCCCCGTTACCAACGCCGTATGAGTAAATGAAGCTCCGCCGATCTGCGTCATTGGCTTGCCACTGCCATTGGAGTGAAAAAGCATCGCAGTAATACTCGCATCATCCGGAATAGGATTAGCCGGGAGGCTGAGCAAGGCGCTTACATAGTCCAGAACGTACGGCCCCGAGTCGGTCGTGAAAGCAAATGCCGACCATACATCCTCATCAAAAATGACCTCGCCCGAAGAGAAATTCCCGATGTTCGAAATATAAACATCCCCTTGTGCACGGGGAGTGAAAAGGGCGACCCCGGCGGTCGCAATGAGACAGGCTTTGCCAAGCTTTCGGATCACGGAGCGGTTTGCGTACACGGTTGCATCGGAGGAGATGGACTGTTTCATGATAAAAGGCCAGGAACGAGCCGGGGCCTCGGACGAAACAGAGAACCCTTCACTCATCCCTACCCGATCGACCTTGGCCGTCCTCAATTTTTTTGCAACCCCTTAAACGAAAAACCCGCCCCACGAGCCGCGCAGGCGTGTTAAGCCCCGACGCCGACCGCCTCTGCCGTCAGCCGCAAGGAGCGCAGGCGATGGGAGAAATCGTAGAGGTCCGAGACGATGATCAGTTCGTCCGCGCCGGTTCGCGCCACCAGTTCATCCAGCCCCTGCCGTACCCGCTCGGGGCTGCCGACCACGCGGCACGCCAGCATCTCCTGCGCGTACTGTACCTGCTGGGGCAGGCCATGCTCCCATACCTTATGCGACGGCGGCGGCAGGAGGATCGGCTGGCCGCGCACGAGGTTGATAAAGGAAATCTCCTGCGATGTGGCGAGGAAGAGCGCCTCTTCGTCTGTCGGAGCGGTGATGACGTTTACGCCCACCATGAGGTAAGGCTTCTCCAACTGCTCCGAGGGGACAAAGCTGCGTCGGTAGAGGTCCACCGCCGGCTCCAGCGCCTGCGGGGCGAAATGCGACGCAAAGCCGTAGGGCAGCCCCAGCTCTCCCGCCAGCCGTGCGCCGAACAGGCTGGAACCGAGAATCCAGAGCGGCACTTTCGTCCCCGATCCGGGTACGGCCTCAATCGTCTGCCCCGGCTGCGCATCGCCGAGAAACCGCTGAAGCTCCATCACATCCTGCGG
>JBEBWR010000252.1:0-4789 GCA_040392045.1 Chthoniobacter flavus | reverse complement strand
TCATAGAGCTTTCTTCATTCGAACGGTTCAGCCCGATCCATCAGACGTTTCTGGACCAGTTGACGGAAAGTATCGGCATCGTTCTCAATACCATTGAGGCGAATACGCGGACGGAGGATCTGCTTAAGCAATCCCAATCCCTTGCGTCCGAACTCCAGAACCGTCAGGAGGAGCTTCAGCAGACCAATCAGGAACTGGAAGAAAAGGCGCGACAGCTTGCCGTACAGAATGCGGAAGTGGAGCGCAAGAACAGCGAGGTGGAGCAGGCAAGGCAGGCTCTGGAAGGAAAGGCGCAACAGCTCACGCGGACTTCGAAGTACAAATCGGAATTTCTCGCAAATATGTCGCACGAACTCCGTACGCCGCTCAATAGCCTTCTGATTCTTGCCGATCAACTCGCTTCAAATCCGGAAGGAAATCTGATGCCAAAACAGATCAAGTTTGCAAAAACGATTCATGAGTCCGGGAACGATCTGCTGAAACTGATCAACGATATTCTCGATCTTTCGAAGATCGAATCGGGGACAGCTCAGATTGAAGTTAGCGATTCCAATCTGAGCGAATTTCGGGAGAATCTGGAGCGGACGTTCCGCCATGTCGCGGAGGAGCAGGGGCTCGACTTCCGTATTGAGCTGGACCCTGCGCTTCCTCAGACGATCCGTACCGATTCAAAACGGATGAATCAGATTCTCAAGAATCTGCTCTCCAATGCATTCAAATTTACCGAGCATGGCCGCGTGACGCTACGGATTTACCGTGCGGATGGCGGCTGGAACCCGAAGAACGTTTCTCTCAACCGGGCGGGAATGGTCATTGCGTTCAGTGTCAACGATACAGGTATTGGCATTCCCGCCGCCAACCAGACGTCTGTTTTCGAGGCATTCCAGCAGGTCGATGGCACTACCAGCCGCAAGTACGGCGGCACGGGGCTGGGGCTGGCGATCAGCCGGGATCTGGCCGAATTACTTGGAGGCGAGATCCAGTTGGAAAGCGAGGAAGGAAAGGGCAGTACCTTTACGCTCTACCTGCCTCAAAATCATTTCGGCGGTTCCTCGCCCTCTCCGCTAAGCGCTACCGTACAGCCGGAGCAGGACAGGGCGCTTCTGCCGTCAAAGGAGCAGATGCCGGCGATCACCGAAGGGGACCTTCTCTTTGAGGAAAAGAAGGTACTGATCGTCGATGACGACATTCGGAATCTCTTCGCCATGACCAGTCTGCTGGAGCGCTACGGGATGACAGTCCATACCGCTGAGAGCGGAAGGGCGGCCATCGGGATTCTCAAACAGATGCCGGATATGAGCGCTGTTTTTATGGATATTATGCTGCCGGAGATGGATGGCTATGAAACGATGCGAGCCATACGTGCCATGCCAGCTTTCAGGAAGCTGCCGATCATTGCGTTGACAGCCAAGGCGATGAAGGGAGACCGCGAAAAATGCCTCGAAGCGGGAGCCTCCGACTACCTTGCAAAACCGGTGGAGGCGGCACAACTTCTCGCCACCCTTCGGGCTTCGCTCGCACGTTAATAGGTTATGGCTGATGACGTATCAGATCCCGTTGGGGAATCTCCTTCTTTAGGGAAAATCAATATCCTCATCGTGGATGACCGGCCCGAGAAGCGGCTTGCTTTGGAGACGGTCCTTTCAAGCCTGAACCAGAATATCGTCACCGCCGAATCAGGGAGAGAGGCCTTGCGCCATTTGCTGCGGGAGGAATTTGCCGTCATCCTTCTCGATGTCAACATGCCGGGCATGGATGGGTTCGAAACTGCGGCTCTGATTCGCCAGCGGCCCCGTTCCGAAACCACGCCGATCATTTTTATCAGTGCCATCAACGACACGGAGACGCATGTCTCCCGTGGCTATTCACTCGGTGCGGTCGATTACATTCTTACCCCGATTATTCCGGAGATATTGCGGGCGAAGGTGGCCGTCTTTGTCGAGCTGTTCAAAAAAACCGAACAGATCAAACAACAGGCCGAGCAGGCCGCAGAGATCATCCGCGCCCAAGCGGCTCGCGAAGCTGCCGAGCGGGCGAATGCCGCAAAGGACCGCTTTCTTGCGATGCTTTCGCATGAACTCCGCACGCCGCTTACGCCGGTGCTCGCGACGGTACTTACGCTCGCCGACGAACCGTTTTCGGAGGAAGTGCGCGATTCTCTGGAGATGATCCGCCGCAACATCGAGCTCGAAGCACGGCTCATTGATGACCTGCTCGATCTCACACGGATCTCGAATGGGAAACTACCGATCGCTCCGGAGGTAGTGAATGCCCATGAACTGCTCGGTAACGTCATCGAAATCTGCCGCGGCGATATCGAGGAAAAAAAGCTCCATCTCCATGCCGATCTCTCGGCGACCCGCGTCTACCTCGTCGCGGACCCGACCCGCTTCCAGCAGATCTTCTGGAACCTCATCAAAAACGCCGTGAAATTCACGCCGGAAGAAGGGAGCATTACCATCAGAACCGATGATGCCGCTGATCGCATCCGGATCGAGATCGTCGATACCGGAATGGGAATGATGGCCAGTCTGGTGCCGAAGATCTTTGAACCGTTCGAGCAGGGGGAGCAGATGCATCGGGGCGGCTTGGGCCTGGGCCTTTCAATCGCCAGAGCCCTGACTGAACTGCAAAAAGGCAATATCACGGCAGAAAGTGAAGGACTTGGAACCGGATCGAAATTCACCCTGACGTTTCCGACGACTTCGACGCTGCCTGCCGAACGCGCTCCTGCAAGAGCACTCCCCACGGTGACGCTTGCCGATACCCAACGTGTCGCCCCGCGGATTCTTCTTGTCGAAGACCATGAGGATACCAATCGTTCCCTCACCCGTCTGTTGGAAAAGCGAGGGTATCCGGTACGATCGGCAGTCTCAGTTCAAACAGCGCTGGAATGCGTGAAAAGAGAAACATTTGACGTGCTGATTTGTGATATGGGGCTTCCGGACGGAACGGGTATCGATGTCATTCGAAAAGGATTCCCAAAGGGGGTTTTTGGAATCGCGCTGAGCGGCTACGGTATGGAAACCGACGTCAGCAAGAGCCTCGACGCAGGGTTTCGGCATTACCTTGTCAAACCGGTGGACCTCAACAAACTTGAAGAGATCATCCAGCGTGGCGTGATCGCTCAGCAGTGTTCAGCCAACAACTGAAATAGCACGCGGTGCTTTCATCGCAGGAAGAACGCAACTCATTATAGAACGTTCTGCCGCACCTTTTGGGCGGGATCGCGCTGCCGCCTATCTTTTTACCGAGACTGCTCCCCTTTCCCGCCCTCGTTTGGTTCATCGAATCATTCCAACGGACCCAAACGGCGATCTTCAGCCTCTAAATGAAATGTCATGGTCGACGGGAGGGCGGGAAAACGGTTACCATTGCCGGATGCTTTACGAAGTCTGGAGGCGCCTGATTGAGGTGTTCGTTCTGACGGTTCATGGTCTGGGCGTTTTCAACGCGGTTCATGCGATTCTCAAGGTTCGCGCACCACAGGCTGCGATCGGCTGGTCGCTGGCGTTGGTGGTCTTTCCGTGGGTAGCCATTCCGCTTTACTGGATCTTTGGCCGACAGAAATTCATCGGCTATCGGCATGCCGCGCTGACGGGAGATGGGCTCCTCGATGTTATCGCGGAAAATGTCTGCCGCGCTCTTGAGCCATTTCAGGTTTCGCCTCCGCCCGCCGGTGATCCGCTTCTGGCTGAAACGACAGGGAACCACGTAGATCTTCTCATCAATGGTAAAGAAGCGTTCCCGGCGATCTTTGACGCCATTGACGCGGCGCAAAAAACGCTCGCCGTCCAGTTCTTCATCATCCGGGACGATCGCCTGGGGCGACAGCTTCGCGACCGGATGGCAGCGAGAGCGCGGGCGGGGGTGGCGGTGTATCTTCTCTACGATGAGGTGGGTTGTCATGGCCTCAAGGCTTCCTTTTTCGAGCCGCTCCACGAGGCAGGTGCTTGCGTTACCCCCTTTCGGACCACGCGGGGGAAGGGTAATCGCTTTCAGCTCAATTTCCGCAATCACCGTAAACTCGTCGTGGCGGACGGGGCTGTCGCGCTAACGGGAGGCCTCAATGTCGGCGTGGAGTATGATGGGGAAGATTCACGTTTTGGCGCATGGCGCGATACGCACGCACGCGTGCAGGGGCCCGGCGTTCTGGCGCTTCAGCTCGCTTTTGTAGAGGATTGGCACTGGGCAACGGGCGACATTCCCGCTCTGGAGTGGCCTGCCCCGGTTCACGCCGGAGAGGTGAAAGTCCGCGTGGCCGCGACCGGGCCGGCGGACGAGCTCGACCGCTGCTCTCTTCTCTTTCTTCACACGGTTAATACCGCCCGCAAGCGCCTCTGGATCGCCAGCCCCTACTTTGTACCGGACCCCGCTGCTCTCGCCGCTCTTCAGCTTGCCGCGCTTCAGGGGGTGGATGTCCGCATCATGCTGCCGGAGAAGCCGGATCACCTGCTGCCGTGGCTCTCGTCCTTCTCGTACTATGAGGCGCTCGCTGCGGCGGGCATTTCTCTCTATCGCTATCGGGAGGGATTCCTGCACCAGAAGGTTCTCCTGGTCGACGATGACCGCGCGACGGTTGGCTCCGTCAACGTGGATTACCGCTCGTTTCATCTCAACTTTGAACTTGCCCTGATGATCCGTTCCCACGCCTTCGCGGCCGAGGTGGAAACGATGATGGAGGCTGACTTCTGCCGATGCGTCAAGGTGGACCTTACCCGCCCGCAGTCTCTCTGGTTTCGCGCGAAGGTGCGAACGGCCCGGCTTCTCTCACCGGTACAGTAAGGGG
>JBEBWR010000251.1:0-4804 GCA_040392045.1 Chthoniobacter flavus | reverse complement strand
TCGGCGGGGGTGGAGACGAAGGGGCCGCCTTCGAGAGGGGCGATGCCGGTGAATGCCACGTCGGGCATTTCGCTCGGGCGACCGGCGAGCGGGAAATCCTTCCGCAGCGGGAAGTAGGGATAGCCTTCCCACATCAGGATGCGGCGGAGATCGGGGTGACCGTCAAAGCGGATTCCCATCATGTCGTAGACTTCGCGCTCGTGCCAGTTGGCGGTGCTCCAGACGGGGACCAGCGTCGGTACGGTTGCGTCGTCTTCGGAGACGGGGGTCTTGAGGCGGAGGGAGTGGTTGTCGTCCAGCGAGTAAAGCTCGTAGACCATCTCAAAGCGCGGCTCTTCGCCGAAATGGTCGACGCTGGAGATGTCGACCAGCGTATCGAAGCCTTTCGCCTTGCAGTGTTGCGCGACCTCGACGAGTCGCGCCTTGTCGATCACCAGCGTGGTTTCTCCGCGAAACTCCGTTTTGGAGGCGACCGGAAATTGGGTCTCAATGGAAGCGACGATATCGGTGAGCGGCATGGCGAGGGGAGGAGAAAGAGGGGTTCAGGAAAGGGAGTCGATCAGTTCGCGCTTCTGATCCATGAGGGACGATTCCGTGTCGATCTTCTGCTGGAGCCGCATCAGCCCTTCCAGCAGGGCTTCCGGGCGGGGCGGGCAGCCGGAGACGTAGACGTCCACGGGGATGATCCGGTCGACGCCCTGCAAGACGGCGTAGCTGCGGTACATCCCGCCGCTGCTTGCGCAGGCACCCATGGCGATGACCCACTTCGGGTCGGGCATCTGCTCGTAAATGCGGCGGACGGCGAGCGCCATCTTGTACGTCACGGTCCCGGCGACAATCATCAGATCGCTCTGGCGCGGAGAGAAGCGCATGACTTCGGCACCGAAACGGGAGATGTCAAAGCGGGACGAGGCCGTTGCCATCAGCTCAATCGCGCAGCAGGCAAGCCCCATTGGCATCGGCCAGAGAGAGTTTTTCCGCATCCAGTTGATGGCGGCGTCGGCTCTGGTGAAGATGACGTTACCCTCAATCTTTGAGTCGTAACCTACAGGCGTTTGCACGGGCTCGGCGGTCCTGGGAGACATGATGCGCCATGATAACGGCTGAGAGCCGTCACGCAAGTGAAAACCGTGATTATCCCTGTTTATCCCTCACGCTCCGGCGGAAGCCGGTGAAGGGGCCGGGGAGGGCGTCGGCGTCGGGGCGGGAGGGACGCCGGGCGTGGGTGTCGGGAGGGGCTTTGCGGGTGGGGTTTCCAGCGGGGTTCCTCCGGGAACGGCTGGTGATGGCGATGGGGAGGGGAGCGGCGACGCTCCCGGCTGCGGCGAGGCTTCCGGAGCCAGCGGATCAGGGGTCGGCTCGGGTGTGGGTGTGGGAGTAGGCGTCGGAGTGGGGTGGGGCTGCCAGGTGGTTTCCCATGCGTAGATTTTGCCTTCGGCGTGTCCTCCGATTTCGCCGAGCAGCTCGCTCACTTTCGCTTGCCATTTTTCCAGATCGGGGAACTCGGGCTCTTTCTCCGCGCTGCCGGGGAAGACGAGGTAGGTGACCTTGAGCGTGCTGACGGGGCGGCTGTAGGCGGTGGAGCGGGCGTTGAGCTGCTTGGTCAGGCGCAGAGAGGCTTCGCCGACCTTGTGACTGGGGCCGGCATCGCCGAGGATGGCGGGGTAGATTACGTCGTCGTAGATCACTACGGCGTAGTCGCCGATCTTCGGGGTAAACCCGGCGTGTTTCTCCCGCAACATGAAGCCGGGGAGGACGATGTAGGGGTCGGTCGCGGAGAGCAGGAAGCTGTTTTTCTTCAGCTGATTGACCTCGTAGAGCGCCGAGCCGACGCGGTTCTGGATTGCGTCGATTTCCGCTTTGGTGACGCCCTTTTTCTTTCGGGCGTCGGCGAGCTCCTGACGCACTTTTTGGAGCTTTTCCTCGGAGCGCGGCAGGAAGGGGTTTGGGTACTCCGTGCGCTTTGGCCATTTGTAGCTGGTCATCGGCTGGAAGTACATGTCCTTGCCCTCGGGGTTGGGCAGGCGGTCGCCGTCGGAGCCGTCGGTGTCGACGTCCATATCGCCCTGAAGGAGGATCACTTTGCGCTTGGTGGTGGTATCCTGAAGGTGGAGGATCGTCTCGCAGTCGAAGAGATCGTGACGGGTCATCAGGCGGTCGAGCCGGGGGAGGTTTCGCTCCATCCGGCTGAGCTTCAGCCGGTAGAGTTCTTCGTAGCTCGGGGCGATTTTCCCGGTCTCCAGCAGGGGGGCAAGGCCGGGAAGCAGCTTGGGGAGGTGCGGATTAAGAGAGCTAAGCTCGTCAACGCTCTGGTGCGCCTTGGGGATTGTCAGCTTCACGGAGATCTGCACTTCGTAGCTTCCGGGAAGGGCGCGATCTTTGGTCGCTGTGGTACCGGGGGCGGTCTCCAGCGTGGTGGAGATTTTTGCGCCGTTGTAAAGCTGGGCCGTTTCCAGCGTGTCTTTGCGCGGGATGTAGAGCGGGCGGGGTGTCGGAGTGGGGGTGGGCTTCGGCGTAGGCGTGGGAACGGGGGTGGGAGCGGCGTCCTGCTTCTTCGATTCCGCTTTCCCTTCGGATGGCGAACGGGGGGAGGTCGGCTTGCAACCCGCGAGGCCGAGCGTGGTCAGGAGGGAGACGGAGGTGATCAACCGGAGAGAACGGGAAACCATAGCCGCCACTCTGCGGGAAACCCTCGGGGATTTCAAACCCGATCCGCTGCTTATTAGGCCCGTTTTACTTTTCGGTAAATGCGATAATCGTGAGGATGAGGCTGATGGCGCTGAGCACGGCCATGATGATGGCGTGCACGGGAGCGCGCCCCATAGCGACTTTGGGGATGAACTGCCCTGCGAGCGCCGCGCTGGCGAGCAGCCCGATGATCAGCCCCGGATTGGTGTGCCCGAGGAGGATCGCCAGCCCCGATCCGATCAATACCAGCCCTACGCCGCCGCCGATTCCAAGCGAGACGCGGCTGCGGGCTTTCAGGTAGCCCAGCGTCCCCCCGGCAATCGTCAGGATGCCGAAAACGAGGTAGTAGATGGGGACCGCACTCATCATGCCAATCGGGTGAATAGGCGAAAGGAAAGCGACTGTCACCTGAAATCGGTTTTTGGCTCCCATTTCCCGGGAATCCCGGACATATTCTCCGCCCTGTGCCCACACCTGAAGCTCCACCGCTCTCCATCGGCCTGAAAGCCGCGAAGGCCAATTTTATTCCCGGCCTGATTATTCAGCTTTTCATTGTCGCGATCGTCGTTTCGTACTACCGCGTTCCGGGTGTGGCGGAGGCGCTGGCGGGGTTGGCCCGGACGAAGGAGGAGAGCGGCTATCTCTTCGCTCTGCTCGCGGGGATGATCGCCGGGGGGATTCTGCCGGAGATCCTCGTCGTGCTGGTCTTTCAGAAGGGCCGGGTCCGGCGCGAGAACTGGCGGAATCTGCTCTTTATGATGGCGGTCTGGGGCGGTGGCTCGGTGATTATCGATGCTTTTTACCGCCTTCAGACGATGTTCTACGGGTCGGGCACCGACCTCTGGACCATTATCCGGAAGATGCTCACCGATCAGTTTGTCTACACGCCGCTTGTCTCTACGCCTTATGGCATTCTCGCCTATAAATGGCGGAATAATGAGCTTCCCCGCCCGGGCGAGTTTTTCACTCTGCGCTACTACGGGCGGGAGCTTTTCCCGACGCTGATCGCGAACTGGGGCGTCTGGACGCCGCTCGTCTGTCTCGTCTACGCAATGCCAGCGCCTCTTCAGGTTCCGCTCTACAGTCTGATTCTTACGTTCTGGGTGCTCCTCTTTTCGTGGATCAACCGGAAGAAGGAGGGCGGTGCGGTCAATACGGCGGCTGAATCGTCCGGCGTGCCGGATCAAGCGCTGCCGCGAGGTTCAGATAGATCGGAGCCGGCGATTTAGAGCGGAGTTCGTACCCCTTGAGGACGAACTCGGGGTAGAATGCGTTGCTGGCCGGTTCGTAGACGGTATCGCCGGAGAAATAGCCGGTCAGCTTGTATTCGTAGCCGTTGTCCGTGCCGAGGATGCCGCGCTCGCGGTCCGGCGCGAGGCGGGTGTTTTCATTGAACATGACCATCTTGGCCTGTGACCATGGTTCGCCCGGGCGACGGATGTAGCCCCAGAATTTGTAGTCGCTCTTGTAGTACCGCCGGGCGATGAAGTAATCGCCACGCGGCTCGTTCGGGATCTCCGCGATCATCCGGGCGCGCGCTTCGACCTGCTGGCGGGTATAAGCGCCACCGCCGCCGCCGGTCGTCTGGCAGCCGGAGACGAGCAGGGCGAGGCCCAGACAGGGGGCAAAGGCGAGGGCGGAAAGGAATTTCAGTTTCATAAAAAATCGTCAGCAGGGCGGCGCTACGGGCGGGTGACTCCGAGCTGCTCCAGCAGCGGGGCGATCCAGTGCGCCAGTTCCTCCTCTTTGAGTGACGCAGGCTGGGGTACGTTGTCGAGCAGAACCCATTCTTCCGTATGCGAAGTGGAGGCTCCCGGGGCGAGGGTCCGAAGTGGTCCGAGCGATTCGATCTCCAGCATTCCGGAGTCGAGGTAGGTCTCGAAGTTGCAGCCCAGATCGGGGTAGGTTTCGCCCTCCTCGTAGTCGAAGGTTTTGACAAATAGCGTCGTTCCGTTCAGGTAAGCCACCCAGCGCTCGCGGTGGAGCAGGCCGAATTTTGCCGGCCCTGCGGCGTCACGCGTCTGCCGCACGGTGATGAACTTCCAGCCGAAGCGCAGGCGCGGATCGGTCATGTCGGTATAGGGCCATGGGATGATTGCCCGCCGGGGCAGCAGAT
>JBEBWR010000250.1:0-4869 GCA_040392045.1 Chthoniobacter flavus | reverse complement strand
ACGCTCATTGAGCGGCGCACGCTCCAGCGCCGAGAGCAGCTCCGTATAGCGGACATAGACCAGCAGCGCCTCAAGGCGTCGGGCGACCGCCGGATCATTCTCCACCAGCGGCAGCGACTCGACAATCGGCGCATACAGCTCCCCGGGAGAGCGGAAGCGGGCCGCCACCATCCCGTCGCCGTTCACCAGCTCAAAGTAGCGCCGCATCGTCTCCGCCGCCGGTCCGAATGCGTGCGTGAGAAAGTCGTTAACGATCACCTCCTGCGGCTCCTCCGGATTCCAGAGCCAGCGCGTCAGGCTATAATACCCCAGCCCGTACGCCCCCCATCCGCCCTGCGACTCCGCCGTGTAGAAGCGTGCGCCAATCTCAAAGTAGCGCTTCAGCGAGCGGTTGAGATAGTGCAGATTCCCGCCCAGCGCGCGCCCCGGCATCGACTGATCCCACGGCCAGTACGAGCAGTAGTCGCGAATGCCCACCTGCTTGAGCCCCTTCGCCCGCCATGCCGTGATATTCTCAAAGACATCCCCGTCCGGCTTCAAAAAGCGCGTCGCAAAGCTCACAATGATATTCGGCTCCACCGCGATATCCGGCGGAAACTGGTGATCATAGTACGCATACATCCCCACATACTTGCCAAGCGGAGCGGCCGCCTCCCGCGCCACCGCATTCGCCATCGTCACCGCCTGATTCGAGGGCGTCCCGATCTTCTCAAACGCCTCGCCGCTATTATCCCACCCGCCAAAATCCGACGGGTCCATACTGATCGAATCCTGCGCATCCGGCGCGGAGAGAATCGCCTTCGCATCATCCACCAGCAGCCTGAGCAGATCCGGATTGGCCGCGTTGAACTTGAAGTCCCGATCCTTCCGGGGATCGCGCCGCACACCGTCCACCTTTGCAAAGTATTCGGGATGCGCCGCAAACGTCTCCTCATGCCGACGGAAAATCGCGAGATAGGAGTGCCGCGTATTGAGCTGGAATCCGCTCCCCATCCGGTTCACCTGCCGCCACTGGTTAAACATCGGCTCCTCCCCCGGGCGGAAAGACGTAGTAAAGAGATCGCGGAAAACATAGGCCGGACGCTGCGTCTCATCGACCTCCAGCGCCGCCTGAGTCAACCGGGGGACCACCTCCCACGTTTCCCCCGGGAAATAGTGGCGATACCCCAGCCGGTGCAGCAGATCCTCCACCCCGTGTTGCAGTCCGAGCGGCGTCGCCGCAAGGACCAGCAGCCGTTTCCCGCTGCTCTTGAGATAATAGGCCTCCCGCTGGAACGGATCATCCGCCTTCAGTCCCGCCTTGCCCGCCAGCTCCGGGAGATCCTGAGTGATCGCTAACACCACGCCCGCCTCCATATCTTCTCCGTGCGTCCATTCCTCCCCCGTCATCCGCGTCACGGTATCGATAAAGCGCTTCCCCGCGTTCCGCGCGGCGGGGTCTTCCTTCAGCGAGTCCGAGAGCGTCACAGTCGCCTGCTGTTCCGACGGAACAATGCGAAACTCCGCCGCCAGCGCCTCCGGACCAAAGAACGCGCCCGAGAGCAGAATTGGGGCAAAGGGAGTGCCAAGCAGGGAGAACAGGGGGAGAGGGAACTTCATGAAGGATCGTGGGTATCGGTTGCCGTCAATACGTATCAGCAATATGGCGTCAATATGCCATTAATACGCATTGATGCAAGAAGTATTTTCACCCTTTCCGAAGCCTCCCGGCGCTCCGGAGGGATTCCCCGAAGCGCCGGAAGCTCGAAAGCATCAGTACATCCAGCGTTTGTGGCCCCACTTGCGGGCCACAACGCGACCATCCGGACCAAAGGCAATGCTGCCGCCCTTGTACTGGCGGGTGAATCCGCCATAAACCGGGATGAAATCGCGCCCCCGGGCCTTCGCGTCGTATTCCCATACCTCGCGTCCCCCCTCCTGGACCACGCGATGCGGATCGCCATACCGGGCGCGAACCTCCGCCTTGGTCATGCCGATCTCGGGTGTCTTGTTCCACTCGCCGCGCTGCCCGTCATTCCGGGCGGCGGACGACTCGGCCCCACCCCGGTGAGCCGGTGCGGGCGGAGGAGCGGAGGTGGTGGACTCATTGGTTGCACAGCCGGTCACAAGAGTGGCTCCGGCAAGGATAGGGAGGTAGATGCGAAGGTTCATCGCGTCGGTTTATACCCCAGCACCCCGGTCGTGCGCAGCAGAAAACGGAGGAAGTTCTCATTGACGTCTCTTAATTGGTATGTAATGGTATGCCTCTGTGAAGCACAGATCCCCCTCATTCTTTCGCCATTTGCTCACTTTAGCGGCCATTAGCGCCGGTTTATGGACGGTTAACACCAGCTTGGCAGCAGGGGAATTCGGTACGGAAGCGGCTTTTCGCATCCCGTTGACCGTCGACGGCGTGACCCACAGCGCCACCCCGGCCTACGTCGGAGTACCGTTCCCGAAGGATTGGAAAGTGCGCCCCGAGGGCATCGCCATCGTGGACGGCGAGGGGAAAGCCGTGCCCTCGCATGCCTGGAAAATGGTCAACTGGCCCGAGCAGGAATCGATCCGCTGGATGGGCATGGACTTCGTCGCCAATCCCGGAGCCAGCTATTACGTTGTCCCCGCCAAAAATCAGTTATCGACACCGCTGAAACTTCAAAAAGAAGAGGGACGGTTGATCATCGACACCGGGGTCGCCCGCTTCGTGGTACCCGATCGGGAGGGCGCGCTTATTAGCGAAGCCTACTTTGACGCGAATGGCGACGGGCGCTTTGATCCTGCCGAAAAGCGCCTGGAGAACCCGCGCGGCGACGACCTCTACCTCATTGACCAAAAGGGGCGGGAGGCCGTCATTGGCGACTCGCCCGGGCGGGTGGCAATTGAGACCGAAGGGCCGGTCCGCATCGTGCTGCGTCGCGGAGGGAGCTACCGGACGCCAGACGGCGTGCAGCTCGGGCGCTATGTCACGCGCCTGCACTTCTTTGCCGGGCAGGCGCAGGTCCGCATTGAGCATTCGCTAGTCATTACCGAGGATACGAATCAGACGTGGATTCGCGATTACGGAGTTCGCTTCCGCCCGGCAGCCGCGCTCAGCAGCGCGCTCTTCCCCTCCGGGAAGGAAGAAGTCAACGTGCCGCTGGAGGGCGGGGAGGTATTCCTGTTTCAGGAGAAGGCCTTTCATTTCGCGGCCATGGATGAGCAGAAGGATTGCCGCTACGTGATCGGACGGGGGAGCGGAGAAACGCTGCGGGAAGGAACCCTCGCGGGCGACTGGGTGATCGCCGGAGAGTCGCGCGGCGCCGGGATCGGCGTATCGCTCCCGCAGCTTTGGCAGCAGTTTCCCAAAGAGCTATCGGTCACTCCAGATGCCCTGACCGTCCGCCTCTGGTCTCCACGCGGCGGGAGAGAGCTGGATTTCCGCGCCTCCGAGATGGCGAAAAGCTGGCCCGAGGATTGGCTGAAGCGTTACCGGGACTGGGGCGGTAAAGCGGTAAAGGACAAGGCGAGCGCCGCCGGTGTGGCCCGGACGCATACACTCTATCTGGATCTGAATCCCCAGCCCAAGGCGCTCAGCGCGGTCTCGCAGACACCGTTCTGTCTGGTCGATCCCTATTGGCTGCGGGAGACCGAAGCGATGGGCGCGTTCCATCCGTACGACCCCGCGCGTTTCCCTGAAGAGGAGGCCTGGATGGAGCGGTGGTACGATCAATGGATAGCCGTCACCCGGGAGTGGGGGGAGTATGGATTTTTTGACTATGGCGCGGCTCCGCATACCTGGTACCGCAAGCACCCGGAGACCGGGCGCTGGGAACCCTATCTGACGCGTTACGGCATGGACTACGGCTTTCACTCGAACCTCTGGCGTATGGTCGCGCGCGGAAGCGGGCGGAAGTACTTCGACGACGCCAATCGCATGACGCGTCATTGGGTAGACTTCCGCATGCAGCATAACGAGCCACAGCGGGGGCTGATCCGCAATGCCGCCTATACCCCCCGATACTGGGCGGCCGGTCCGTCGTACCACTATCAATCCGGCACCGACATCCGCTGCCTTGCCTACCTTTATTACCTCACCGACTACCGTCCGGCCCGCGAGATGCTTGACCACTATGCCCGGACGCTAAAGCAGCTCTGGGAGCGCGGGGATCGCAAGGTGCTGCGGGGATCGCGCCCGTTCGCCGTGCTTAAGAATATCGCGACGATTTATCAGGAGACCGGCGACCCGATATTCCGCGAGATCATGGATGATCAGACCGCGTGGCTGGTCGATCTCGACGTCCCGCAAGGCGTCAAGCGGGAGGCCGAGGCAACAGGTTTGGCAAAGTATAGCGTCAAGATGGGAGCGATGCAGCGGGCGCATGAAGTCGCCGGGCACGAGCTTGCCGGCAAGTCGCTGCTCAAGGGGGCATACCTGCGTACGAAGGCGACGTTGGCTAATTTCCCCTTTAGCTATTACAACAATAGCGCGGAGCGCCTCTCCGAAGCATGGCGGATGACGCGTGACCCGGAGTTCGTCCGTACGCTCCGACGCGATCTCGATACGGCGCTTGCCTATAATGAGGAAGATGGCACGCTGCTGGGTACCTACCCTTCCGTAGCCGGCAACCCCTATCCACTGGGCGGTATGGCCTTTGCCATGGACGCCATCGTGGACTACGAAAAGCAGCAGGGGCGACCGGTGGACCGCACGCCCTTTGCCACGCAGGGGGGATTTGGACGGCCTGTGTGGGTCGCTTTTGAGAAGCCTGCGGGAGAGGCCGTGCAGCTTGATGTCCGTTCCGTGCATCCGCTCTGGCCTATCGTACTGGATCATACCGGTAAAGCAGTGGAGGGAATCGCCAGCGAGATTCCCAAAGGCTACCTCTACCGGCTTGATCCCTCCCCGATCAG
>JBEBWR010000249.1:0-4874 GCA_040392045.1 Chthoniobacter flavus | reverse complement strand
TAGCTGCCGCCCCAGTTCACCAGAAAAGTGGAGGCGGAAGCACAGGAGAGACTGGCGGCTCCGAGGAGAACGCCCGTGAGGAGTTTGCGGATGGAGTGTCGTGTTTTCATGGGGTGATTTGGGTCGTTGAAAGGAGATGCCATTTAGAGGCCGTCGAGATTGATCTCTCCCGCCTCGAAGTTCTCGGGGCGGATGCGGACGCGGTAGCGGTTCTCATGCCGACGCTGAGCGTCTCCCCAGACGACATGCTCCAGCGTCAGCTCGTCGCGCAGCGTCTCCAGCGCCTCGGCTCCGGTGCGGAAGCGCTCGTAGACCTTGCGGTCAGGCTTCGCCTTGAGCGATTCTCCGAGCGCGATCTGATCGCGGGTCGCCTGAAGCTGGGCCAGCCCTCTGCGCAGGAAGGCCACGCGCCGCGTCGCTTCGGGATCGGAGTCGCCAATGGCGGCCTGCGCCTCGTCGAGCAGCGCAAACGCGGGCTTCAACATGCGGTCGGTATAGAGATGCGGCAGCGCGTACTTCGCCCCGGCGAGGATGCTGAGCGGGATCTTCCCGGCGCGTACGAGATCGTCGTATTTGCTGGAGACATTCCGGATCGCCCCTCCCGCGTTGATCGGCGAGTTCACCTCCTCGGAATACTTCTCCCAATAGGCAAGGTATTCGCGGATCTTCGGCGCTCCGGCTCCAAAGGCGGAGGCATACTCTTCCATCAGTTCCTCCACGGAAAGCTCCGGCCGGGTCAGCAGACGGGCGACGAGGTAGTAGTTGAAACCCTGCGTCCCCCAGTAGCCGATGAGCGAATCCATGTCGAAGCCCATCATGCCGTTCTCCGTGGCAAATTTGAGGTACTTCGCCGTCTTGCGGTAGGGAATGTAGGGGGCGTCCGCGCCCTGATGCCACCAGTTCGGCCGGAGGTGCATCCCATAGGCGTACTGCGACCATCCCTTCCATGCGTCATAGGCATCGAGGTCATCCACGATGGAGATAATCGCCTTTGCCGTGAGCGGGCGCTCCTTGGGCGGCGGGTAGCGGTAGTTGGAGTAAGCGTAGGTGGAGAGCACGACTTCGGGATTGATCTCCTTGAGGCGCTCGTAGACGAGATTCCAGAAGCGGACATAGCGCGCGGTGAGATTCGCTCCCCGGGCATAGGCGATATCGGAAAGCGCCTGCTGCTTCGGGATATCCCATGCGCGAGTGATATCGCTCACGTCAAATCCCGCGCCATCATTCGGGCAAATGCTCCAGTACTTCGGCGCTCCGGCTTCGCGGTACTCCTTTTCGATGAAGTCGAGCACCTTCGGATTCGCCAGCCGCAGCTTCACCCAGCGGGGCTTCGGGTAAGGCTGCCTGCGCCCGTCCGGCAGCTCGGCGAAAAGATCCGGATGCTCCAGCCCGTACTTGTCCCACCACTCCACAAACGCCTCGCGGAAGTAGTAGCCCTCGCGGCGGCCCTGCTGGTGATTGCGCGCCCATTGCCACGCCTCCTCCCGGACCTGATCCGGCGCTGCCTTCACCGGCATCCGGAGCCGCCGGATCATCAGGCGGGGCTGATAGGAAGCATCCGTGACCGGTATCGCAAGTTCGCTTTTCCGGGGAACGTATGTCCCGAGTTCCCCCGGCCAGAGCCAGCGTACCCCAAGTTCCTCCTCCAGCACCTTGTTGAGCCCCCACAGCGTGGGGCACGACGCGACCACCTCCCGCGTCTGATCGCTCTTCGGCACCGGTTTTCCCAGCAGGTAAGCCGCGTTCCCCCGCGTCACGAAGCGGTACGACTCCGGCTCCATCGCCTCCTCCTCCATGCCCGCTTCCTTCATCTGCGGTAGCGATCCCACATAAAGCCGCGGACGATCCTTCGGCAGCTGATCGGCAGCGGGCCCGAACACCACGGGGATCGTCGCCCCGGTGGAACGCTTCACGGTATGGACAAACACCTCCACCGCATTGGCCACCTCGTCATCAGCGAACTCCGGGATGACAATCGTCCCGACCGCCTGCCCCTCCCGGACCAGCGACACGCCCTCCGCCGCCCAGAGCGACGCGGAGAGGGAACCACAGAGGAGCCACGCCGTACCGCTCCGCGCGGTACGGTAAAAAAAGGAAAACCATCGGGAGGTCATAGGGGAAAACAAGGGAAATGCAGGGGTTGCTATATGGATTTAGCTAAGGATGCTAAATCATGTTAGTTGTCGCTGTCAAAGGGTTTTTTCAGGCGGGGCGTTTCCGGGTGCGCTTCGCTTTCCCGGCAGATTCGCGCAGGACAAGACGCATGGGCACTTCGGCATGCTGCCGGGGCAATGCATTGTCCTCCAGCCGGGCAAAGAGAAACTCCAGCGCCCGATCCACCACCAGAAGGTCATCCCGCGCTACGCTTGCCACGGGAGGAGTGAAGAACGGAGCGGCGGCGTTGTCATTGAACCCGATGACGCCGACCTGCTTCGGCACGGCGATCCCCCGCTCCCGGAGGTGGTTGATGCTGATAAACGCCATCTCGTCCGCGCTGCAAAGAAGCGCGTCAAAGGCACCCGGCCCTTCCCACGGGACGGAGTCGAGCGCGTCGCGGATCGACTGCACGCGGTCGGGGCTGCGGTACCAGTTCACATCGCGCAGTTCCACGTCGCTCTCCTTCCGGCCCAAAGCGACCCAAGCCGCACGGGCGATGTCGAACTTCGGGTAATTCCCGCCGATCATCAGCAGCCGCTTGCGCCCGCTGGCGACCAGATGCGCCACCGCGTCCTGCATGGCCGTGGTCCGCGAATGCACAACCACATCGCCCTCGCACGCATCGAAATCCTGCGCGACCACCACGGCCGCGCGGAAATTCCCCAGCAGGCGTTGCCCCTCCGTGGACTCAATGAACCGACGGTCCGTCGTACGGAAAATGATCCCGTCCACCGACCGTCGGGAAAGCTCCTGCAAGATGCGCAGGACCACGGAGCGATCGCTCATGGAGTCGAAAAAATGCGCGATATACCCCTGCTTGAGCGCCTGCTCGGTGACGCGCCGGATCACGCCGTCCTCGCTGTGCGGGCCGCTGAAAAACCAGAGGATCGCCAGCGTGTGCGTCGATTTCCCCCGAAGGCTGCGGGCGAAGTAGTTTGCCTGATAATTCAGCGCCCGCGCGGTGTCGATGACCTTCTGGCAGGTCTCATCCGAGATGCGCAGCTCCTTCCCGCGACCGTTCAGGATCAGACTGACGGTGGAATGACTGACCCCGGCTTTTTCGGCAACGTTCTGGAGCGTGGTACGGCGAGGTGTGGTCATGGAGCGGTTCGCAATCTGTTACCAACTAACATGATTTAGCCATCATGTCTCGCCTTTTTACATGGCGACCGTCCGCCGCTGCCGCTTCTCAAAGCGTACCAATTCCGCATACCCCGCCGCCCGCGCCATCCCCAGCGCCTCGGCGAACCCCGCGCCAACCTCCTCCGGCGCATGGGCGTCGGAATTGATCAGGAGAGGAATCCCCGCCTCTCGCGCCATGCGGAGAAACTCCGGGGCAGGGTAGCACTCGCCCACCGGCTTGCGCAGTCCGGCGGTGTTGATCTCAAAGGCCGTCCCGGTCTCCGCCAGCGCGGCGATGGCCGGTTCGTAAAAGCGGCGCAGATCGCCTTCGGGGCGGTGGCCGAACTTCTTCGGCAGGTCCGGGTGGGCCATGAAGTCGAAAAGACCGCTACGAATCGCGGCGGTGTAGGCGCTCCAGTACATCTCCCAGATCTCCGCGACAGGGCGATCCTCAAAGCGATGGATGAACTTCGGGTTATCCACGTCCCACCCCGGCGCGATGTAGTGGACGCTCCCGATCAGGTAATCCCACTCCGCCATCCCGCTCAGCTCCTCAATCCACGGCTGCTGCCCCTCCAGAAAGTCGACCTCCAGCCCGACCCGTACGGGAAGCTGCGGGAACGCCGCGCGCGCCTCCTCCACCCGCTCCAGATAGAGCGGCAGCTCCTCGCGCAGCATCCGCCAGTCGTCAAACGGCTCCGCCATCGGGCTGTGATCCGAGAACCCGATTTCCGCCAGCCCGCGCTCCACGGCGACCCGCGCCAGCTCCACGGGCCACCCTTCGGCATGGCGACAGAGGGGCGTATGCGTATGGTAGTCGGTCATCAGACCCGGAGGAATCTCGGCGGTGCTCATCGGTGAGCGGAGTGTAAAGGAGAACCCCGCTCTGTAAACCCCACAAAATGCAGGAGGCGCAGCTAAAAGATTGCCGTCGGGCCGCGCTTGGGCATACTTGGGCGCGATGAAATTCATCGAGACGGTCTACGAGAAGCTCCGCCGCCACCCCAAGCGCATCGTGTTCCCCGAAGGCACTGAGCCTCGCGTGATTCACGCCGCTGCGGAATTTGCCCGGCTCAAGCTGGGCGCGCCCATCCTCCTTGGCAACCGCGAGACGATCCTCGCCATTGCCGACCGGGAAGGCGTCGATATGGCGCGGGTGGGGGTGATTGATCCGGTGGGCGCGAGCGATCTGCCCCTTTTCAGCCGGTGGCTGCGTAATCTCCAGCGCTACCGCAATCTCGGAACCGGCGAGGCCGAAAGCTTTTTGCAGAACCCGAACTACTTCGCCGCCATGATGATCCAGCATGGGCAGGCGGACGCCCTTGTCGGCGGAGTGAGCGGCTACGCCGGCTCCCTGCTGCGCCCGCTCTTCCAGCTCGTCAAGCCGCTGCCGGACGCTCCGTTCATCTCCGGCTGCATGGTCATGGCGAAGGAAGACGGCCGATTCGGGCAGGACGGCGTCCTCTTCTTTGCGGACTGCGCCGTTGTCCCCGAGCCGACCGTCACGCAGCTCGGGCAGATCGGCGTACAGGCCGGTCGCCTCTGCGCGCAGCTCACGGGCGAACGCCCGCGCGTCGCCTTCCTGAGCTTCTCCT
>JBEBWR010000248.1:0-4948 GCA_040392045.1 Chthoniobacter flavus | reverse complement strand
CCGAATTTTTCGCTACCCCTCTGCGAATTGCCGGATACCATTAGCGGAAATGGACTCGCACCTGCCGCGCCTTACTGCCAGCATTCTCGACTCCTACCGGGAGGTAGGGGGGATCAATAATTTCGACGGGACCAACCTCCCATCGAAGTTCGCCATCGGCCAGATCTGTGAAGACCTGCTCCAGCTTCTTTTTCCAGGGTTTTTGGATCAGGAGCCGATTCACTCCAAGGAGATGCGCCGCGCCACGCAATTCCGCATCCGGTCCATTGCAAACCGTCTGGCCGAGCAGGTCAGCAAGAGCTTCCGTATCCACGCGCCCGACTGCCCGGTCGAGGCGGCAGAGGCCGCCGTGGTCAAATTTCTGGAGCGTCTTCCCGCAGCGCGTACACTGTTGAGGACCGACGTGGAGGCCGCCTTTGAGGGCGACCCTTCCACGCGCAGCTACGACGAGATCATCCTCTCCTATCCCTTCCTTGAAGCCATCGCCATCCAGCGCTGCGCCCATATCTTTCACCTCGGGAAAGTCCCGCTCCTACCCCGGATCATGACGGAGTGGGCCCATGCCCGCACCGGGATCGACATTCACCCCGGAGCGCAGATCGGCTCGCACTTCTTCATCGACCACGGGACCGGCGTCGTGATCGGCGAGACCTGCGTGATCGGCTCGCACGTGAAGCTCTACCACGGCGTCACCCTCGGCGCGAAGAGCTTCCAGAAAGACGATCAGGGCCGCATCCTCAAGGGCGGCAAGCGGCATCCGAACGTGGAGGACAACGTGACGATCTATCCGAACAGCACCGTCCTCGGCGGCGAAACCACGATCGGGAAGAACACCACCATCGGCGGCAACGTCTTTCTCCAGCAGTCCGTTCCGCCCAATTCGCTGGTCTACTACGAGGAGACGCAGCTCAAGGTCGTGCAGAAGAAAGATCGCCGCAAAAAGCCTGGCAAGCCGGTGGGCGCGGAGATTGTGGATATGGGTCCCGACGCTTCCACGGGAGCGTTTGACTGGTCGATTTAATAGGCGATGCGGAGGACATGATTTACCTCGACTACAACGCGACCACGCCGCTCGCCCCCGAGGTGCTCGCCGGGATGATGCCGGTGCTGGAGCGCGTCTACGGCAATCCATCAAGCATCCACGGCCCCGGCCGGGAAGGGCGCGCCGTCATCGACGACGCGCGGGACCGCCTCGCCGTGCTGCTCCGGGCGCGCCCGCATGAGATCATCTTTACCGGCGGGGGCACCGAGGCCGACAACCTCGCCATCCTCGGGCTGGCCCGGCGCGCCGTACGCGACGGGAAAGAGCGCCACGTCATCACCTCCGCTACGGAGCATCATGCCGTCCTCCATGCCGTCGACTATCTGGAGCGCGCCGAGGGCTTCCGCGTCACGCGCCTGCCGGTGGACCGTTCGGGGCGGATTGATCCGCAGCAGCTCAGCGACGCGCTGATGGAGCAGACGGCCCTCGTATCGATCATGTCCGCGAATAACGAGACCGGCGTGCTCCAGCCGCTCCGGGAAATCTCGGAAGCCTGCCGCGCGCGAGGCGTGATTTTTCACAGCGACATGATTCAGAGCTTCGGCAAGCTGCCGCTGGATGTCACGGAGGAGGGGACGCCCGACGCGGTTTCCCTCACCGCGCATAAATTCTACGGCCCCAAAGGTGTCGGAGCGCTCTGGCTGCGGGCGGGGGTATCGATCGACGCCACCGTCTACGGCGGCGCGCACGAAAACCAGCGCCGCCCCGGCACGGAGAACCCCGCTGCGATCCTCGGTCTGGCGCTCGCGGCGGAGTTGGCAGTGCGCGGCATGGCGGAGGAACAGGCGCGCCTGCTCACCCTCCGCGACCGGCTCTGGGAAGGCATCTCCGCAGGCTGCCCCACGGCGGTGCTCAACGGGCATCCGACCGGGCGGCTGGCCAATACCGTGAACGTCACCTTCCCCGGCTGCGACGGCGAGGGGCTGCTCATGAGCCTCGATCTGGCCGGAATGGCCGTATCGAGCGGTTCCGCCTGCATGGTCGGCTCGGTACAGCCCTCTCATGTCCTGCTCGCCATGGGCGTGCCGCCGCAGATCGCGCAGGCGGCCGTGCGATTCTCTCTGGGGAGGGGAACCACGGAGGAAGAAGTGCAAAAGGTGGTTGCAGAACTGCCGAATCTGATCGACAGGTTGCTGGCATAGGAATCGCCTCGCCATGAATCTGTTTCACCTGCCACTCCGATTTGGAAACCTCTCTCCCATCGGCGAGAAGGTTGATAAAAAATTCGACTCCCGTCGGGGTTCACCCCGACAGCCGTCGAAGGAGCAGGGGAAACGGGGAGAACAGCTCGCCTTCGATTGGACCGGGGCCAATGACGATTTCTCCGAAGGAGCGCTGGAGCGTTCCTCCCGCCTGCTACTGGAGCTGGCAGGGGCAGGGGATCTCGCCCGAAAGGTGAAAGTGCGCTGGAACGCCCGGCTGCGGACCACGGCGGGTCTCGCCTGCTTCGGCTCCTATCTGGTAAGCCTCAACCCCCGGCTGATCCCCTTCGGAATGCCGGAAGTCGACCGCACCCTGCGCCACGAACTGGCGCATCTCCTCGCGCGCCATCGAGCCGGACGCCGCCGGATCTCCCCTCATGGAGCGGAATGGAAGGCCGCCTGCTGCGATCTCGGTCTGAACGATGAAAAACGCTGCCATGACCTGCCGCTTCCGCGTCGCGTCGTGGAGAAAAAGCTGCTCTACCGCTGCGGAGCCTGCGGACTGGAAGTCCCGCGCGTCCGGCCCTTCCGCCGCGCCGTCGCCTGCCTTAAATGCTGCCGGACGTACAACCGCGGCAAATACGATCCGCGTTTCCGGCTGGTTCAGGTGTGACCCTGTAGCGCCAGCCCCCCTGCCGGGTGACTTTCAGACACCGCTTTTTGCCGACGCGAAAACGCTTGTTCAAAAATGTTGCTTTTAATGTGATAAAAATTTTAGCTTTGCGCTTCTTATCATGAAGAAGCGTCTAATGCTCTTTGGACTGTTCGCGGCTGCTTTCACTTTCTCCAGCGCCGCAGAAACCCCCACCCCTCAAACTTCCCCCGCCGCTACCCCGACAGAGGCGACCCCGGTCGCGACGGAGCAACAGGTTCAGGCGGAATATCAGGCGAAGCTTGATGAGTTTCTCAAGTCGCTCAACCCGCAAACGGGAATGATCGCCCTGAAAGACGGAGTCGCCCAGCTCAAGGTCGCGGATGACTTCTACTTTTTAAACGCAGAGGATGCGAAACGTGTCCTCGTCGACCTCTGGGGCAATCCGCCGGAGAGTTCCTCCGATGTGTTGGGGATGCTGGTGCCGCGGAAGTTCAAAGTCACCGATGAGGAAAGCTGGGTGGTCACTCTGGAGTACGAGGAATCCGGCTACGTCTCCGATGCCGACGCGGAAAAGATCAACTACACCACACTGCTCAAAGAGATGCGGGAAGGTGTGGCCTCCGCAAATTCTGAGCGCGAGAAGCAGGGATACCCCACAGTCGAGTTGGTCGGCTGGGCCGCAACCCCCCGCTACGATCAGCAGAGCCACAAACTCCACTGGGCCAAGGAGCTTCGCTTCGACGGCAACGACGCCAACACCCTCAATTATAATATCCGGGTGCTGGGACGCCGGGGGGTATTGGTTCTCAATGCCATCTCGGTCATGCCGCAGTTTCCCGAGATCGAACAGGCCACGCCGCAGATTCTGGCCATGGTCGATTTCCAGCCCGGCCACCAGTACGCCGACTACAACCCCGCTACCGACCGCATGGCTGAATACGGAATCGCTGCGCTGATCGGCGGCACTGTGGCTTCCAAGATGGGCTTTTTCAAAATCATCGGAGCGACCCTCCTCGCCGGGAAGAAATTCGTGATCCTGGGAGCCATTGCTCTTGCGGCCATCGTGCGGAAGCTCTTCGGAAGGAAGGAGTAGGCAGCCCCGCGCTTTACCTTTGACATGTGACGATGATGAATCAGGAAAGATCCGAATCCGGCGCTCCGATCCACCGGCATAAACCGCGTGAGGAAGGGTGGATTCCACCCGACATGGAAGATTCCAATATGGACGATATCGAACGCCATATTGAGAAGCACATCGGGAAGATCTCCACCGTTTTTCATGAACTCATTTCGGATATCGTTCATATTGACGTACACCAGATTCCTCCGAGTGAAGAGCGTCCGTATTGGACCCTCGTGACATCGGGGATGAGCGACCTCCCCATGGCGGCCCCTGAGGGATGCGAGGATTTTGCTCACGCTGAACTCATGCTTTGTCTCCCTGCAGATTGGAAAATGAGTCAGGATGAGATGGAGGATGAGCGCAACTACTGGCCGATCCGGTGGCTCAAAATATGTGCCCGATTCCCTCATGAGTATAAGACATGGCTCAGCTGGGGGCACACGCTTCCTCACGGGGACCCTCCCGAGGCCTATGCGGAAAATACATCGCTTTGCTGCATGATGCTGGGAACACCCAGAACCGTTTCGACCGAGTTCTGGACGCTTCCGATACGGGACGGCAAGACGATCAGGTTCTTCGGATTGTATCCTTTGTATTCGGGCGAAATTGATTTGAAGCTCAAGAAAGGCGCGGATTATCTGGAAGACTTGTTTGATAAGAACAAGGTTACCGAGCTGCTGGACGTCCAACGCGCCGACTTGTCTGCAAAAGCATGGTGGAAGCTTTGGTGAATCCCGCCGAAGTCCCGTGATTTACGGCTCGCCTCGTCTACCAGCGCGGTGAACCGACGCTCCACGGGATGGCACCCTTCGCGGGTTTGATGCCGAACATCCGGAGCACGTACCACTCGTGCCGGAGCTGCATGGAGCGCCAGTTGCGCTGCGCCAGATCTCGTCTTTCCAGTTCGCGGATTTCTCTGAGCATCGCTCTGGCCTCGATCCCGCTCTTTCGGTTGGAGCGTGCCACTTCAAGCAAAGCCTCCCAGC
>JBEBWR010000247.1:0-4975 GCA_040392045.1 Chthoniobacter flavus | reverse complement strand
CTCCTGATGGTTCACCCCGTGCATCCATCCCGGGAAAAGTCCACGCGAGAACGTCATCTCCAGCGGGTAGCGGTCCGCAGGGGTTGAGTGCCACTCCCGCCCGGCAATAGCCGCGTCGAGCGCCTTCCGGTAGACCTGACAGACGGCGGCGACATATTCTGGCGACTTGAGCCGCCCTTCGATCTTGAACGAGGCCACTCCCGCCTCCACCAGCGCCGGGATCTCGTCCACCGCCGCCAGATCCTGCGGCGAGAGAAGGTAGCGCCGGTCGCCCAGATCGCGCAGCGCGCCGTCCACCACCATCTCATAGGGCATTCGGCAGGCCTGCGCACACTCGCCGCGATTCGCGCTCCGCCGCCCGAGCGATTCGCTCGTAAGGCATTGCCCCGAGTAGGCCACGCAGAGCGCGCCATGCACAAACACCTCCAGCTCCAACCCCTCGCGCACGGAATCGCGAAATTTCTCCAGCTCCCGCAACGATAGCTCCCGGGCCAGCACTACGCGGTCAATCTCCAACTCGCGGTGCACAATCTCCGCGCCCTCCGGCGAAGTGATCGTCATCTGCGTCGACGCATGAATCGGCAACTCCGGCACCAGCTTCCGCGCAAGGCGGACCAGCCCGATATCCTGTACGATCAGCGCATCGACTCCCGAGCGATTGAGAATGCGGAGGTACTCTGCCGCCTCCGCCAGCTCCCCCGTAAAGACCAGCGTGTTAAAGGTGACATAGGCCTTCACTCCGTAGCGGTGACAATAGGCCACCACCTCGGGCAGCTCCGCTTCGGTAAAATTGTCCGCACGCAGCCGGGCATTGAATCGCGGCAAGCCAAAAAAGACCGCATCCGCGCCGTTGGCAACCGCCGCGCGGATACAGTCCCAGTTCCCCGCAGGAGCGAGCAGTTCAGGAGTGGAAATCATGGAAAACGGACCAGCCTACCACGAAAGCCACCGATGGGAAAACGATTCTGCGTTTTTGAAAAATCAGAACTCAAATAAGGAACGCCCGTCAGATGGGAAGATCGCCGCTCGCGGGAACCACGCTTCGTCTCACTGCTCTCGCTCCTTCCATTTCCGAACCCACTCCCGCGCCCATTCCGGGGAGTCGCCGAAGGTTCCGAGTCGCAACCGCTTCAGCCCATCGCTGAAATACTCGCGGTGCGCCGGAGCAAAGAAATAGTGGTGCCAGTAGCTGAGCGCTGTTGGCCGGTCTTCTTCCAGCCGTTGAACAGCGGAGCGAAGCTGATCGTAGAGGCTCTCTTCACCTTTGCCGTAGAGATCGGCAAATGCGTTCCAGAAGCTTTCCACTGCTTTCGGGTCTGAAAGGTAACCGGAGAGTTCCTTCAAATCTTTCAGAAATGCCGCCCGCTCTTCCCCTGCCAGCACTTTGGTTCCCTCCGGTTCCATGCGGTACGGTGTCATGGCAACGGCTTCCACCTTCCGGCTGCCGATGTCGAGATGCACCAGGTAGCCGATGTTGAGGTAATAATGGGGCGTCCCGCGCCGGAAGATAAAGTTTCCCTGACTATAGGCAATCGGGACGCCCTGATGGATCTCCACGCCCTGAGGGACATGCGGGTGATGCGCGATCACTGCCGCCGATCCGGCTTCCGCCAACGCGCGAAGCCCATGCACGACATAGGGTGGCGGCATGACGGCGTGTTCCCGGCCTCCGTGGAAAATGGTGATCACCAGATAACCCGCATCACGCAGATCGGCGATCTGTTTCTCCTGCACCCGGAGGTTGTAGACATTGGCACCCGGCCCGCCATCCAGCGAAGCACAGGCTTCACCTTCGCCGCAGTTGATAATTGCAAGGGGGGCCTCGCCGGGGCCGCGCGTTAAGAGAAGCGGCTTGGCGGCCGCTTCCCCGGTCATCCCTGCCCCTACGGGGGAGATCCCTGCCTCGCAAAGTAAGCGGAGGGTCTCTTCCAGACTCTCCGGGCCGTGATCCATGGAGTGATTATTTGCCAGCGTGACCACGCCGATCTTTGCGGCCTTAAGCCCTGCAATCCCGGTCTGCGCTTCTCCGCAGAGCGCCGGACCGGCCTTGGGAATAGGCGCGCCGCGATTGCCCAGCACACATTCAAGGTTTACGATGTTAAGATTGCTCTCCAGAAAGAGCGGCAGCAGATCTCCGTAAACCGAAGCGGCATCCTTCCGCATCACGTCTTCGTAGCTCCAGATGGGAGCCCAGTCTGAACCAATGGTGACACGAAATCTCCTCCGGGGAGCTACGATGGGAGTAAACCAGTTCATCAGGAAAGGGGCGAATGGGATAGTTGGGTTTGTGAGTGCGCGCCGGACTGCCCTAAGATGCTATCCCAGCGCTGTGGATGATAGTCCTCCAGACGCAATAAGGGGTCGTCCAGAATGCGCTGAAAGAATCGGCCGCCGAATTGCTTCAGCGTTTCAAATCCGAGATTGTAATGTCCTTCCGGAAGATAGGCATAACAGACCTCCTGCCTCATCAGGTAATGGCCAAGATGCAGTTCATCTTCCGTGCTTTCCCGCGAGTCGTAATGGAAGCCCAGCTCCCCAGCCGTTTCGTGCGCCAGTTCGTTGATTCGCATTACTGCTGCTCCCATCAAGGGATCAAGCACGGTGGGCGAAGTGTAAAAAGCCCCCGGAACGCCGAACTGCCCCTCCCAGCTGTGCATACTGAGATAGAGGGCAGGCCGGGTTTTGAGAAGCCACTCCATGATCGCGACGGTTTCCGGACTATACGGACCGGGCAGCCCTTCTGCGTAGGGGCGCAGTTCGTGATGCCAGCTCCGGTCCACGGTGTCGCTGTAGTTATGCTCTCTCCAATCCTTGAGATTGTACTGATGCCAGCCGTGGATGTTGCCGTCCGGGTTGGTATTCAGGATCAGGTCGAAGATGAAGGATTGGCGATATCCGGCGTACTCCGGAGATAGCAGGCGGTCGAGAATTCCTCGTGCGATGGCTTCTCCGGCAAACTCTGTGGCGTGTTCTCCGGCAGAGATGTGGATCACCGTCCGCTTTTCTTCACCGGGGGTACATCGATTCTCCTGTGCGGTGATCCGTAGCAGGAAGATGCCACGATCTTCCAGGGAACGTCCCAGGTGGTGCATTTCAGCGATTTCCGGATTTCGGGCAGCGATGGTAAAGAGCTCCTCCGTGGTATCGCTATAGCTGATGGGAGGCTCCGTGCTTACCCAGCAGGAGATGTGAGGCTTCAGGTGTAACCGGAAGCGTACCCTTTCCGGCGAACGGTCCACCTTTTCCACGCGTCGCCAGACAGGCTCCTCGCTGGTTCGCCACCAGACGTCGGCATGCATTTTATGTGCGAAATCCCGGTCCCGGAAACAGGCATCCGGTAGAAGCGAGATCTCCAGTTCCTGCTCTCTCTCCACCCCGGAGATCCTAAAGTGCGTATAGCGCGCGCCTTTACTGTAGGCGATCAGTTCGACTTCCAGAGACTCCGGCGAAACCCACCGGATCCGCCCGTTCCCGCACGGAATGTTTGATGTGGCTAACATAGGATAATGATAAATGTTCTAATTTGAAGCCTGCGCCGGCTGGGCGATCTCCCCCGAGCCAATGACCTCACCGGAAGCGAGCCGATTTGGCGTATCGGGCAGCAGGCGGAAATCGCCCCGCAGCGGGTCTGCAAATTGCGGGTCTGCAAAGATTGAATGCTGATCCTTGCCGGTGAACTTCTGCCAATCCCCGAGCCGAAAGAAGCTGTGATGTTCGCCGTTGATAATAGCGGACATCATGAACTTGCTGCCTCCCTGTTTGCCATAGCGCCCGGCAGGGGTGAAGTCGTTCTCGGGGCGGCGACCTTCCGTTTTGATCACGGTACCGCCGCGATCGATCTCTGCGACTCTCCAGAGGATGGTGCCGTAGTTGTTATAGTCGAGCAGCAGCGTTTCAAACGTTTCCCGGCGACGCTCGCGGATGACCAGCGAATCATTCCCGGTGAAGTTGAAGCTGTTGTAGAGGATGCGGGAGTCTTTCGCGGATTCAATGAGCGCAAGTCCGGAGTAGATATTGCCGTAGGATGTATTCCGGATCGCCGTGAACTCCGGGGATTCGACCACCAGCATCCCATGCTCCATCGTATTGAAGGTAGAGCGTGTGACAACCCAGCGGGGCGAATTCTTCAAGTGAAAGCCATTCCCGCTCCTTCCAAATCCGGCATCCAGCGCCTGATTGATGATACGGCAGTTTTCCAGTCTGCCATTCGGCGACCCCAGCGCATAGACGCCCAGATTTCCAAACCACCGGACCTGCATTCCGTGAAAGTGCACGTGGGGGGCCTGTCGGAGTTCGACGAGGGTTCCCACCTCTTTTCCGCCGTCCAGAATGGTTTTTTCCGGTCCCTGTCCCCGGATGACCAGAGGCGCGTCTTCCGTTCCCCCGTGGTGAAGGATTACCGGGCGGGTCCATACGCCAGTACCTAGAAGCACGGTATCGCCGGGAAGTGCCCGGTTGAGAGCATCCTGAAGACTGGCAAACGGTTTAGTTCCGCTTCCATCACCTCCTTCTTCCGCATTCGCTCCGACGTGCAGGGTTTTTTCTCCCTTTGACGGGATAAAGCGGGACTCCCCGATCACTAGCGATTCTCCATCTCTGGAGCGTAGCTCAATCTTGTATCGATAGCTGGCACCTGGTTTAAGGGGGAGCCCCATCAGCGGAAAGATCAGGGAGTAGCGATCATGCCGTTCGGGGCCGACAGGAGCCATTGCAGCCATCGCAGCCGGTCGGACAACGGTATTCTCCCGGCCAGTGACAGTGCGCCATACCGTCTCGCCCGGCCCCTGCCATTGTAGCGTGCCGCTCAGAGGAACGGTGAAATCCGCCACCACCAGTGCGCCTTTATCCGACGCGGTGACTACCGGCTGGCCTATCATTGCCAGCTTGCGCGTTTCCTCTGGTGCGGGAGCCAGAGAGGCGGCTATGGCCGGATTCCATTTCACGGTCTGGAGTTCGGTAGCTCCGATATCCTTTA
>JBEBWR010000246.1:0-5000 GCA_040392045.1 Chthoniobacter flavus | reverse complement strand
GGGTAGCAATGTGGCGGGGTCGGCGATGAGGGTGGCCCCTTTGGTGTACCATGTCTCTACCAGGACGTGGCGACGGAGGCTGGCCTGTACGGCGGGAGTGACTTCGCCGGTGAGGGCGATGGAGTAGCTCTGCGGTGCCAGCGTGGTATTGGCCAGCTCCACGCCAAGGGCGACGACTTCGCCGCCTAGCGCGCTGAGGCTGGCGGATTTCGGCTCTTCAGGGACGGGGAGGGCGGTGGGCTCAAGGCGCTCGTAGCCGTCCTCCCAGTTGGCTACGATGGGGGTGTCGCGGTAGAATGTCTGCTGAAGCCGGGCGTTCAGCTCGCGAAAGCGTGAGAGGGACGTTTCAAAATCCCCCTCTTTCACGGCCTGATCACGCACGGCGCTTACTTCCTTGCGGAGCGCTTCCCACTCCGGGCGGTCGGGCTGCTTGAGCCCGGCGAGGCGGAGCTTTTCCAGCAGGTAGTCGCGCTCGCGCTGGAGAACGGTGGATTGGCGGGCGTCCAGTGCCGCGCTTTCGTCGAGAAACTCCAGCGAGAGGTTGTCGACGATGACGGTGCCGGTGTTCTTGCTCCGATAAAGGCAGAACCAGAAGCGACCATCGAGGGCGTTCTCCGGGATGACGCGTTGGGCGGTGTAGGTCTCGAAGGTTTCGCCGGGCTTTTTGTCCCAGAGCATCGGGGCGTCGACCCACTTTTTGCCTTTCACTTCGTCGTGCACATAATAGCCGACGCGGAGGCCGAAGAAGGCGTCATCCGGACTGCGGACATCCACTGTGACGAGCACGCGACGTCCGGCGAGGTTGGTAATATCGAGATCCTGGGAGACGGCGGCGTAGCCTTTGGTAATGACGAGGGCGCGGGTGCCGCTGGAGACGTTCTCGCGGGTGAGGGTGATCTCGGCGTCTTTGGAGACGCTCCAGCCATCGGGAAAGCCGACGTTGTCGGTGTCCTGCTCAAAGTCGCGATTGAAAAGCTCGGTGTGCACTTCGTTACCGAAGGCGGTGAGCGGGAGGAGGGTGCTGAGGGCGATCAGAAGGGGCTTGTAGGAGAGGGGCATGGCTTAGAGTTTGCGTTTGCGGAAAAGGTAGTTGTTGTTTTCGAGAAGTTGATCGGGAGTATAGCTTTCGACGTGGCCGTCGAGCAGCAGGTAGAGGCCTTTACCTTTGTAGCGCGTGGCGGCTGCGGTGGAGGCGTAGATGAGGACGTTGCCGAGATCGCCGGGGATCTTGTCGGTATTGGTGCCGATGATGATGGTTTCCGAGGGGCGCTCGATTTGCGAGAGACGGCCGCCCCAGCCGAGGGATTCGGGATACCACGTGGGGGTATAGCCAAAGAACGCGTGGTTCCACCCATAGCCGACGTTGACCGCATAGCCGCCGTCGAAGACGGGCTCGGGATAGACTTTCAGCGGATCGTTCTGCCATGCCGGTCGGTTCGGCAGACGGCTGTTGGCCGGCTCGTAGTCTTTGCCGCCGAAGTAGTAATCGAGGGCGTTGTACCAGTAGCGGACGGTGACGCCCTTAAGGGTCGGCCGGAAGCCGCCTTCGGGTAGCCTGCCGTTGTGGTCGGCGACGTAGCTGGTCAGCGCCGATCCCATGGCGCGCAGATTTCCGATGCTCCGGCTCTTGCGCACTTCATAGAGCGCCCGTCCGGAGCTTGCGAAGAGGAAGGCGGCGAGGACGATGACGACGACCATGACCAGCAGTAGCTCGGTGAGCGTAAAAGCCGAGAGGGGTCTGGGAAGGAGGCGTTTCATGATCGGCGCGTGAGGCGGAGGGGAAGATTGATTACCGGCGACGATGACGCGCGCCAAACCATAAACCCGTCAACCCGAGGGCTGCAAGGGCGACGGTTCCCGGCTCGGGAATGGAGGCTGTCAGGTAGAGGCCATCGGAGCGGAGTTCGTAGCCGTAGTTCCCCCCGTTGAGCAGGTTTACGCTCAGGTCCGCGACGTCGCCAAGTGCGCCGCTCCAGCGGATCAACTGCAATGCGTCGGAAGGGGCGAGGAGGGCATTGGCAAGATCGATGTTAACGATACCTCCGTAGACAAAGTTTCCGGAGAGATCGAGAAAGTCGTAGTTCTCGCCGGCGATGGCGCCGTCCGGCGTGGTGAGGTCGCCCACTTGAAAGTTGAGGGTGAGGTTATCGTTTTGCCATTCACCGACCGCATCGCTGGGGCCGCGCAGGTTTGCGGTAAGCGCGCCGTAGTCGCTGGAGGTTTCGCCAATGTGCACCTGCGCTCCGCTTCCGCCGGGGGCGGAGGTTGTGAACTTGACGTAAGTGGCGGTAATATCGCCCGCGCCATAGAGGGTTCCCCGGCTGCTGAGATTGAGGCTCTGCGCGACGGCGGTACTGTTATGAACCAGCATGGAGCCTTTGCCGATGACGAGGTAGCCGCCAAGGAGGTTGGTATTCCAATAGTTTACCTGCACTTTTCCTCCGTTCAGGATCTGGAGATTGTTGGAAGTGGAAGTGCTGTTGCCGATATTGAGGTTGAAGTTCGTCTGGCCGCTCAGTCCTATCCCTCCAAGCAGCGAATCCGTTCCGGTCACCACGATGGAATTCCCGTCGCCCTTGCCGCCGATGCTTATGAGGCCCGCCTGAAGGGTTGCTCCACTTTGGATGGTAACGGTGTTGTTGCTGTTGGCGACCGCGGTGCCGTTCCCGCTACCGACGGAGAAGCCTGCGCTGTAGGCGGTGGCGAGTCGGGTGCCGGAGCCGCTGAGAAGAAGGGTGTTGCCGGAGCCGTTGTAGGCAAAGCTGGAGCCGGCGGTGACTCCGATGTTGACGTCGCGAAGGGTCAGGCTGCTGTCGGTGGTTCCGTAGGCTCCCTGAAAGGAACCCGAGCCTGAAAGGTTGCGAACCGTGCCGAGGATGTCGGACTGGAAGGTATAGGAGGCATCGCTGCCGTTGAACAGGAGCCCGCTGAATGCGCTGCTCTGGTTTGCCGTGAGGGTAACGGTGCTGCCGGTTCCGCTGAATTCGGCGGTATAGGCGGTCCCGGGGAGGCCGTTGCTCCAGTTGGCGGCGTCGCTCCAGAGGTGATTGCCGGTGGAATCATTCCAGGTGCTGTTGTCGGCATGGGAGGAAAGGGGGGCTGCCGCGAGGGGGAGCAGGAGTGCAGCCATGAGACGGCGGGGGAGACGGGGCATTTCCATGAGGCTATGAAGCGACAGAAGATTCCGGCTGTCAATCCTGAATATTATATTGCAATGGTGATTTGCATCATATTAATTAATTATTTGTGTTTATTTTTAAGATTTGTGAAAAAATATTGCCATTGGCGAGGAATGATCCGCGATGAGAATGGCTGGTCTTTCCTGCCGGTTTTTTTATTTTTAATCATATGAGTGCTGAACCTAGTAATCCGTCGCAACGGGCGGAGCGTTTGATTCTGGAGGAGATCCGCTCCGGACGTTTTGCCGAGGGGGAGCGGATTCCCGGCGCGGCGGTGCTGGCGGGGCGCTTTCAGATCGGGGTGAATTCGGTGCAGCAGGCGCTGGCCCGACTCTCCACGCTGGGGTATCTGGAGCGGCGCCCGCGCGTAGGGACGCTGGTGCGCCGCACAGAGCGGGTACCGTTGCATGTCTATATCATGGCGGGTTGGGACCTGAAAAAGGAGCCGCACTACCATGACCGCAGGATGGTGAGCTGTCTGGAGGCGGCGCTGACGGAGGCCGACTGCATCCCGCATACGCACGACAACCTCGCGCGGTTTCAAGGGGTGACCGGCGAAATGCGGGATCGGACGCTATCGCGACTGGCGGAGGAGATGGCGAGGTACGAGCCAGCGGGGTTTCTGGAGCTGGGGATGGCGTTCAAGCGCTTGTGGGAGCTGTCGTCCCAGTTTTCGCGGCCGCTGGTATCGATCAAAGCGCCGCACATGGGGGGCGATGTAAGCCTCTGCCGCGAGTCGTTTATGCACAAGGCGCTGGCGGTTCTTGCCGCGAGAGGGGGGCGCAGGGTGCGCTGGGTGACGAAGGTGACGGGGACTTCTCCGGACGCCTACGCGACAAATTGCTTCTGGGACGCGATGAATAGCTCCCCGCTGCGCTGTACGGGAGTGTTGGAGGTCAACGATCAGGACCGGGAGTGCGAACCGGAGGTGGCGGTGCGCGAGCGGGTGCGGGCGTTCATCCGGGAGAATCGTCAGCTTTCTCCGTCGCGGAGGACGGATTGTCTGCTGGTGGATGAAGATATTCTGATGCGCGGCGTGGCGCTGGCACTCCTGGCGGAGCAGGTCTCGGTGCCGGACGAACTGATGGTGCTGACGCTCAAGAATGAGGGGGTAGACCACCAGTTTGGGCTGCCGGTGATCGCGTATGAAAATCCGATCGGGGAGATTGCGACGCGGGCGGTGAAGCTGCTGATGGCGCGGATTCTGCGCCAGCCGGAGGAGCGGGTGCCGATTTTCGTGACGGGTAGGGTGCTATAAACCCCTTCTCAGGGGGCGATGCGGACGAGATGGACGCTATTGTCGCTGCCGGAGAGTTCGCAGAGGCCACAACGGCCGGGGAGCGCGGCGAGAGCGCGCAGGTCGGCCCGGGGATGGCGGGCTTGCAGGGCACTCCAGACTTCGGGGTTCCACTCCCCGGCGTTTTCCATCCATTCCGAGGCGCAGATCCAGGCTTCGCCGTCGGGGGATTGCGCCACGCCGAAATTCCCGAGCTGCGCGCCCCGGTCGGGGACGGCGATCTGCTCGGTGTCGCGCAGAAGCCGACCGCTCGCGGGGTCGTACTCGGAGAGGAAGAGCGGGGCGCGGTGGCGGACGACGTGGGCGTTGTTTTCCGCGCGTCGGGTGTAGACGAGATAAAGGCGGTCGCCGGTCTGAGCCCAGTGCGCCTGAGTGTCGTAGGAGCCGAGTTCTTCGCCGGTGTCAAAGCGCCACGGCTCGGGGGCGCTGTAGTGCAGCCCGTCCGTGGAGTGGCAATGGTAGGCTCGCAGGCCGCTCCGGAGCGTGAGGTGATAGCGATCGTGGTGGTGGGTTAGCGAGGGTTC
>JBEBWR010000245.1:0-5016 GCA_040392045.1 Chthoniobacter flavus | reverse complement strand
GGCGTTGACCTTCGCGACCTCAAGTACGACCTCTACCGCCAGCAGCTCGGGATCGTGCTTCAGGAGAACTACCTCTTCTCCGGCACCGTGGAGGAGAACATCCGCTACGGTCGACCCGACGCGACCGACGAGGAAGTCATCGAAGCCGCCCGTCAGGCGAACGCGCTGGAATTCATCGAGAAAATCCCCGGCGGATTTCAGGGGAGTATCGGTCAATCCGGCGTCACCCTCTCCGGCGGTCAGCGCCAGCGGCTGGCCATCGCCCGGACCATCCTGAAAAACCCGCGCATCCTGATCTTTGACGAGGCCACCAGCGCGCTCGACAACCAGAGCGAAGCGCTCATTCAGGAGTCGCTCGATACGCTGATGAAGGGCAAGACCGTCTTTATCGTCGCCCACCGCCTGAGCACCATCGTGAAAGCCGACCGCATCGTCATGATGAGCGAAGGCCGCATTCTGGAAATCGGCAACCACGAAGAGCTGCTCGCGCGCAAGGGCGAGTACAGCAAGCTTTACCATCCCAAGGCCGTCGCCAAAGAGTCAAACCCCTCCGTGTCATGAGCCAGAAACGCACCATCCAGCAGCGCCTTCAGCGCATCCGGACGCTGACCCTCTTCATGAGCATCGGCACGCTCACCACGCTCGCTCTCCTGCTCACCTTCGTCCCCGTGGACGAGAAAGTGGAAGCGCGGGGCCGGGTCCACGCAGAGCGCGAGACCTATGTCCGCTCCGTCGTGGAAGGCGTGGTAAAGGAAATCAACGTCCATGTCGGCGACAGCGTCGGGGCGGATCAGGTCCTCGCCCGGCTCGATAGCACCGAGGCCGAGGGCCGTCTCGAAATGACCGACGCCCGGATCACGCAGGCGCGCGCGGAGCTGGAGCTGAAGCAGACCCAGCTCGAAGCCGCGCTGAAATCGCCTCTGCCCAAGGAGTTTCGCCACAGCCATGAAGAGCGCGAAGCCGCCGCCAAACGCAAGGAGCAGGCCGGGACCGATCTGGAGCGCATCCGCGCGCTTGGCAAGAGCGGGGCCGTCAGCCAGCGCTACGTCGAAACCGCGGAGCTGGAGTTCGCCGTCGCCAGCGCCGAGCTGGAGAAAGCCGAGCGCACCGTGCGCATCGTCGAGGCCGGGCTGGAGAAAACGCTCATCGACCAGTCGCGCGCGGAGGTACACGCCGCGAAGGAAGCGCTGGGTATCCTCGAAGTCGAGCGGCACACCCTCGTGCAGGAGATTGCGCGACACACCATCCGCGCCCCCGAGGCCGGAGTGGTCACGCTCGTCCTGCGGCGCACCGTGGGTGAAAAAGTCACCAAAGGAGCCGACCTCTTCCACCTCTCGCATGGCGAGCCGACGCAGGTCGACCTCTACGCCACCGAGCGGGAATATCACCGTATCGACAACGGGCAGCCGGTCATCATGACCTCCCCGGCCTTTAACCGCCTCAAGCACGGCTACATCGAAGGCCGCGTCATCCGACGCGCGATTGAGGCCGAGGAGGAGGTCCCCGCCGGATACGAAGCCCCCGTTTACCGCGTCACTGTCCTGATCGAAAAAACGCCCCAGCCTCTCACGCTCGGCACCTCCATCGACGCCGAGATCATCCTCGCCCGCAACCCGCTCTGGCGACTGGTGTTTTAGGCCATAGAGCCAATCTCCCGATCGCCATCGATAAGGGTGTTGACGGGCGGTCGACCGGATGGGGGAGCAAGGAAACCGGTCGGCGCCCGTTGCTTTTTTTTGCGCGGAAGCTTCAGATCATCCGCTTCACCGGGAAAATCCCCCGGGGCGGTGGAAGGACCGGCGCACCGCGGCGCTTCGTAACCCTTCTCGTCATGCAAATGTCCCACTCCAGTCCGCCGCACGATGTTGACCCTTCGCTGCACGATCATCTCGAACGCCTCCGGGACGCGCTCGGCAGCCTGCCGATGAGCCACCCGGCCCGCCGGGAACTGGCGTCGCTCCAAACCACGCTGGCAGAGCGCGAAGGGACGATGGAGGAGGCGCGTCAGGCCATTGAGAAGATGGAGCAGATCATCCAGAAGCTCACGGCTCCGGCGAACCGGATCGGAACGTTCATCGGGATTCCCGCTGACGACCAGCCCGACCGGATCGCGCAGATCGTGGTGGGCGGCGCCGACTACTACTGCAATATCGACCCCCGCGTTGCCCCGGAGAGTCTCCGCGTCGGCACGCGGGTACTGGTCAACGAGGCCTTCGCGATTGTGGGGGATCTCGGTTATGACTCAAACGGCCCCGTCGCGAAGGTGACGGAGGTGATCGATAACGAACGCCTCCGCGTGGGAACGGAGCACGGCGTGCAGTCGATTGTGCTCCGCCGCGCGGGGAGTCTCTGCGGGGAGCAGGTGAAGCCGGGAGACGAGGTGCGCGTGGATGGGAACTACCGCGTGGCGGTCGAGCTGCTCTCCCGCCATCAGGCGCACGATTACTACCTTGATCACGTCCCGGAGCTGCCGTGGGAGAAAGTGGGCGGGCAGCACGAGGCGCTGGAGGCGATCCGCGACGCCGTGGAGCTGCCGCTGCTCCATGCCGCGCTCTTCCGCCGGTTTGATCACGGCACACCCAAGGGTTTCCTGCTCCACGGGCCTCCGGGATGTGGCAAAACGCTGATCGGTAAGGCTGCGGCGTGGAACCTGACGCAGAAGCTCAAGGCGCAGACCGGCGTGGAAATGCACGAGTATTTCATGCACATCAAGGGGCCGGAGATTCTCAATATGTGGGTCGGCGAGAGCGAGCGGATCGTACGCGAAATCTTCGCTCAGGCCCGGGAGAAGCGCCGGGAGGGTTACCTGCCCTTCCTGTTCATCGACGAGGCCGAGAGCGTGCTCGGGACGCGGCGTGCCACGCGGCAGTCGAATATCCTCTCCACACTTGTCCCCATGTTCTGCGCGGAAATGGACGGCATTGAGTCGCTCAACGACGTGGTCATCATCATCGCGTCGAACCGTGCGGATCTGATCGACCCGGCGATACTCCGTCCGGGGCGGATCGACCGCAAGATCCGCGTAAGCCGCCCCGACCGCGAAGGGGCCGCCGAGATCTACCGCATCTACCTGCATGCCGCGCTGCCGTACGATCCGGAACTCGTGGCGGAGGTCGGGAGTGTAGAGGCAGCGATTGATCGGCTGATCGCGCAGGTGCTGGAGTGGCAGTTTGACAACCGGGAAGAGAGCCGCTTTCTGGAGGTGACACTACGGAGCGGCAGGCGCGAGCCGGTCTACCGGGGTGATCTGGTGAGCGGCGCGATGATCGCCTCCATCGTCGAACGTGCGAAAGGTCGGGCGATCAAGCGGGCCATCGCGAGCGGCGAAGAGGAGGGGATCGGGCTGGAGGATCTCCGCGCCGCGCTGGAGGCGGAGTACCACGAGAGCGACATCTTCCCGCCGAACGAGATCACGGAGGACTGGCTAAAGCTGATCGATTACGACGCGGCCAATGTGGTGCGCGTGGCCCCCGTAAGAGCGACTGCCCCTGCGATCTCCGGAGTGATATGAACAAGCTTTTTGGCATCGAGACGGAGTACGGCATCACGGTGACGGGGCGGGACGGGATCGACGTGGTCGCCGAGTCGATTGAGATCGTCCGCAGCTACACCGATCACGGCTCGTCGATGAAGTGGGACTATGAGCTCGAAGACCCGCACCGCGATGCCCGGGGCTTCCGCGCGGCGGAGCTGTTACAGGATACCGACGAGGCAAACTACTTCGAGATCGATAGCCAGCGGCCGCTCTCCTTCCGCGAGATCAAGAGCGATCTGGTGCTCTCCAACGGGGCGCGTTTTTACAACGATCATGCGCATCCGGAGTACAGCACTCCCGAATGCTCCACGCTCCGCGAGCTGGTCGCACAGGACAAGGCCGGGGAACTGATTCTGGCCGAGTGCGCCCGTCGCCGGAATGCACGACTGCCCGAGGGGGAAGAGGTGCGGCTTTACAAAAACAACACCGACTTTGCCGGGCACTCCTACGGCTGTCATGATAACTACCTCATCCCCCGGAGCGTCGCATGGGATGCACTGGTGGAAGGGGTAACGCCCTTTCTGATCACCCGGCAGATCTTCGCGGGAGCGGGAAAGATGGGGCTGGAGGAAGAGAACGGCACCGGCCGTCCGGGCGTGTTTCAGATTTCGCAGCGCGCGGACTTTTTCTCCGTGCTCGTCTCCATCGACACGATGAACCAGCGTCCGCTGGTCAATACCCGGGATGAACCGCATGCGAACCGCCAGCGGTTCCGCCGGTTTCACTGCATCATCGGCGACGCCAACATGAACGAAGTCGCCACGGCCCTGAAGGTGGGGACGACGGCGCTGGTGCTGGAGCTGATCGAGCGGGGTCGCGCCCCGGCGGTGGAGCTGGCCGATCCCGTGGCGGCGCTCAAGCATATCAGCCGCGATCCGTCGTGGGAATGGATCGTGGAGCTGAAGGACGGGCGGAAAATCTCCGCCATCGACCTCCAGCGGCTCTACTTGGAGGCCGCTTCCCGCCACTGCGACGCGAGCCATGAGGAGACGCGTTGGGTATTGGGCGAGTGGGAGGCGGTGCTCAACGATCTGGCGCTCGATCCGATGCGCTGTATGGACCGGGTGGATTGGGTGGCGAAGCGGTTCCTGCTGGAGTCCTTCCGCGAGGAGGAGGGGCTGGAGTGGAGCGATCCGTGGCTCCAGTCAATTGATCTGGAGTACCATCTGGCAGATCCGTCGCACGGACTGTATTACGAGATGCTCCAGAGTTGCTCGCTGCGTCGCGTGGTGAGCGATGAGGAGATTCGCGCCGCGATGACCGAGCCGCCGACGGGAACCCGCGCTTTTTTCCGGGGGCGGGCCGTCTCGCGCTTTGCCCGGAGCATCGACTCGATCCAGTGGGACGAAGTGGTTTTCCTGCACGACGGACGGCGGCTGAAGGTGTCGCTGGCGGATGCTTTTGACGCCGACGCGCTGGAGCGGCTGGCCCGGGGAATCACCACAGCGGCTGATCCGGCGGAGCTGGTCCGGAGAATTTAG
>JBEBWR010000244.1:0-5017 GCA_040392045.1 Chthoniobacter flavus | reverse complement strand
TTCTCCACGACTTCGACGAGGTAGCCGTCACAGTCCACCGTGCAGATCCCGCGCGAGACGGAGCCATGCTCGGAGAGCGTCTTGGCCAGCTCAAAGCCGACCATGCAGTACTCCCCGCTCGGCTTGGCGACGAGGGCGTCGTGCAGCACTTTGTAGGAGGAGGGGCCGTAGAAATCATCTGCGTTGATCACGCCGAAGGGGCCGTCCAGATGCTCGCGGGCGGACCAGATGGCATGGCCTGTGCCCCACGGCTTTTTGCGCTCTTCGGGCAGCGTGTAGCCTTCGGGAAGATCGCCAAGCTGCTGATAGGCGAAGACGAGATTGAGGTCGCCCTGCGTGCGGGAGAAATGCTCGCGGATCGGCTCCTCCAGCTCGGGGACGGTGACGACGATGATCTTGTCAAATCCGGCGCGCACGGCGTCGTAGACCGAGTAGTCGATGATGATCTCGCGGTTCGGCCCGACGGGGTCGATCTGCTTAAAGCCGCCGTAGCGGCTGCCGAGACCGGCGGCGAGGACAACGAGGGAAGGTTTTTGGCTCATAGATAAAAAAGGAGAGGGGATCAGGCCGGGGTCCAGCTTCGGACGACTTCGTTCATCGCGTCCTCCTGCTCTTCGATGCACTGGACGAGGCGGAACTGCGTGCGGCAGCGGTCGAGATTGTGATGCTCGCGCTTGATCTTGAAGTAGTGATCGCCCTGGAGGTAATCCGTGAGGAAGCGAATCCCGATCTCCAGCGTGATCAACTTGCCGGAGAAGGCGAGTTGCCCGCGCTCGGCCGGGAGAAGAAAGTCGTGCGCGGAGGTAAGGTAGCCGTCCACGAGCGCCTTGAACATCGGCATCTGCATGGTGATGAGCGAGAGGTCGAGTTCGTCCTCAGGGCGGGGGCTCGTCGCCGTGCGGACCATGTCGCCGAAGTCGTAGAGGGCGAGGCCGGGCATGACGGTATCGAGGTCGATCACGCAGATGCCTTCCTGCGAGTCGCAGTCGAGCATGACGTTGTTGAGCTTGGTGTCGTTGTGCGTCACGCGTTCCGGTATGGCGCCGGAGGTCTGGAGGTCGATGAGAACTTTGGTGACGTCGGCGCGCTCCAGTACGAAGTCGATCTCCTTGCGCACGCTGGCGGCGCGGTTCATCGCGTCGGCTTCGATCGCGGCGACCAGCGTGTCGAAGCGCTTCGGTGTGTGGTGAAAGTCGGGGATCGTCTCGATGAGGCGGCCGCCGGGGATGTCGGTGACCTGCTTCTGGAAATTGCCGAAGGCCTTGGCGGCTTCACGGGCCTGATCGGGCGACTCAATGGCGTCGTAGGTCTTGGCGTTCTCGATGAAGAGGTAGGTCCGCCAGAAGTTGCCGTTCGTGTCGGTATAGTACGGGAGCTGGTCGCGGGAGGGCAGGAGCGTAAGCGCACGGCGGCTGGTATCGGTAACCCCGGAGGCCTGAAGCTTCCGGTGCTGGTGCGCTGTCACCCGAGCGATGTTCTCCATCAGCGAGCGCGGGTCTTTGAAGATGTTGTGGTTGATGCGCTGGACGATATAGCGCACCTGTCGCCCGGCCTGATCGGCGGTGACGGCGTAGGTGTCGTTGATATGTCCGCTACCGTAGGGGATGGCGGAGTGAAAATTGCCGGGGATGTCGAATCCGGCGAAGATGGTCGCGATGTCGTGTGCCATAGAGTCTCTATTAAAAGCCGTTAGAAGCCGTTCGGGTTCATCGACTGCCAGCGCCAGGTGTCGGCGCACATTTCATCGAGCCCGCGCGTGGCGTTCCAGCCCAGATCCCGCTCGGCTTTGGTCGGGTCGGCGTAGCAGGCGGCGATGTCGCCCGGGCGGCGGTCGACGATCCGGTACGGCACGAGGCGGCCCGAGGCTTTCTCAAAGGCGCGGATCATCTCCAGTACGCTGTAGCCGCGTCCGGTGCCAAGATTGTAGGTGACGACGCCGGGGTTTGACGCGAGCTTCTCCAGCGCGCGGACATGCCCTGCGGCGAGGTCGAGAACGTGGATGTAATCGCGCACGCCCGTGCCGTCCGTCGTCGGGTAGTCGCCGCCAAAGACGGAGAGTTCCTTGAGCTTCCCTACGGCGACCTGCGCGATGTAGGGGACGAGGTTGTTCGGGATGCCGTTCGGGTCTTCTCCGATGCGACCGCTCGGATGCGCACCGACGGGGTTGAAGTAGCGCAGCAGCGCGATATTAAAACGCGGGTCGGCGGCATTCAGATCGCAGAGGATCTGTTCGAGGAAAAGCTTGGTACGCCCGTAGGGATTCGTGGCGGAGAGGGGGAAGTCTTCGCGGATCGGTACGCTGGCGGGATCTCCGTAGACCGTTGCGGAAGAGCTGAAGACGAGGTTGAAACACCCCGCGGCGATCATGGCTTCGCAGAGCGCGAAGGTGCCGGAGAGGTTGTTCTCGTAGTAGCGCAGGGGGATCTTCACCGATTCGCCCACGGCCTTGAGTCCCGCGAAGTGGATCACCGCGTCGATTTTCTCTTCGGCGAAGATGCGGTCGAGCGCCGGGCGGTCCAGAAGGTCGACTTTATGAAAGGGGATCGCGCGCCCCGTGATCTCTTCCACCCGGCGAACGGATTCCTCCTTGGCGTTGACGAGGTTGTCCACGATCACCACTTCATGACCCGATGCGATCAGTTCGATCACGGTATGCGATCCGATATAGCCAGCGCCGCCGGTAACGAGAATTTTCATGGATAGATAAGATCGAAGTTGAACCATTCCCTGTCGGTTTCGTCAAGAAAATCGTCAAAATGATCAAAACCGACAGTTTTTTATCACGGCAGGCCGAAATCAGTTGAGTTCCGTGCGGGTTCCCTTTATGGCCTCTGCTGATTTATGGAAGTCATCATCGTCCCTTCTGCTGCTGCCGGTGCGGAGACTGCTGCCCGGATTATCGAAAAGATTGTGCGCACGCGTCCGCAGGCCGTGCTGGGGCTGGCGACGGGCAGTACGCCGCTGGGCCTCTACGCCGAGCTGATCCGCAAGCATCGCGAGGAGGGGCTGGACTTCAGCGGGGTCACCACCTTCAACCTTGATGAATACATCGGCCTCGCGCCGGAGCATCCCGCTTCCTATCACCACTTCATGCATGAGAATCTCTTCCGCGGCATCAACGTGCCGCAGGAAAAGATTCATCTTCCGGACGGGCTGGCAGGCGATATTCCCGCTTCGTGCGCCCGTTATGAAGCGGCGATCCGGGCGGCGGGCGGGATCGATCTGCAACTGCTCGGCCTCGGCCACGACGGCCACATTGGCTTTAACGAGCCGTCCTCGTCGCTCGCTTCGCGGACGCGCCTGAAAACGCTGACGGAGGGAACGATCAACGCGAACAAGCGCTTCTTTGAAAGTGAAGCCGACGTGCCGCGCCATGTGATCACCATGGGCGTGGGGACCATCCTCGAAGCGCGGATCTGTCTGCTGCTTGCCTTCGGTGAGGCAAAGGCCGACGCGGTCGCCGAGATGGTGGAGGGACCGATCTCCGCGAATTGCCCGGCCACCGCCCTCCAGCTTCATCCGCAGACGAGTGTGATCGTCGACGAGGCCGCCGCCTCGCGCCTGAAACGGGCGGATTACTACCGCTACGTTTACGCCTCCAAGCCGGAGAGCCAGCGCGACGCGACGTTCGCGGGTCGCTAGCTATTCCGTCGGAGGTATTCCACCGCTACGGCGACCAGCGCCGTGGCACCGACGGGCAGGCAACGCTCGTCAATCCGGAAGAGGGGGGTATGCGCATTGAACGGCTTTTCCCACTCCGGCGACTTCACCCCGAGGCGGAGAAACGTCCCGGGGACTTCGCGGCTCATGAAGGCGAAATCCTCCGCTCCGGCTCCCGGGCCGATGGGCGGATTGATCGCCGCGTCTCCCAGTGCCGCGCGGACGGTTTCTTCAGCGAGGTCGGTGATGGCAATGTCGTTGCTTCCTGCCGGGTAGCCCTCCAGCAGGCCATGATCCACTGTACCGCGTAGCGCTTCGGCGATCCCGGTGGTGACCCGCCGGAACTCCGTCAGTAGCGTGTCGCGAACCTCGGGCGTAAAGGAGCGGATCGTCCCGCGCATCCGCACTTCCTCCGCGATGATATTCCCCGCCGTTCCGCCATGAATCGATCCGATGGTGATCAGGCCGCTCTCCATGGGGGAAACGGCGCGGCTGACAATCTGCTGAACCCCTTGAATGATCGCCGCCGCGATGGTGATGCTGTCCACGCCGAGGTGCGGCTGCGCGCCGTGGGAGGCCCGCCCGCGTACCACCAATTCAAAGCTGTCCGACGCCGCCGTGATGCAGCCGCGCTGGAATGATATTTTTCCCACCTCCACCGCCGGGCTGACATGCTGCCCCATGACCATCGACAGTCCCTCCAGCACGCCCTGCTCCACCATGAGGCGACCGCCGGACTTTCCCTCGGCATTCATCTTCTCCTCGGCCGGCTGAAAGATCAGCCGGATCTTCCCCGGGAACTCTCCGCGATCCGCCATCTCTTTGAGCACTTCCGCCGCGCCGAGCAGCATGGCGGTGTGGGCGTCGTGCCCGCAGGAGTGCATTACGCCGGGGTTCTCGCTGGTAAAGTCACACACCACCTCTTCCTGAATCGGCAGAGCGTCCATATCGGCGCGAATCCCCACCATCTTTCCCGGTCGCCCGCTGTCGATCTCCGCCACGACACCGTAACCGCCGACGCCCGTGGTGATCTGTCGGATGCCGAGAGACTCCAGCGTCCGCACTACGAACGCGGCGGTTTCTTTCTCCTGATGGGAAAGCTCGGGGTGCCGGTGAAGGTGGCGACGCCATTCGGTGATCCGATCCGTGGAGCGGCAGATGCGCTGCGCAATTTCGGGATGAGTCATGAAATTCAAATTGCAGTTTTAATAGAAAAATTTCAATAAAAATCCCCCGGAATTATCTCGACGGCGAGCCCCCTTTTCGGCATACGACAGGGAACCATGCTTCCCGCGTTTCTTACGGCGTTTTTCTTCTCCTGCTCCACGGTCAGCGCCGGGCGTTCCAGCGGTCTGCT
>JBEBWR010000243.1:0-5062 GCA_040392045.1 Chthoniobacter flavus | reverse complement strand
ACGACGGAAAGCTCGCGCCCCGCGAGCGCGAAAATCCCGATCGTGATGGCGATGTCGTGCAGCATGGCCACGATGGCCGCGAATGCGAAGACGGAGTCAAACCGGATACTGATGAAGATGACCATGCCGACAACGCCAAGGCCGAGGGCGATGAGGGAGTTCTTGAGCAGCTCGCTGCCGACAATCCGGCCGACACGGTCGCGTCCGTGCTCCACAAATCCGGCATCCGGCATCTTTTCATTCAGCGCGCTAAGAACCTTGTCCGCAGTTTCGAGCGGGCTGCGGATCGCGAGCATCTCATTCTTACCCTCGCCAAGACGCTGAACGCTCAGATCGGGAAAGAGCGGGTCGAGAATGTTGCGCACCTCCGTTTCGGATACCTTGTGGGAAGACTGAAGGGTCAGCAGATCGCCGCCCCGGAAGTCGATGCCGAAATTCTTCTCTCCACGCAGGCCAAGAGCGATGGCTCCCGCGAGGAAGAGCGCCACGGACCCGGCGATAAAGAGACGGCGCTTGCCCATGAAATCAAACGTCTTCCCTTCCGGTAGAACGCTGAAAAAGGAGAGCCTCTTAAGCCCCCACTTGCTCGCCCAGCTCAGGCTGACGCGACCCACGATCATCGAGGTGAAGACCGTCAGGATGACACCAATCGTCAGCGTAATAGCAAATCCGCGTACCGGACCGGTCGCCTGCCAGAAGAGAATCCCCGCCATGATCAGCGTGGTAACGTTCGCGTCAAAAATCACCGTGAACGCCTTATTAAACGCGCCCTGAATCGCGGCAGTGAGATTCTTGCCGGCGGCCATCTCCTCGCGCATTCGCTCGTAGATCAGAACGTTCGCGTCCACCGCAAGGCCAATGGAGAGAATCACACCGGCGATACCCGGCAGCGTCAGCACGAATCGGAACATCGCCATCACGCCGATCAGCATGATGAGGTTCACGGCGAGACCGATCAGCGCGATGACACCCGCCGTCCGGTAGAACAAGAGAACGATGACGCAGACAAAGGCGAGACCGCCAAGACCGGAGAGGATACCGTTGCGGATCGCCTCTTCGCCGAGCGTGCTGGAAGCGCTGCGCTCTTCGATGATTTTTACGGGAACCGCAAGGGGGTTCTCCAGAACGCTTGCCAGACTGCGGGCCTCGGCTTCGGTGAAGCTGCCGGTGATGGAGGCGTTTCCGCCGTAAATGGCTCCCTGAATGGTGGGGGCGCTCTGGATGACGCCGTCGAGCATGATGGCGAAGCGCTTGCCGATATTCGCGGCAGTCAGCGTGCCGAACAGTTCAGCCCCCCTGGACTTGAAGTTGAGCGCGACGCCCCAGCGCCCCGATTCGTCAATGAACGGCTGCCCGCCCTTGACCTCGCTGCCGTCGATGGAAGCGCGTTTCTCTACGAGCAGCCGCTCGTGAACGCGACCTTCGCCGTCCACTTCGCCGCTCTTGATTTCATACCCGGGGGGAATCGTCTTTTCACCGGCTTCGATCTGGCGGAGCCGGGTACCGTCGTCGGGGAATACAAAGCGAAGCTCCAGCTTGGCGACTTTCTGAAGCTGCTCCTTGGCCTCCGCGATCTTGGCAGCGTCCATCCCCGGGATCTGCACGAGGATACGGTCGGTCCCCTGAGGGGAAATCAGCGGCTCGGAGACGCCAAACTGGTCGATGCGCTTCCGGATGACTCCCACAGCCTGATCCACGACCTTGGGATCAATGGATTCACCATCCTCTTTCGCCCCCAACTGGAGGAGGAAGGAGGTGCCGCCTTGAAGATCAAGACCCAACCCGATTTTCTCCCGGACGGGATAGGCCGCGTCAATACAGAGGCCGAGGAGAATAACGGTCAGGACCGTTCCCACCACCCGCTTGCGCCGCTGCGACTCCGCGAAAAGGTACCAGAAAAAAAACGCAAGCGCGACGAGGCCGCACCAGAATGTGATGGCTGCTTGACTCATGGAGTTGCTCGGAGGTCGGTGGGGTAAGAACGGGAACGGACAGGGGGAAGACCGCGGGGAATTTTCTAGCTTTCGGCCTTGGTGCTTTCGACCTTGGCGATCGCCGCCTTATCGATCTCGACCTTTACGTTGTCGGCGATCTTCACCATGAAGGTGGTGTCGCGGATGCTGGAGACGATGCCGTGAATGCCGCTGTTGGTCACGACGCTATCGCCGACCTTCAGGCCGCCGACGAGGTTTGCATGCTCCCTCGTCCGCTTCTGCTGGGGGCGGATGATGAGGAAGTAGAAGATGACGGCGATAAAAATGAAGGGGACAAAGGCGCTCAACGGGCTGGGCTGAGCGGCTCCGGGCGCGGCGGCGGGGGTGGCGCTCTGGGCGAGGATCGTAGTGGTATAGGCGTTCATAGGATAAAAAGCTCAGGCGTACGGGGCGGGTTCTTCCCTCGAATCGGATGCGGGTGGCAAACGTTCCGGGAAAAAGAAGCGGTAACTTATGCAGGGATCGGGGTGTTCGTCTATTGAATTTCTTGATTCCTTTTGGTCGAAAAAATGCGCTGCCCCTCTGGCAATTCGTAAAATGCGTCGTATCGTGGATGAAATTATCATCCGAACATTCTTTTTTATGAGACCTGACAAACTGACGGCGAAAATGCAGGAAGCACTCTCGGCGGCGCAGGGCATCGCATCCGAGTACGGGCAACAGGAGCTAAGCAGCGAGGGCGTGCTTCTCGCGCTGCTCGATCAGTCCGACGGGATCACCCGTCCGCTACTGGAGAAGCTGGGCATCCCGGCTGCCCCGCTGCGGGAGCGCGTGGAGCAGGAGCTGGCACGCCGCCCGAAGGTACAGGGAGCTTCCCAGATCTATCTTGGCAGCGAATTGCAAGCGACGCTTCAGTCCGCCGAAAAAGAGATGAAGCGGATGAAAGACGATTTTCTGAGCGTGGAGCATTTTCTCCTCGCGCTCTCCGAGGGGAACACAGCGGCCTCCCGCCTCCTGAAAGAAGCCGGGGCAACCCACGACAAGCTGATGAGCGCGCTCGTACAGGTGCGCGGCTCCCAGCGGGTCACCGATCAGGACCCCGAGGGGAAATACCAGACGCTGGAGAAATACGGCAAAGATCTCACGCAGGCGGCGCGCGCCGGAAAGATCGACCCGGTGATCGGGCGCGACAACGAAATCCGCCGCGTCATGCAGGTGCTCTCCCGCAGGACAAAGAACAACCCGGTCCTCATTGGCGAACCGGGAACGGGCAAGACCGCCATTGTCGAAGGGCTGGCCCGGCGAATCGTCAGCGGTGACGTCCCCGACTCACTCAAGAACAAGCGGATCGTCTCGCTCGACATCGGCTCCATGCTGGCGGGCGCAAAATTTCGCGGAGAATTTGAGGATCGCCTCAAGGCCTTTCTGAAAGAAGTGACCGACTCCGAGGGAGAAATCATCCTCTTCATCGACGAATTGCACACCATTGTTGGCGCAGGTGCGGCGGAAGGAGCGGTGGACGCCTCGAACATGCTCAAGCCGCAGCTCGCGCGGGGCGAACTCCGGACCATCGGCGCAACGACGCTCAACGAGTACCGCAAGTATATCGAGAAAGACGCCGCGCTGGAGCGACGCTTCCAGCCGGTCACCGTCGACGAGCCGAGCGTGGAGGATACCATCGCCATCCTGCGCGGCTTGAAGGAGCGCTACGAGGTACACCACGGCGTCCGCATTCAGGACGCCGCGCTGGTGGCCGCCGCCGTGCTCTCACACCGCTACATCTCCGACCGCTTCCTGCCGGACAAGGCGGTGGACCTCGTCGACGAAGCCGCTTCGCGCCTGAAGATCGAGCTGGACTCCATGCCGACCGAGATCGATCAGGTGGAGCGACAGGTAATGCAGCTCGAAATGGAGCGGCAGGCACTCAAAAAGGAGAAGGACGACGCGAGCCGCGAACGCCTCCAGAAGATCGAGCGGGAGCTGGCCGACCTTCAGGAGAAAAGCGCGCAGATGAAAGCCGTCTGGCTCAAAGAGAAAGAGGAACTGGACAAAACCCGGAAGCTTCAGGAAGAGCTGGAAAACCTCCGCACCGGTCTGGAGCAGGCCCAGCGCCGGGGCGACCTGAGCAAGGCGAGCGAGATCCAGTACGGGCGCATCCCCGAAGTCACCCGTCAGCTGGAAGAGCAGAGCAAGGGTGAAAAGCCGATGCTCAAGGAGGAGGTCACCGAGGAAGATATCGCCGAGGTGATCGCCAGCTGGACCGGCATCCCCGTCTCCCGCCTTCAGGAGAGCGAGCGCGAGAAGTTGATCCATATGGAGGAACGGCTCAGCGACCGCGTGATCGGCCAGAAGCGGGCGATTGAGGCCGTCTCCAACGCCGTGCGCCGTTCGCGCAGCGGTCTCGCCGACCCGAATCGCCCCATCGGCTCCTTCATCTTCCTCGGTCCGACCGGCGTCGGCAAAACCGAGCTGGCCCGGGCACTGGCAGAGTTCCTCTTCGACGATGAGCAGAGCATGGTACGTATCGATATGAGCGAGTACATGGAGAAGCACACCGTGGCCCGACTTATCGGCGCGCCTCCGGGCTACGTCGGCTATGAAGAAGGCGGACAACTCTCGGAAGCAGTCCGCCGCAAGCCCTACTCCGTCATCCTCTTCGACGAAATCGAAAAGGCGCACGGCGACGTCTTCAACGTCCTGCTCCAGGTGCTCGATGACGGACGGATCACCGACGGCCAGGGGCGCACAGTGGACTTCAAGAACACCGTCATCATCATGACCTCCAACATCGGCAGCGCACATCTGTTGGAAGACGGCAACGTGGAACAGCGCGAGGCAAAGGTCATGGACGCGCTGCGGAGCCATTTCCGCCCCGAGTTCCTCAACCGCGTAGACGAGATCATCATGTTCGACCGCCTCAGCGACGAACAGCTCGGCCACATCGTCCGTATCCAGCTCCGGCGCGTCGTCGCCCGGCTGGAAGAGCGCGGTATGAAGCTGGAGCTCACCCCGGCGGCAGAGACCTTCCTCGCCCGCGAGGGGTATAACCCCGTCTATGGCGCCCGACCGCTCAAGCGGGCGATCCAGCATTCGCTGCTCGATCCGCTGAGCCTCGAACTGCTGGAGGG
>JBEBWR010000242.1:0-5071 GCA_040392045.1 Chthoniobacter flavus | reverse complement strand
GACGGCGGCGGCGGAGTTGTACGAGATGTCAAACCTTCCGGAATTATTGGCGCTGTTGGTGGAAATGGAGGCTCCACCGTCAACGACGAGGAAGGCCTGATTGCTGAGGGCCGTGTAGTTGGTCGTGAGGTTAACCGCGAGATTGCCGTTGATGAAATAGCCTCGCGCGGAACTGGTGCCAACATTCGGGGAGGGTTCCGCAGCCCAAAGACGCTCTGCGGTGAAGGTGGCCGAACCGGTGGTCGGCCCTTGAAGGGTTAGCCAGGCGTTTCCGGCTCCACCGGCGTTTCGTCCGACGATGGGGTATTGAGTGGCCAGGCTGGAGCCGCTGCCGAACTGGATGGTAACTTGCTTGTCTCCTTCAATGTAGAGATAGCGGCCCTTTGCCGCAACGGCATCGCCAATGGTGACAAGGGCCGCGGAGGCGGTGTAGGTGCTGTCTTTTAGGAAGGTGATGTTGTTGGCGCTGGTCGGAGCACCTGCCGGGGTAAAGCTGCCGGAGACCCAGTCGCCATTGCCGCCATCGCCATTGGTGCCGATCCATGTTTTCTGGGCAAGGAGGGCGGGAGTGGCAATCATCAGAATGACGGTAGCGATAACGGATCGGGAGAGAACCGTACGATGACGGAGGAGTGATGGAGGGATGGTCATGGTTTTTTAGTCGGTGAAATTCAGGTTTCCCCAGAAGTTGCGGCGGCTCTGGGGTTTCTGGAAGTTTTCAAGGGCGTAGGATTCGAGATGACCGTCGAAGAAAACAACATGCTGCCGACCCCGATGGGGAAGGGGGAGGTAGTGTTTCTTTGTGGCGCTGCCGACGTTGTTCTCATTCAGGCTGCCGAGGAGGCCGCCATTGACGGACGCGTCGGTGAGCAGCATCATGGCGGGGAGCGAAGGGACGTTCTGAATCCTTCGGGGGCCGGGGATATCTTTGTTCGCGTTGTAGTCCTTGAGGTAGAGGTAGTAGTTGATGCCGAATCCGCGATTGAGTGCGCTGGGATAGAGCTGCGGATACTTCGCCTTCATCGCAGGACAGGTAAGAACGGTATCGTGGAGAAAAACGGGGTCGGTAATTGCGGCGGAGTTGTGGCCCACGCCGAAGTAGTCGCGCATGGAGCGGTTTCGCGAAGGGTAGTTGCTGGCGTAGGCAAACCATGAGGAGGTCTCCAGAAAGCGACCGTGATTATCATGGATGAAGGAAAGAATGGCCTGACCGCTGGTGCGGAGGTTTGAGAGGCATTTGGCATCGTTTGCCCGGCTGCGGACGGCGCTGATACCGCTAACCCCAAGGACGACCAGAATGCCAACGATGAGGATGGCGACGATCAGTTCGCTCAGGGAAAAAGCTTGAGTCCTTACGGACTGGCGCTTCTGAAGGGGGGCAGTCAGCGGCGCTTTCATGGAGAAGGGGGGAGGCCGAGGGTGGATTCACGCGGTATGAGGGTACACGGAAAGTTCTGGCTGGTGCCGTTGGCCTGGGCCCCGGGGTTTTCGATCAGGCCGATGATCCGGGTGATGGCTTCTCGGGTGATGCGCTTGGTGGGTTGCTCAACGGTGGTCAGCGGGATGCAGCAGGTGGTGGCGAAAGGGGAGTTGTCCGCACCGGAGATTCTGACGGTTTCGGGGACCCGGACTCCGGCCCGGACGAAGGCATTGACCGCACCGCAGGCGATTTCGTCGTTGCTGCACACGAGGGAGTCGGGGATGTCGCCGTCGTGGATCATCCGCTTGGCAAAGTAGCCGCCCATTTCGACGGCTGTGGCGTAGTCCCCGGTTCGGGGAGAATGGATGATGGTAGCGGTAACGGGGCTGGTCTTGCGCTGCGTAGCGGGAAGCTGCAGGGGCTCCGCGATATTCGGCTCGGCCTTCACGGTGCCGCCGGCTTCGAAAATGACTTTCGAAAAGCCTTTGGCCCGGTCGACAATGGGAGTTCCCGGCCAGCCGATGTAGCCGATGTCGTAAAAAGGAAGAAGCAGCGTGAGCTTCCGGCTGCCGAGGGAGAGATGATGCCGGGTGAGCATCTCGAAGGCGTTTACGATGTCTGCGCCGATATCGTTCTGGTCATAACGCAAGAAACTGCTGAGAAAGAGGCTGGGAATGCCGTGTTGGCTCAGCCGTTTACGCCAGTCGAGCGGCAGGTTGGGGATATTGCAGAGGATGACTCCCTCAGGAGAGTAACCGAGGAGGTAATCCAAAGCTCTGTTGAGATCCCATAGAAACCAGTCGAGATCCACCGCGATCAGCTGGTAACCGCATTCGATGGTACTCTGGGCAAGGTGTTTCACGCGCTCCTGCGGTGCGTAATACAGCCCCGTGGAGTAAACCACGCCGATGATGCGGCTACGGCCTTCGCGAAGCATTCGCGCGAACTGCTGGGGTTTGTACCCCATCTCTTTGGCCTTGGACCGGATGAGATCCACGGTCTCGGGGAGCAGTTTGTGCCGATGCTTGGGGCTGAGCGCGAGGGCCACGGAGGATTGTGACAGGCCGAGGGCCTCTGCAATATCCTTTTGAGTGGGGCCGAAGGCGCGCGTTGGCGAGGGGGACTTCATGCGACTTTTCAGGATATTAATTCGAATGAATGACTTTTGTCAACGGATTTTAACCCTCGCGGAAAAGGGACCACCCCGAAGACTCGGCGTGGAAAATTCTGAGTTCTCCGTTGCTTCCTATAATTGTATACAGTATACATTATGGATGTCTTTTCGCTTTCTTTCCAAAATGCGGGCTGGCGAGTTTGCCCACGTGGTGGCGTTCGGATCGTCCAATACGGAGCGTCGGTTACCGGGGATGCATTGGTTTGACTGCTTTGAACTGGCATGCCGGAATCAGGTGGGCCGGGATCTGCTCTGCATCAACTCGGGTTGGGGCGGCCACACGACGCTCAATCTGCTCGAACGGCTGGAGCGGGATTGCCTCAGGCATCGGCCTGATCTGGTGATCATCACGATCGGGGGAAATGACAGCAATCCCGCCAAGGAGATCACGCCGGAGCAGTACCGCGGCTATTTGAAGGAGGTGGTACGGCGGATTCAGGAGCAGGGCGGAGAAGTGGTCCTTCAGACTTATTACGCCTTTGATCTTGAGCAGTTTGATCTGGAGCGCGGCGCGACGTTTCTGATGCTGATGGAGATCGTGCGCGAGGTGGCGCGAGAGATGGGATGTTCGCTGATTGACCATCTGAAACGCTGGGAGCGGCTGCGGACGGCGCATCCGGGAGTGTATGGCCGCCTGATGGCCGATGCGGCGCATGTGAACGAGGCGGGCAATCTGCTGCTGGGGCTGGATGTGGTGCGGCACTTCGGGCTGGAGCCACAGGACGCGCCGTATTTTCGGGAGGCGAGGGGGCTTCAGGCGCTGCTCGACCAGTTGGAGGCGGCGGAAGGATGAGCGCGGACGGATTTGATAACCGGCCCTTGGCGGTGAAGGTGTATCAGCGGCTTCTGGAGGAGATCTTTTCCGGAAAGCGCGAGAAAGGGGCGCGGATCAGCGAGGAGTCGCTCGCGCAGGAGCTGGGGATCAGCCGGACGCCCGCGCGCGAGGCGCTGATGCGGCTTTCGGCGGAAGGGCTCGTGGAGCGCGAAGCGCGGAAGGGGTGTCGCATCGCGTCGGTGGATCGGGAGGCGCTCAAGGATCGCTTCCAGTGTCGGGCGATGCTGGAGGGGCTGACGCTGGAGCTGGCATTTGAGCATCTGCCGATTGCGGAGCTGCGCGAACTGGAGGAGGAGCTTTGCCGCGCGGAGGATTCCGAGGCGTCGCTGGCAGCGGACGAGCGGCTGCACCAGTTGATTTTCGATGCCTGCCCGAATCGTTCGCTGGTGGAGATTGTCCAAAAGCTGCTCCAGCAGTGCCGGGCGCTACGGGCGTACCGGGCGGTGGCCCGGCCGGTGGAGCCGGTGACCGAGGAGCGGCTGGCGATTGTCCGGGCGCTGATTCGAAGGGATCGCGACGGGGCGAAGGCGCTGCTCTCCGCGCATATTCTCGGCGGGATCATGCCGGAGAACGGAATTGTTTGAGGTCTTTTTATGTTGCTACCTGTAGGTCTGGTATTGGCGCTGATTCTGGCGATGGTTCTTCCCGGTCCGGGGCTGATGCTCGGAGGATCACATCTCGCGTTTGTGATGATCGCGACAATCTTTCTGATCAATGGCTACCAGACGCATCCGCGCTCCATGGTGCCGGATCGGCGGCTGATCGGTGGAGGGGTGATCTCCGGTCTCGTATCGTTTGGGGGCGGCGGGCTGCTGGCGCTGCTGGCGAGCAGATGGCTCGGGCCGTCACCGATTTCGCAGGGGCTGCTGGTGATGTGTGTGATGGCGCCCACGCTCTCCTCTGTGATTGTAATCACGAATGAGAGCGGGGGGAATGCGGTCTGGGCAACGCTGCTGACGATGGGGCTGAACCTGCTGGGGATCTTTGTGATCCCGCCGATGCTTTCGTACCTTTTCGCGGGAGCGGAGACGCCGCTCCCGGCGATGAAGCTGCTGCTCGATCTGGTATTAAGCGTGTTGCTGCCGTTTTGCCTCGGCGTGCTCGGCCGACATCTGATCAAGCGCAAGCCGATCCGCATCATCAGCCTGACGCCGACGCTGCTGGTGATTCTGCTCTCGTATGTCTCCTTCTGCGGAGGACGCGAAATGGTCGTGCAGAGCGGCGTGAGCGTGATGGTAAAGATCGCGGGGATTTCGCTGGCGATCCATCTGCTGCTCCTGCTGGCGGCGCTGGTATTGACAAAGCTCTTCCGCTTTGCGCCGGATGAGCAGAAGGCGATTGCCTTTCTGGCGTCGCAGAAGACGCTGCCAACGGCGGTGGGGGTGCTCGCTACGATGGGAAGCGCGGCGGGACCGGCGTTGCTGCCGTGCGTACTCTTTCACTTCAGCCAGATCCTTGCGGACTCGCTGATCGCGGGATGGTGGAAACGCGCGGGGCAACGCGTCCCGGCGGCGGAGGCGGAGCTGAAGGCATCCTGAGCTTTCAATCGGGGATTCGACAAATTCGACAAATAAAGGTTGAAATTTTCCCAACGTTGTGAGAAGAATGCCAACGTTGTGAAGATGAGTTCCCCCAAAGCTTC
>JBEBWR010000241.1:0-5077 GCA_040392045.1 Chthoniobacter flavus | reverse complement strand
GCGTCTGTCTCTGCATGAAGCCGGGGATGGATCTGGAAGCGAGGCAGGGCGATTCGGAGTTGCTTGGAGACGCCTATTTTCACGTCGATTTCATGGAAGGCGGCAGGAAGGTCAAACCCGATCGTTGGCCCGACTTTCCTTTCTATTCCGAAGTGACGGAGATCAGTTTCTTTGATCAGACGACTCAGCGGATTCTGGCTCTTCTGGATCAATCGGACCGCTCGGACGCGTCGACGGCCAACGAGGAATTACTGACGGCGGAATATCTCTTCAAAGGCCTGATGATGGATCTGCTCCAGACCCATCGAAAGCTACAAACCGGGGGTACGCCGCTCCATCACGAGCGGGTAATCTCTCTGGCGCTCAACGCGCTGTTTGCGGATTCCCGCCGGTTCCGATCGGTTGCCGAACTGGCGGAATATTGCGGCTATAGCGAAGGTCACTTTCGTTCGCTTTGCCTCAAGATCACGGGAGATCCCCCAAGCAAGCTGTTGATCAAAGCGCGGATTGAAAAAGCCAAGAAATACCTTCGCTATTCCGATCTCTCCATCGGCATGATCGCCGATGCGCTGGGGTATGAGCACGTTTACTATTTCTCCCGCCAGTTCCGGGCGAGCACAGGCATGACCGCCGTGGACTATCGGAAGCGTTGCCGTGAAATCGGTGAAACCTCCTGACTACAACAGCTGATACGGGTCGACATCAACGGCGACCATTACGTCTTCCGGGAACGGCAGGCGGTCCAGCGTATCGGAAAGCACACGCGAGAGACGCTGGATTTTCTGCGTGCGCAGCGTCAGGTGAAAGCGATAGTTCCCGTGGCTCTTCTCCAGCGGCGCGGGCATCGGCTCGCCCATGACAACCTCGGGGGGAATCACTTCCTTCAGCCGACGCGCGAGCGTCTCCAGCGAGAAGAGTCCGCGTTCCTGATGCGGCGAGCGCACGGTGATGATCACCATCCGGCTGAAAGGCGGGTACTCGAATTGCTTGCGCCACTCGGTCTCCTGCTCCGCGAAGCCGTCGTAGTCGTGATGGCGGGCGTACTGAATCGCGGGGTGATGCGGGGTAAAGCTCTGTACGAAGACTTCGCCCTCGATGTCACCCCGCCCGGCGCGCCCGGCAACCTGCGTGAGCAGTTGAAAGGTACGCTCGCCGGCTCGGAAATCGGGGAGATGCAGCCCGAGGTCGGCGTTGATGATACCGACGAGGGTAACGTTGGGAAAGTGCAGCCCCTTGGCGATCATCTGCGTTCCAAGCAGGATGTCGATCTTGCCGGTACGGAAGGCGGTAAGCGTTTCGCGGTAAGCCTCCTTGCGCGTCATCGTATCGGCGTCCATGCGGCGGACAACGGCCTTGGGAAAGAGCTGCGCGACGACTTCCTCCACCTTCTCCGTTCCCAGCCCCGCGTACTTGATCCCCGCGTCGCGACACTCGGGGCAGCGCGAGGGCGCGATGGCCTGATGTCCGCAGATGTGGCAGACGATGCGGTTCTCCCGGCGGTGAAAGGTAAGCGATACGGAGCAGTTCGGGCACTCGGCGACAAATCCGCAGGCATCGCAGGAGAGCGAGGTGGAGAAGCCGCGCCGATTCAGGAAGAGGATGCTCTGCTCTTTCTTGGTCAGCCGTGATTCAATCGCCTGCCGGAGCTTCTCGGAGATGATCGACGGCCCCCGGTCCCCCCGCGACTCCAGCCGCATATCGATGATCCGGAAGTAGGGCAGCTTCCGGTCGTCCACGCGCAGGTTCATCCGCAAAAGCTGGTACTTACCGGCGATGGCGTTATGAAAGCTTTCCAGCGACGGCGTTGCGCTACCGAGTAACACCGTGCATTCCTCAAATGCGCCGCGTAGCACGGCGAGATCGCGCGCGTGATAGCGGGGAGCGTCCTCCTGCTTGTAGGAGTTCTCATGCTCTTCATCGACCACGATCAGCCCCAGCTTCTCCAGCGGCGCGAAGATGGCGCTGCGCGCACCGATCACGATCCGCGCGCGGCCATCATTGATCTTGTGCCACTCATCATGCCGCTCTCCCTCGGACAGATGACTATGCAATACGGCCACCTCTCCCTGAATGCTGGCAAACCGGCTCTTGAAGCGCTCCACGGTCTGCGGAGTCAGCGATATCTCCGGGACGAGCATGATCGCGCTCTGCCCCCGGTCGAGTACCCGCTGGATCGCCTGAAGGTAGATCTCTGTCTTGCCGCTGCCTGTCACGCCGAGCAGCAGAATGGGGCGCACCGGCTCGACCTCCCGGTCCAGCGCGCGACAGACCTCGGCGAATACCGCCGTCTGCTCCTCATTGAGCGGATGCGGAGAAGCGGCCACAAAGGTCTCCTGCTCATGCGGATCGCGGGCCACCGTCTCGGTCGCCGTCCTGACCAGCCCCTTGCGCTCCAGCCCGCTCAATGCGCCGCGATCCGCCCCGGCGGTCTTGAGAAGTACGGCCACCTGCATCGATGAAAAGCTGCCCTCTTCCGTGGGCGGCAACGCCTGAAGCACCTCGACGATGGAGGCCTGCTTCGGAGCCCGTTTGGTCAACTGCTCAAGCAACGCGGCGTCCACCTCCCGCGTCAGCCGGGCGGCAAGGCGCTGCTTGAAGCCGACGTCGCCTTTCCGGATCACTTGCGGCAGCACGGCCCGCATGGCCGTCTCCATGGAGCAGCAGTAATACGCCGCCATCCAGCGCGCCAGCCGGAGCAGATTCGGTCCGACCACCGGGCGATGCCCGATCACCTTCTCCAGCGGACGAATCCCCGGGACATCGCTCTCATCCAGCACCTCAATCACCGTCGCCACCGCGCTCCGGTTCCGGATACGCACCGCCACCCGCGAGCCCACCTGTACCGGCATCCCCTCGGGAATGGCATAGTCCAGCGCGGTACTCCCGGATTGATCTACCAGTACGCGGGCATACTTCATGGTCCCCCGGAGAGTGCCGCGAAGGCCGCCGGGAGTGAAGTCTTTTTGCACGAACGCCGTTTCGGCCCTACATTACCCCTCCGCCCGCCTTCCGATCCATGCGCCGACTGCTTTTCATCCTCCTCGCCCTCCTGCTGCTCCCCGCCGTTCTGGCGCTCTGGGTGCTGAGCCGCCCGGACCCGCGCTACACGCTGGAGGAATGGGCCTCGCTGGGTCGCTACGGGCGGTACGACCCGATGATCGCCGACGTTGCGGCCAGGCACGGCGTCGATCCCCGGCTCGTCAAGGCGGTGGTCTGGCAGGAGAGCCGCTTTCACCCGGAAAAGACGGGGACCAGCGGCGAACGCGGCCTGATGCAGGTGGGCGAAGCCGCTGCCGCCGACTGGGCCAAGGCCAATCGCGTAGAAACCTTTCTGCCAAACGATCTCTACTCGCCCCGTACCAATCTCGAAATTGGTACATGGTACCTCGGGCGCGCCCTCCGCTCGTGGGAGGGAAAGGACGACCCGCTCCCCTTCGCCCTCGCGGAGTACAACGCCGGACGCCGCCACGTGCACCGCTGGATCCGTGAGAACGCCCTCACTCCCGAGACCATTGACAGCGCCCGCTTTCGTCCGCTGATCAGCTATCCGACCACCCGCGCCTACATCTCCGCCATTGAGCGCCGCTTCCGCGCCTACCGGACCGACAGTCCGGAGAAGCCGTAGGGTCTTTCGCCCCTCATACCACCGCCCTGCCGGAGGAGGGCGAAACCGGGGATGTGATGAAAACGATCCCTCTGCCCGCCATCCTGGCCGCATGCGCCGCCGTCGCGCTGGGGTTTGCCGCTCTGCCGCTCCTGCAACGGAGCGACCGGAAGCCGGAGGCGCCGGAACCGGTCGGCTCGCTGGAGAAGAAGGAGAAAGAGCCGTCGTTCCTCTCGCGCTTTGAAGTTCCTCTCCCCTCCAAGCCGATGCCCACGCCGCGCTCCGAGCGCGATGAAGCCATCGGGGAGCTTTCCCGCAGAGGGCTTCAGCCGACCGAAGCCGCCGCGGCGGAACAACTGAGTGCGAAGCAACCCGCCGCTCCCCTTGATCTCTTCCTCAAAGCCGGAGTCTCCCCGGACGCCTCAAACCGGGAGGGGCGGCCCCTGCTGGTGCTTGCCTGCGTTAGCGGTCTCCGAGCGGAAGCTGAAACACTTCTCAACGCCGGAGCAAATCCGAACGCCGTGGACGCCACGGGGATGACTGCGCTCATGGCTGCCGCCCGCTCCGGAGATCGCGCGCTGCTCGATACCCTGCTGGAGCGCGGCGCTTCCCTTGCCGACGCTGATCCCGAGGGGCACACCGCGCTGCACCACGCCATTCTGGCCGGGCAGAACGCCACGGCGAACCGGCTGATTGAAGCCGGGGCCGTCGTCACCCCTTGCTGCGATGGCTCCGGCACCCTCACGCTTCATGCTCTGGAGTCGCGCAACCGGGAAGCGCTGGAAACCGCGCTCACGCTGGAGAAGCCCGCGGAGTGGCATCCGGACCTCGCTGCCGCCCTGCTTGATGCCGTGCAAAAAGGCGATCGCGCCATGGTCCAGATGCTCATCGCGCACCATGAAGCCGCCCCGCCACATCCCGGCTCGCGCCACCCGCTGCTCGGCTACGCCGTGGCGCGGGGCGATCACGAGATGCTCCGCCTGCTGCTGGAGTGCGGCGCCGATCCGAATACCCTGCTGGGTAGCCCCGTGGACTCCGCTTTCGCCGAGCTGATTTCCGGCAAGACGCTGCGCTACTACCTTGAGAAAGAAGCCGGAATGACCGCGCTGATGCTTGCCGCAGGCCGGGGCGATCCCGAGGCTGTGGCTGCGCTGCTGGAGCACGGTGCAAAGCGCAACGCACTGACGCGGAAGTCGAAATGGCCCGCGCTCAGCTTCGCTGCGCAGATCGGGAATATCGAAGTCATGCAACTGCTCCTCGGGAAAACTCCCGCCCCCGACGATCAGCAGATGCGGATCGAAATCTCCCTCTCCGATCAGACCGCCCGCGTCTGGAGGAATAGCGACCTCGCCTTCTCCACCCGCATTTCCACGGGCCGCTCCGGCTACCGCACGCCCAGCGGACGCTTCGTCATCACCGATAAAATCCGCAACCGCGTCTCCTCGCTCTACCATGTCAACATGCCCTACTTCA
>JBEBWR010000240.1:0-5078 GCA_040392045.1 Chthoniobacter flavus | reverse complement strand
CTCCTTCGGAGATGGCGTGGCGGCCTTTCGGCGTGAGGCGGATCAACTGATTGCGACCGAGCTGTCCGCCGCCCGCAATGACGATGTAGCCATTGCGCTGCATGATCTTGAGCGTGGGGTTTAGGCTGCTGTATCCGGCCAGCCCCAGATCTTTTACCAGATCGACCACTTGCGCGGGGAATCCGGAACGTTCGATAAAGGCGATGGCGCGGGCGATTCTGGCCTGCGCCGGAGTCAATGTAGTGGTGATGGGACGTGCCATTTGATCGGAATCATAAACGACACAATTGTTCCCATGCAAGAGGAATCGTTAGGGGTGACGAGATTAAATCCCCACGACCGATACCGAAAGCTCGCGGCGGTGGGGGGCGCGGCGGTGCTCGAAAAGAAAGATGCCCTGCCATGTGCCGAGCTGCATCCGGCCGTGCGCAATCGGGATCGTTTCGCTGCTGCGCGTGAGCACCATGCGGATGTGCGAGGTGGAGTCGTCCGCGCCTTCGGCGGTGTGGATGAAGTAGTCGCTATCCTCGGGGACGAGCCGCTCGAAGTAGGCCTCCAGGTCGACGCGCGCGGAGCGGTCGGCGTTCTCAAAGATGATCAGGCTCGCGCTGGTGTGGCGGAGAAAGACGGTGACCTGCCCGGTCTGCACCCCGGAGGCGCGGACGATGCGCTCGACTTCGCTGGTGATCTCGTAGGTGCCTTTGCCGCCGGTGCTGATTTCAAACGATGCGGTATGTGCCTTCATGATTCCTACGATAGGGTGAAGGGGCGGAGGTGGGTCAAGTCAGGGAACTCCGGGGCGGAGAGGGGGACTTGCAGGGGCTTCAGAGGCTTCTCTTAGTGCCCGTTCTTTGCCGCATGCACGGCGCTGGTGGAGATCTTGTCCGTGAGCGCGAGGAAGAGGGCGGAGGCGACGAAGGTAAGGTGCAGCGCGAGCTGCCACATGACGACGTTATCGGGGATCGGCTTGCTGCCCAGCTCAATGAAGGTTTTCAGCAGATGAACGGAGGAGATCCCGATCAGCGCCGTGGCGAGCTTGACCTTCAGGACGCCTGCATTCACGTGCGAAAGCCATTCGGGTTGATCCGGGTGGTCCTCCAGCTTCAGTCGCGAGACAAAGGTCTCATATCCCCCCACGATGACCATGATGAGAAGGTTCGCAATCATCACTACGTCGATCAGCCCCAGCACGATGAGCATGATCTTTACCTCGTCAATCTTTCCAAGCGAGGTGATGAGGTGCCAGAGCTCGATGAAGAAGTGAAAGACGTAAACGCCCTGGGCGATAATCAGGCCGACGTAAAGGGGGGCCTGTAGCCAGCGACTCAGGAAGATGAAGTTCCCGAGCGTGCGCATCATCTGCTGATGTTGAGACGGGTGAGACATGCGCAGAGAAAAAAGCAAAACAGCGCCCGCGGATGCGAGCGCTTTTTTGGAAATTTTCAACGATGGAAGCCGGGGGCGGCTTCCACTACTTCGCCGGAGCGGTGGACTGGGCGATGTCCGCCGCGGTGCGGAAGCTGCCGCCGCGCGCTTTGAGGCCTGCGATGAGGAGGTCGAGCTGCTCCAGGGCGACGTCGCCGCAGTTTTTGACGATGAACGGATTCGGGAGAACGGCTCCTTCGCCAAAGTGGATGAGGTCCTCGGGCATGGGGTGAAACTCCCACGGATGGAAGTAGAAGGAGAGGACCCGCCGCCCGACGTTCCGCTTTTCCAGATAGGCGAGGAAGCGGTCGATGTGCTCCAGTAGTGTCGCCGCCGATTCCGTGCGGAATTTCGGCCATTGGTCGCAGTCGCGCCCGTAGGGGTCGCGGCTCTCCAGCGAGAGGTCGGCGAAGTTCGGGATCTGTACGAGCCGCAGGTCGCCCTGTTTTGTCCAGTCCGCGGCGCTGGGGTGGTACGGCTCCAGACGGTCGCGGTAGAAGTACATGGGGTAGGTGGCGTCGCTGACGTAGCCGAGCGATTCGAGCGCGTTGCAGACCGCCGTGGAGCCGAATAGCCGGGGGCAGCGGAAGCTGCGCGGGCGGACTCCGGCGATCTCCTCCACCCACTCGGTATTCAGCCGCAGCCGGGGCTCTACCTCATGCGCCAGCAGGGGGTAGACGCCGGGGATGGGGAAGATGGCGTCGCCCACCGTCTCGTGATAGAGGCTGTGCGCGCCGATCTCGTGCCCCGCCTCTCCGACCTGCTGAACGCTCTCGGGGACTTCCCGGGCGCTATGGCCGACGAAATAGAACGTACCGGTGACTCCGTGCTGCCGGAATACTTCCAGCACCCGCGGTGTCCCGTGGCGCAGGCCTTCATGGAAGGGGGTCCATGAGCCGACGTCCGTTTCCATGTCAAATCCGAGCAGAACTTCAAAGGCACTCATACAGGTAGGGAGAGGAGAGGGGAGATGGGGCGGGCTATGCCACGGGATAGCCCATCACGGTGTAGTAGGCAAGGTTCGGTTGGGTGATGTCCATGCGCCCGATCTGGGCGATGACGGGGCCGTCGCATTTCAGGACGAGGCTGTACTGCTTCCCATGCGGGATGCAGCGCTGCTCTTCGCCGAGCGGGAGGTTGGTGCGGTAGCAGAGCACGCGCTGCGCCGGGATGGGCGCAAGGGTGATCTCCCACGGCTCTTTGTCGGGGAAGTAGACGTAGAGCAGGGGCTGCACGGTCTGGCCCGTGGGGTTGAGCACGACGAGCGATTCGTGCCCGTGCGTGGCGTCGTTCTTCATCGCGGGATCGAGCGGGTCGTGCGCCGGAATCTCGCCGTCCGGAAAGACCCAGACTTCACGCCCGATGGCTAGCGGGGGGACGCCGCTCATGCGTCCACCTCCACGAGCGCGGTGTTTTCGGGGGCGAGCAGTTCGTTGCCCGTTTCGGTGATGCGGCAGCCGTTCTCCCAGCGCAGGCCGAACGCTCCGCCATTGGCTTTTTCCAGCGCGGTGCCGACGGGGGTGTAGAAGTAGGTATCGAGCTGGAAGGTCATTCCGGGCGCGAGTTCGTAGCTGCTGGTGCTCTCGATCCACGGGCGCTCGACTTCGATCATTCCGAGGCCGTGGCAGGGACCGTAGAGCTGGTAGTCGGCGTAGCCTTCGTTTTTCACGAATTCGTTGTACTTGAGCGCTACTTCGCAGGCGGGGGTGCCGGGCTTCATGAGCGTGCGGGTAAAGGCGTGCGCCTTGAGGCCGAACTCCAGCAGACGACGGGCGGCGTCCGAGGCTTTGCCAAGGCTGACGGGGACGCCGATGCTGGCCGAGTAGCCGTGGACGCGGGCGCTGAGGTTGAGTTGTACGATGTCGCCCTTTTCAAAGCGGCGGTATCCGGCGCGGCCAATGGCGTGCGCGCTTGCGGGGCCGGAGAGGACATACTGCGGCAGGCCTTCGTACTCGGCTCCCTCGGCGTAGATGACGCTCTGCGAAATCCCCGCGATCTCCAGCTCGCTCATGCCGGGGCGAATGCGGCGGATGACTTCGTCTGTCGCGGCGCGGGTGATGCGGAACGCTTCTTTGAGGCAGGCGATTTCCGCTTCGGACTTGATGGCCCGCTGCTGGAACATGATCTGATCGGCGTGCACCAGCTCGGCGTTTGGGAAGGCTTCCTGAAGTGACCGGTAAACCGGCAGCGGGAAGATGGCCCAGCCAGCGAGGCCGATGCGCTTGGGCTCATGGCCGATCGCGTCAACGATGAGCTTGCGGAAGCTGTCGACGGCGATGCCGGGGTAGTCGGGCTCCGCTGGCTCGCGGTACTCCACGAGCTTGCGCACGTCGGCGATTTTCGTGCGGCTGCGGGCGAAGGTCTCGCTCTCGGGTCCGATGAGCAGCTTTGAGCCGCCATTGGGCGTGACGAGGACTCCGGCGGACTCGAAGAGCGGCCAGTAGTCGGAGAGGTAGCGGACGTTGGCGAAGTCGGCTTCGTTCGAGTGCACGATGAGCGCGTCCAATCCGGCTTCGGCGGTGAGACGGGCGGTGCGTTCGAGGCGAGCGTGAAATTCCTGGTCGGGGATACGAATTGCGTTTGCCATATAAACGATTATATCTTGCGGTTACTTTGCCTTCTGGCAAGCTTTTTTCGATTTTACAATTTATGGGCCGCAACCGCGTTACTCTCGCCGATCTTGCCCGGGATCTGAGTCTTTCCACCTGCACGGTGTCGAAGATTCTGAACCGGTCTTTCAACGGCTTTACCTACTCGCAGGAGACGATCCGGCGGGTGGAGGAGTGTGCGCAGCGGCTCGGCTATACAGCGAATACGCAGGCGCGGAGTCTGCGGACGCGCCGGACGATGCTGATCGGCTTTGTCCTTCCGTCGGCGCAGGTGGCTCTCTTCGGCGCGCTGACCGATGCGCTGGAGCTGGCGCTGCGGGCGAAGGGGTATCAGGTGCTCATCGTGCATAGCCGGAACGATGCCGCTGCCGAGCCGGAGCTGATCTCCGCGCTGATGGCCCGGGGGATTGATGGGCTTGTCTGGCTTCCCGCGACGGAGTCGATCACGATGGAGCAGGCAGGGCTGCGCGAGGATTTCCCGGCGGTGATTCTTGACCGGCCGTTCTGCACGGATCGCATTCCTTTTGTGGCGACGGCCAATATTGACGCGGCCCGGGAGGTGGCGGAGCGGGCTTATGCGCTGGGACATCGGCGGGTGGCGATTCTCAATGCGCCGGAGGGGGACCGGTCGCTGCGGGAGCGCTTTGAGGGCTTCCGCGAGGTTTTCGGTGACGGCATTGTCTGCGCGGATCTGCCGAACGAGGTGGCGGCGGCGAAGGCGGCGATTCCCGGTCTGCTGCGCTCGCGAAAGGGGGGCGGGAGGCCGAGCTTGCTGGTGGCGCTCTCGGAGTCGCTTGCGATCGGGGCGATTGCGGGCGTGCGCGATCTGGGGCTGAATTTCTCGGGGGAGCTTTCCTTTATCGCCTTTGACGATTTCCCGCTTGCGGAGCACTGGACGCCCCGGATCACGGTGGTTCGGCAGGATGTGGAGCAGCTGGTGCGCGAAACGGTGCGCCTGCTGCTGGCGCGGATCAAGTCGCCCGCCGGGACGGGAGAGGATGTGCGGGTGAAGGCGTCGGTGGAATGGCGGGAATCGGTGCTTCC
>JBEBWR010000239.1:0-5103 GCA_040392045.1 Chthoniobacter flavus | reverse complement strand
CCCGCGAGGATCAGGCGGGCGATGTCGAGATCGTGCGGCACGGTGATCTTGAAGTTCGGCTCGTCGTTCCGGTAGACGGCCACGCGCTGGCCGAATTGTTCGATGGCGGAAACCTCGTCGGTAACGATTTCTCCCATCTCCAAAACCTGACGGTAGGCGCGCTGGAGCAGGTCGGCGCGGAAGATCTGTGGCGTCTGCATGGCCCAGAGCCCATCGCGGTCCACTCCGCTGACGACCTCCCCCGCTTCGTTTACGCGCTTGAGCGTATCGGCTACCGGCGAAGCGCAGACCGCTGCTCCACGCTGGCAGGCAAGCTGGAGACAGGCCTCAATGGTGCGCGGAAGGATGAGCGGCCGGGCGGCATCATGGACCGCTACATGACTGGACGGCTCGGGATCGGCGGCGCAGAGCCCTTCCCAGACGGAAAAATGTCGCTCGGACCCACCCGCAACCACGGTGACGCGCGTTCCGCCGACGTACTGCGCAGCGAGCTTGCGGAACTCCTCCAGCCGGTCCTCCCGCGTGACGAGGACGATGTGGGTCACACTGGAGGAACAGGCAAAGGCCAGAAGAGAGTGTGCCACCACCGGCTTTCCGGCGAGGTTGGCGGTCAGTTTGTCAAAGCCCATGCGGCGGCTGCTTCCGGCAGCAACGATAATCGCGATCATATTGGTGGTGTACCGTCCTTCAATTAATCGCCTCTTGAGGGTGGAAGCCAGCCCGATTTTCAGGTACCGTCGTAATTCAGTCATGGCCCGCATTTATCAGCTTCACCGTCGCCCCGCTTCTGCTCACCGGATCAACTACGCGGAGGAGCTTAACGCCCAGCAGCTCGCGGCCGTGCAGGCTCCGCCGGGAGCGGCGCTGGTGATCGCCGGGGCGGGCAGCGGCAAGACGCGCACGCTCACCTACCGCGTGGCTTACCTGCTGGAGCAGGGCATTGCGCCGTCGAATATCCTCCTCCTGACGTTTACGAACAAAGCGGCGCGCGAGATGCTGGAGCGCGTGGAGGCGCTGCTGCCGAGTCAGACGCAGGGGCTCTGGGGGGGGACGTTTCACTCCATCGGTAATCGCATTCTGCGACGGCACGCGGTGGAGGCGGGATTTGCGCCCGGCTTTTCGATCATGGACCGGGAAGACCAGCTCGATCTGCTCAAGCCGGTGATCGCCGCGCTGGGCATCGACCCGAAGGACAAGCGTTTCCCGAAGGCCGAGGTGGTGAGCGACATTCTCTCGCTGGCGCTGAATACCGGGGAGCCGCTGGAGCTGATTCTGGAGGAGCGCTACCCGTACTTTCTGGAGTTCCAGGAGGAGATCGGACAGATCCGGCAGGCCTACGAACTGCGCAAGCAGAAGGCGAACGCGCTCGATTTTGACGACCTTCTGGAGAAACCGCTCCGCCTGCTCCGACAGCACGAAGCGATTGCCCGGCGGTACCGCCAGCAGTTCCAGTTCATACTGGTCGACGAATATCAGGATACGAACCGGCTTCAGGCGGATTTCATCGATGCGCTCGGGCGCGAGCATGGCAACGTAATGGTCGTAGGCGATGACGCGCAGTCGATTTACTCATGGCGCGGGGCGAACTTCCGGAACATCCTCGATTTCGAAAAGCGCTACCCCGGAGCGACGACTTATAAGATCGAGACGAACTACCGGAGCATCCCCGAGGTGCTGGAGGTGGCAAACGCGGCGATTGCGGAGAATACGGAGCAGTTCCGCAAACAACTCGCTCCCGCCCGGCAGGCCTCGGGGGTACGCCCCGCGCTGGTGCCGCTGGAGAGCTCGAACGATCAGGCGCTCTTTATCGCGCAGCACATTCTGGCGTTACAGGATCAGGGCGTGGATCTCCAGCAGATCGCCGTACTCTATCGGGCGCACTATCACTCCATGGAGATCCAGATGGAGCTGACGCGCCACGGCATCCCCTTCTCCATCACGAGCGGCCTGCGCTTCTTTGAACAGGCCCATACGAAGGACGCGGCGGCATTCCTGAAATTTGTGGTCAACCCGCGCGACGAAGTGGCCTTCAAGCGCATGGCGCAACTGCTCCCGGGCGTGGGCGGGCGCTCGGCGGAGAAGCTCTGGCTGGCCGTGGAAACGGCGCTGCGGGAGCCGGGCGTACAGTTTTCCTTTGCCGATCTGCTGATCCCGCTCAAAGTTCCCGCGAAAGCGAAAAAGGCATGGGAACAACTGGCTTATACGCTGGACGAGATCGCTCCCGAGGGGAAGCCGACGTCCCCCGCCGTGATGCTCCACAGTGTGATCGAGGCGGTATACGACGACTACCTCCGCTCGAAGTTCCCCAACTACGACCAGCGCCGCGAGGATCTTCACACGCTGGAGAATTTCGCGCGGCAGTATGAGAACGCCGAGGAGTTTCTGGAGCAGCTCGCGCTCCTGACCGGCCCGGAGAGTACCGATCTCGCCGGTCGCCCCGGCAGCGGCGATCCCGAGCGGGTGACGCTCTCCACGATCCATCAGGCCAAGGGGCTGGAGTGGCGCGTGGTCTTCCTCGTCTGGCTGACGGAAGGGATGTTCCCCAGCGCGCGCTCCATAGAGACGCGCGAAGGCATTGAGGAGGAGCGGCGGCTCTTTTACGTGGCGGTCACCCGGGCGGAGGACGAGCTCTACCTCACCTACCCCCTGATCCGCCTGAACGCGGGCTACGGCGAGGCGGTACAGCGCCCCTCCCGCTTCATCGGAGAGATTCCCCGGGAGAAGCTGGAGGAGTGGCAGATTTCCAACGGACCGTTTTAGGGCCTGTTCACTGAACCGCTGTTCACTGGCCGGTGATCTCCGTCGGTTTTGCGCCGCGATAGTTCCGGATATCCACCCCTTCGATGACGATATCCCGAACGCCTTTGGAAGCATAGATTCCGGTGCGGTGAAAAATTTTTTCCGGTTCGTTCAGGTCGTTGGTATCGCTCATCAGCGTTGATTCGCCTCCATTGACCGATCCATCGCGGATGACGACATGGTTGAGGCTGCCTTCCAGTCCGAGCAGCTCAATTCCCGCCCGCTTACCGGGTTCCTTCGCGCTATTGGCTGATACGAGCGCTCCGATGATGGAGATACTCCCGCCGGTGGCCACTTCAATGCCCGCCTGTTCGTTGCGCTTTACAATCGGCGCGAGGAGCGTGATCTGGCGGCCGCGCAGGAAGATACCGGCGCGTGTATTCCCCTCATAAACGCCTCCCATGACGACCATATCGCCAGCCAGTGGAAATTTTTCGCCCCCCTCGCCGAGGTCACCCTTGCTGCGGTTGATGTCCAGACCGCTGCCGATATTGAAGCGGCTGCGAACGTTGGTAATCATCCCGTTGGCGATGATACCTCCCTCCATCAGTTTTTGAGGCCCCGTCTTGATATAGATCCCGGCGCCCTGATTATGCTCGGTCACCAGTCCATCGATCAGAAAGGCATTGCCACCGGCGAAGCCGTCCACGCCGTTGCCGTTCATCCGGGGATTGGCGAGCCGGCTGGTACCGTTTCGGGATGCCTCCCCTCCGCGAATGGTGATGTCGGTCGTTCTCTTGCGGAACTTGATGCCATCCAGATAGCAGTCATACGCCTGACAGTTATCAAGTAATACCCTCCGGCAGAGACTGAGATCGAATCCGTAGTAGCGCCCCTTCTCCACCAGACAATCCCGAAAGGTCACCTGCGCCACATCCTTCCCCTCCTCATTGCGGCCCAGAGAGATGCAGGAGGAGAAGCCCGTGACGGCGACATTGTTGATCCGGATGTCCCGGGCTCCGCTGTTGATAACGATACCGCGCCCCGTAGTTTTCCGTGCTTCGAAGGAGGCTTCCATCACTGAGAGATCCGATACGGCGACATTGATTGCGCCTTCGATTTCAATGACATTGAAGTCCGCTCCGCTGGGAGCGATCAGGCGGGTGATCCCCCGCCCTTCCCCGACGAGCGCCGTATTGGAAGGGAGCGTCAGGCTTCCGGTCAGCTCAAAATCTCCTGCGGAAAGGTGGATCTTTCCGCCACCTCTTCGCGCTGCTTCCGCTATCGCCGCTTGAAGGCGCTGCGTGGCGTCCGTTCCTTTTCCCGGAGCCTGAAGAACGGCGGTCCGGCTCATGGAAGCTTCCGCGGCAGTAAGCGGGAGGGTTCCGGGAGAAAGCATGGAGACGGCGACGAGGAGGCCGATGGAAGCGGCGGTAAAGCTGATTTTCATGAACGATTAAGGCTGAGACGGAAGGGATTCCAGTGTGTAGAAAGGGCGATTATTGCTATAGGCACCCTGCTGGTCCGGGTGATGCAGATTTTCAAAGTAGCTCGCAGGTTTTGCCTCGACGTGACCATCCAGAAAGAGCGCATTCGCCCGTCGGTTATGGCGAAGGTGCACGACCTGATCCTTGGCGCTCGGGGAGATGCTGTAGCCCTGGCACTCCCACCCCGCCGAGGTCCAGAGGCTGTCCGCGATGATGAAGAAGTCCTGCGGCTTATCCACGGCGGTGATCGGTTTATGTTCCTCGCGATGGCCATCCCATGCCCGACCGGGAATCCCCCAGATCCGCATGCCATAGGTCTCGCAGGCATTTCCGGCGGCGGGGTCCCGGCGTGCCTCCTTGAGGCTCTTCGGAAACATGGCGGGGCAGTAGAGCACTTCGGGGTTCTCAAGATATCCAAGGTTCAGCAACCGCCCGGGCCAGGCGCGCAGCGTTGCCGGAGGGCGGGCTGCCGGAGGGTTCTGATCCGCACGATACAGCCCGAGGTTCCTTGGAGGCACTCCGCCGTTGTGATCGGCAATATAGGCGGTCAGCGCCGTGCCGAGCTGGCGCAGATTGCTCACGCACCGGGTTTCAAGCTGCGTATTCCGGACTCCGCTCATCACCCGGAACGCCAGCACGGAGATCACCGCTACGAGAGCGACGACCACCAGCAGCTCCACGAGGCTGAAACCGCGAGGCTTCAGCGGGTGTTGCCGAGGAGAAAAACGGGTTGGCCTTTGGATCGGGTCCATACGGGGGGATTGCCTTCACGGATGTTCCGGAACAGACCGGAGCTTTGGGGAATGGAGCGGGTTGTCGCAATGTCGATCCATTGGCCGCTCCGGTCCTCCAGAAAGGAGAGGAGAAAAAGGTAATG
>JBEBWR010000238.1:0-5112 GCA_040392045.1 Chthoniobacter flavus | reverse complement strand
CCGCTTTGCAGGAGACGACGAGCTGCGAGATGTTCACGTCGTTTGCCTTTGCGCCAAGCGTGTTGAACTCGCGGGAAATTTCCTGCGTCATGAAATCGAGCGTGCGCCCTATCGGTTCCTTCCGCTGGAGATGATGCGCGAACTGGCCGAAATGGCTCTCCAGCCGCGTGAGCTCCTCGGTGATGTCCGATTTGTCCGCGAAAAAGACCACCTCTTTCACCAGCCGATCGTCGTCCACCACCAGCTCCAGCCCCGCCTTGCGGATGCGCTCCTCCAGATTCTGACGATAGCGGGTCAGTACATTCGGCTGATGCCCGCGGATCTCCTCCACCCAGCCGCGCACCGCGCCGAGCCGGGCGACGAGGTCCCGCACGAGGTTCTCCCCCTCGCGCTCGCGCATGGCGACGAGATCCGCCAGAGCACACCGCAGCGCTTCCTCCAGCAGCGGCCACGCTTCCTCCGCCGTGAACTGCTCCTCCGGTACCCGTAGCACGCCCGGCGCGCGCAGCACCGTATCGATGCTCACTTCGCCCGCCGCGCCCAGCTCCTGCTGAAGCTCGCGCATCGCCTCGAAGTAAACGCGCGCGAGCTCTTTATCGACAGCCATCTTCTGCGCGTTCGCCGAGCGGCTCTGCGCGGTGACCACGACGTTGAGCCGACCGCGGGAGATGACGGCGTTGACCACATCGCGCACGCGCGGCTCCAGCTCCATCAGTTCGCGCGGCAGCGTGACGCTTACGTCGCTCTGCTTGCGGTTCACGGAGTTAAGCTCCACGAAGAACTGCGTCCCATTCGTGCCGCTCTGGCCCCGGCCATACCCGGTCATGCTTCTCATTTGGTGCAGAGTTGAAGATCAGCGCGAAAAAGACAATGCGAAACAACGACGGTATACGGGACAGGAGGCGGATGATTCATACGGATGGGTTTTTCTGAAACCAGCCGCTCCGGCCCGAAAGAGGCGGGAGAGGGAAGCCGCGGCGAGGTGCCCAAAACTATGCGCCGCATTCTTCGCCGTCGCAAGGGCTGTCGGAGAGTTTTTTTTGAACAGGATGGACAGGATGGACAGGATGACAGGCTCGCTCTGTAAAAAGCTTTATTTGGCACCCTCCCTCATCCTGTAAATCCTGTTCATCCTGTCTCCAATCTCCCCCGAACCACCAGCGGGCGGCAGCCCCACCGCCGTCAGGCGCGAGCATGACCCGCAGGTCATGCGATCAGGAGTGACGAAGTCACTCACTGGACGAAGCGGATGATCAGGGGGTAGCGGAAGGCGACGCCTTTGCTGGCTTTGAAGGCGGCGATGATCACGAGGATGATATTTCCCGCCCAGATGAGAAGGAGGAGGGGCAGGCCGATGAGCAGGAGGACCAGAACCCCGGCAGCGAGGCCGTAGAGCGAGTAGCTGATCTGGGCATTCAGCGATTCTTTAGCCTGATCGGCGATGAAAGGGGAGGTTTCCCGGTAGATCCTCCAGATGATAAAGGGAGCTACAACGTGTCCCAGCGGGATCACCAGCATCAGCAGCGCGCTAAGATGAGCGAGCATCGCCCAGTTGCAATCATCGGCATTGAGCGGTTTGGGAGGCGGAGAAGCGGGAAGTGACATGGCAGAGACAGAGGAGGGGATGGCTGCTGCGAGGCCCTACCATCGGCTGAAAAACGGCTTTCGTAAAGGACGAAAGAGGCAGGCGCTTGCTGGGGAGGTGGGAAAGGAGGCTGGAGGAGGAGAAAACAAACACCCGGCAGAATCTTCTGCCGGGTGTTTGTAATAAAGATCGGGTTATCCGATGTAAGGGGGATTATTCTCCAGTGCCGTCGGTGCCACCAGTGCCACCGCCTGTTTTCGTGTGGGCGCCCCAAAACGCGGTCTGTTCTGCTGCGTCTTTAAAGACGTCAGTGGCCCCGCCAGCAGCCGTGAAGCTGTCGTAGGAGGTGGCGCTAATCGTGACGGGCGCATCAACCGTCGTAAAGCCATATGGCTGACCCAGCACGTCTTTGTTTTCAGTTGCCAGAGGGGTATTTGCCTTAAGATAGGGCTGGACATCAGTGTATGTCACGTTGGCATTCCCGATCTGATTGGTCTCAATGGCCCACTGATCCTTAGCGGCTTCGAGGATACGGGCATCTTCGAGGATGCGCGTGGCCTGGGAGCGCTTACGGGCGCGGAGGAAGTTCGGGACCGCAATCGACGCGAGAAGCGCGATGATGGCCACCACAATCATGATTTCAACGAGCGTGAAGCCCGCTTTGGTTTTGGTACGAAGTGTCTTCAGCATATCAATAGATTATTTATGAATGAATGCGTTTGTTTTTTGCACTTCCACACTCGTGGAAGCACGGCGCAATTCGTAGGGCCGGAATTGCCGCAACGCAAGGCAAAATCTGCGATGCAGGCAGATATGCGTATATAGAAATGCGATTTCTCTTTAACGAGAAGAATGGCTTATAATAATATCTTTATTGCGATACGGGCCGTCTCACAAATGATCGGTTGTCGCTCTTTATAACATCATTTATAGCGCATCAAAGCGGCTGCAACTGAGGCAACAGCGTCGCGATTCCCTGCCCGAGCAGCTCCCGGCTTTGCGTTGCTTTTTTCGCAAATTGGAGAAAACCGGGGATGCGCCAAGGGTGTCCCAGCAGGTGCCAGAGGATGGAAGCGATCCGGGGTCGCCCTGTCGCCAGATCAATACAGACCTCAAACGGAACCGGGACCGGGTCGACCGCATTATCCGAGATTGCCCGCAGCGAGAGCATCGGCAGCCCGTGCTCCGCGCAAAGCGCCGCGATCGCCTCCGTCTCCATATCAATAGCGTCGCATTTGGTGCGCTTTCCCAGCGCCTGCTTCTCTTCCGGGGTCTCCAGCATCTGCGAGGAAGAGTAGAGCCGCCCGGCGCGGACGGGGATCTGCCGGTCCGTGAGAAGATCGTGCGCGATCTGCAGCGACTCGGGGGCGGAGAAATTCTTTGCGAGAAAAAGCACGCCGGCGGGCAGTTCCGGCGAAAGCGCCCCGGCGTAGCCGCTGCTGATCAGCAGCGTGGGCCGCAGCACCGGATCGTTGAGGACGGGGGCAAGCCGTTCACGGGTATGCGCCGCGCCGATCCCGGTGTGAACGAGCAGGCATTCATGCAGCCCGAGGCTTCCGAGCACGGCGTGCGGGTACGCTGTCTCTCCCGTATGCCGGAAGTGCTCGCGCAACGACAGGCTCTCGCTGGGAAGGGCAAAGGTCAGCGCTATCATGGGGAAGAGGCGAGCTTACGACGGCGAGGGCGCGGGCGTAAAGCGCGGCGGCGGGGCGGTGGGCAGAGGCGTGGGGATCGGCGCGGTCGGCAGCGGGCGGGGCGAGGTTCCCGGAGTGACCGCCGGGGCAGGGGAGATGATCGGCGCGGGCGTGGCCGATGGCGGCGGAACCCGGGGCACCGGCGTAGGCTGAACCAATAGCGGGAGCGGCGTCGGCGAGCCTGCTTGGGGACGCACCGGCGGCAGCGCCGCCACGCAGAGAAGGACCGACGCCAGAAAAAGCAGGATCACCAGACGCGTGCTCATACAAAAGAAGCATCGTGCGCGATCGGAAAAACAGGCGTGAAGTCCGCAGAAAGTGCGTGTTCGGTCCCAAAAATGCTTTACAACGGGCGCGGTATACGAATTTCTGACACTTTTCATTTACCCACGCGAACGGAAACGCTAGTTTTCGGCGTTGCAACTAAACCCATGGCCCGAAATATCGTCTACTTCGATCTTGAAACCCAGCGCACCGCGAATGACGCGGGGGGATGGGATCGCAAACGCGATATGGGAATGTCCGTCGGCGTGACCTATTCCACGGCGGCGGAAGCGTATCATGTTTATTCCGAGAAACGGGTAAACGATCTGGTGGACGAACTGATGAGAGCCGACCTTGTGGTCGGCTTTAACGTCATCAATTTCGACTACGAAGTGCTCATGGGGTATACCATTCTCGACCTGCCTTCGCAGATCCCGACACTCGACCTGATGGTAGAGCTGGAGAAAAAGCTCGGCCACCGGCTCGGGCTGGACGCCGTGGCCACGGCCACGCTGGGAGTGGGCAAGACCGGGGACGGATTGGACGCCATCCGCTGGTGGCGCGAGGGCAAAGTGCTCGAAATAGCGGAGTATTGCTGCTTTGACGTCAAAGTGACCAAGCTGGTCCACGAGTACGGCGCCGGAAATAAGCACCTTCTTTACACCGACCGCTTCCAGCAAAAGCGGCGGGTTGATATCGACTGGTAAAAAATCCTTTAAGTCATTCAACGATCAAGTTAATAGACCTCTTGTTTTAACATCAAACGAACATCATGAAACTCAAAGCGGAAAAACGGGTAACGATTTACGAAATAGCCAGGAAGGCGGGATGCTCTGCCATGACCGTATCACGGGCCCTGATGTTCAAGCGGAAAGAAAACGACCGGATCAGCAAGGAGACCGAAGAGCTCATCCAGCAGCTCGCCAAGGAGATGGGCTACAAACCGAACCTCGCCGCGCGCGGACTGATCCTCAAGCGGACGTTCAACGTCGGCTTCCACATCAACCGTACTTTCAGCTACTTCAACGCCCTCTGGAAGCCCCTCCTGCGCTCCCTCCAGCGCGAACTGGAAACCGCCGGCTACCAGCTCGGCTTCTACTACTTTGACGCGAACGACCACGAAGAGCTGGCCAACTTCCTCAAGCCGCCCCGTCGCGTGGACGCGCTGATCACGCTCGGCCGCAACCTCAGCCGTCGCGAAGTGCAGACGATGCTCGACTCGAAGATCCCCTGCATCTCCCTGATGGAGAAGGTCGACGGGTTTCACTCCCTGCTCATTGACGACACCCACGGCGGGCGTCTGATCGCCGAGCACCTCGTCGATCAGGGCTTCAGCGACGTCACCCTCGTCTCCCGTCCGCTGGCCAAGAAGCGCTGGAACGGACGGACCGACGGCTTCCTCGCCGCCGCCAAAAAGCTTGGGCTGAAGGTTCACGAGCTGACCGACTTCCTTGATCCGGCGTACGACGAAGAGTACGCGTGGCATACCGGCAAAGTGGCTCCCGATCTTGCGCGCCGTCTCCAGAAGCTCAAGGCCGCCGGAAAGTGTGTCTACTGCACCTCCGACGC
>JBEBWR010000237.1:0-5116 GCA_040392045.1 Chthoniobacter flavus | reverse complement strand
GCCACGGCGGGGAGCACGGTCCATATCTCCGACGGCTGGATCACCGAAGGACAGCTCCCCGCGCGGCTGGCCCGACAGCGGACCGCCTGCATCGTCCGGGGCGAGGAGATGTACGTTTTCCAAAGCTGCACGGCGCTGCGCCGCGCGGAAGTCCGGACGATCAAGGGCATACACCTCCAGATCCCGAACGACCTCTTCAACGGCGGCGCGCGCTGCTACACGGCGGACGGCGAAGCCTTCATCAGCCGCTTCGGGCAGCCAACACCGGAGACGCACGCCTTCAACGCGCCCCGGCTGGAGATCGACGGCGCGCTCCATCTCGATCTCCTCACAGGCGGGGTCTGGAGCCTCTATCGCCCGCCGGAGCGCAACGTCCGGCTGAAGCTCTACCGCGAGCGCGATATGGCGGCCAACCCCGGCAGCCTGCTCAGCGAGCAGATCTGCTGCCCGCTGGAGATCGCCCCCCGCACGATTGAGAAAAACGAGCGCCTCTACGAGGTCGCCTGCCGACTGAGCTTCACCGGCGAAGGAACGGTCGAAGCCGTAGCGCCGGGTGCGTTACCGGAAGGCATTCACTCCCTCCGAAGGTACGAAAACGGATACCTTCTCTTCGCCATCTGGTTTAACGCCGGGGAGGAGCCGGTGGAGCTGACTCCGGATTTCCCCGCAACGCCCGAGGCGCTCTCCCGCGCGGAGTGGCGCTCTGGGGAACGACTTCGACTGGAGCCGCTGGGGATCGCCGTGATGACGCCGCCTTAGGGACCAGGGAACCTAGGAACTTTGACGCAGCGCGGATAGCCGCGCCAGCGCCGCGCCGGAGTCGATCTGCTCGGCGGCGTAAGCAAAGCCTCCCGCGAGGTCCGCCGCTTTGCCGACGACGACAAAAGCCGCCGCCGCATTAAGCAGCGCCAGTTCGCGGCGGGGGCCGCGCTCGCTGCCGTCGAGAATGCCGAGCAGGATACGGGCATTCTCCTCCTTGGAGCCGCCGCGCAGATCCGCCAGCGTCGCCGGAGAAATCTGCAATTCGCGGAGGCGCTCCAGAGAAATCTGTCGCTCCTCAATGCTCTCGGGCGTAACGACGCGCACCTCCGTCGGCCCGAGCGTGGAGACTTCGTCCATCCCGCTGGCGTCCGGGTCCGTTCCGGCGCGTCCGTGGATCGCCCACGCCCGTTTCCGTCCGAGCTTTTGCAGTACGGCGGCGTACTTCGGCAGAGCGGCTTTCGAAAAAATCCCGACCAGCTGATGGGTCGGGCGCGCGGGGTTGAGCAGCGGACCGAGAAGGTTGAACACCGTTGGGCACCCCTCCGCCGCCAGCGTTTTGCGTATCGGGCCGAGCACCTTGAACGCCGGATGATAATGGGCGGCAAAGACAAAGCCGAATCCATACCGGGCCGCCTGCTCGCGCAGCGCCTCGGGCGAAAAATCGATCCGCACTCCCAGCTCCTCCAGCACGTCGGCACCGCCGCATCGCGAGCTGATGCTCCGGTTCCCATGCTTGATTACCGCAGCGCCTCCGGCGGCGAGGATGAACATGCTGGTGGTGGAAACGTTGAAGAGATCAAGCCGGTCGCCCCCCGTGCCACAGACATCGATCATCGGGCCGGGGAGCGTGGCCGGGTCAATCGCAGGCTGAAGCGCGCGCGCCAGCAGCGGCTCCACAAAGGCGGCGATCTCGTCCACCGTCTCCCCCTTGCGCGTCAGCGCGCGGAGAAAATCCGCCTTGAGCGCGGGGTCGCACGCTTCGTCGAGCAGCGCGCCCACAGCCACGGCGATCTCGTCGGCGGAAAGCTCGCGGCCCTGCTGAAGGGAGAGAACGAGATCGTGAAGGGAAAAGCCGGTCGAAGTCGACATAGAGAAAAGTCGCCTCCGGACGTCAGGAGAGACAGGCCATCTCGGTGTAAGGGCTCTGCGGGGCGAGATTGAGTTCGCGGAGCAGGTCGCGGTCCGCGTTCTTCTCAGGATTCGCAGCGGTCAGCAGCTTGTCGCCGTAGAAGATCGAGTTCGCCCCGGCGAAGAAGCAGAGAGCCTGCGCTTCACGGGTGAGCCGGGTGCGCCCCGCGCTGAGACGAACCTTGGACTTCGGCAGGGCGATGCGCGTCGTGGCGATCAGGCGGACGAGCTGGAAGACATCCACCGGCTGCTGCTCCTCCAGCGGCGTCCCCGGCATGGCCATGAGGCAGTTGATCGGCACGCTCTCGGGGACGGGGTTGAAGTTCGTCAGCACTTCGAGCATCTTCAGCCGGTCGGTCTCGGTCTCGCCCATGCCGATGATGCCGCCGCAGCAGACCGACATGCCGCTCTTCTGAACGGCGCTGATCGTATCGAGGCGATCCTGAAAGGTGTGCGTGGAGACGATCTCGGGGTAGTACTCCGGGGAGGTGTCGATGTTGTGATTGTAGGCGGTCACCCCTGCTTCGCGGAGCTTCTCGGCTTCCGCGTCGGAGAGCTGGCCAAGCGTCACGCAGACTTCCATGCCGAGCTTGCTGACGTCGCGGATCGTGTCGAGCACCTGCTCAAAGCGCGGATCGCCATCGCGTACCCCCTTCCACGCGGCGCCCATACAGAAGCGGGTGGAGCCGCTCTCCTTGGCGGCCTGCGCTTTCTCGATGATCTGCTCCTTCGGCATCAGCTTCTCGCGCTGCACGCCCGTGGTGTACCGGGCGCTCTGGGCGCAGTAGGAGCAGTCCTCCGAGCAGCCGCCCGTCTTGATGGAGAGCAGGGTGCATAGCTGGATCTCGTCGCCCTTCCAATGCGCCAGATAGACGTTGCGCGCCTGCTGGATGAGGTCAAAAAAGGGTTGATCGTAGATACGCTGGAGCTCGGCGAGATTCATAGCATGAGTGGTAAGCCCGCGATATTAAGTGACAAATAAACCACTCTGCAAGCCGCGATGCGCGTTTCTGCGATAACGCTTATTTAACGCCTCGTAGGATTAATCCCGCTGGCAAACCAGCGAAGACGGTTTTGCTCCGTGTTTCCCCCGGCGTCGCCCCACCCTTTCATCTCCTGCTGGAACGGGGCGACGTGGCCGTCGGCGTAGAGGAAATTGGGGATACCGTTGTGCCGCCGGTTGCAGCGGGAGTACCCCTCGAACTTGGCCCGCGTATGGGTGTAGAACGTGGAGGTGCTATACGAGTCCGACATCAGGACGTAGGTGGCAGCGTTGGTCAACGTCTGTTGGCGGACCTGCGCGGCGGCCCCCTGTACTTTGAAGTCGAGGTCGATATTCAGCGCGTAGCAGAAGGGGATGCTCTTGCCGAGCGTCTCTTCCGAGGGGCAGGCGAGGATCGTCTGCCGGAAGAGGATACGGTTGTTCGCCGAGTCCCCGAGCGGGTAGCGGTAGTTGCCGTAGGGAGCGAGGTCTTCGAAGAAAAGCTTGGTCCCGCCGGAGTCCCGCGGAGTCTGATTCATCGGAAGATAGCCGCGATGTTCGGCTGCGTAGAGCTGGATCACCGTCCCCCACTGCCGGAGATTGCCCACGCATTTCATCGCGTTCGAGCGCTCCCGGGTGCTCCGAAAGGCGGAGAAGCTCAACAGCGCGATGACGACCATCAGCGCCATCGCCACGCAAAGCTCCAGCAGGGAAAAACCATGAGGGGAAGAATGCTTCATTTTCATATCGCGTTTGTAACAGAGGAGTGCACGGATGACAGATCGCCCTTGAGCAGGCGCGGCGCAACGCTATCCGCAGAGGCGCGGGGGAGAAACTCCATCTCCACGCAAACGCTCCGAGCCGGCTGCTCCCGATCCTCCAGCCGGGAGAGCAGCAGCGATACCGCCGCATCGGCCACAGCCTCCTGCCGCTGGGCGATCCCGGCCAGCGGGGGGAAGAAACAGGCCGCCGCCGGGCTGTTATCAAAGCCGATCACCGCCACCTCCTCCGGCACGCCCCTCCCGAGGCGTCGCAGCTCGTTGATGGCGATAAAGGCGTCCACATCGGAATGACAGATCAGTGCGTCGAGCGGAGTGGCCCGCAGCGTCTCCGTCAGCCATCGGCGTACCTGCCGGACGGGATCTCCCGCCGCCGCGAGCGGAGCGGACAAAGGCACGGAGCATCCTGCCCGCTCCCAGACCTCCCGCGCCACGGCCTCGGTCTGCGCGGGAATCCCGATGAGCCCCAGCGCCCGCCGCCCGCCTGCGCGGAGATGTGCCGTCGCCGCCTCCAGCGCGGAGCGCGAGCTGTGGGCCACCGCGTCGCGGGTCCGCGGCAGCCAATCGCACCCGACAACAACGGCGGCATTGAACCGCTCCAGAGCGCGGATCGTTTCCGGGCGGTGCATGAGCGCCGCAGTGGAGCGCAGGATCACTCCCTCCATCTGCCGATGCGCCAGCTCCTCCAGCAGCCAGAGCAGCCCCTCTTCGTCCCGGCCATGCGGCGAGAAAAAGTGGGCGATGTAACCCTGCCCCAGCGCCCGCTCGGTCATGCCCCGGACAAGATTGTCCTCGCGCAGCGGCCCGCTGAAATCCCAGATACAGGCAATGGTCTGCGTCCCCTTCCCCCGCAGCCCCCGGGCGAAATAATTCGCCTCGTAGCCGAGAGCGCCCGCCGCCTCCCGTACCTTCCGGCAGGTCGCCGTCGGGATGCGCAGCTCGGCGGCGCGCCCGTTCAGGATCAGGCTTGCCGTGGAACGGCTGACCTGCGCCAGCCGCGCGACGGCCTGAAGCGTGGGACGACGCGCATGCGACGATGGAGAGGACGAAGACATTTGCGAGGGGATACGGCTTAGCGGTTTCGATATCGCCGCTTCGCCGCCATTCCGCCGACAAGCAGCAGCGAAGTCCCGCCAAGCATCATCGCGGTGGACGGCTCGGGAATGACCGTTACCGAAAATTCTTCGAAGCCGAACATCACCGAGTTCGACAAGCTGTAGCTGCCGGCGAAGTAAAAACCGACGGCGGTGATGTCCGCCAGCGCGCTGCCCTGGATGTCGTATTCCGTCGGCGCGGCGTTGAGCAGCGAAGTCGGCGAATCCTGTACCTCCCACTGCGCCCAAAGGCTGTTGCTGAGATCGGAGAGCGTTAGCGTACCGAGGGCCACGGCGAGCTTCTGACCGGTCGTCAGCGCGTGCTCGGAGAGGTACCATTCCCCGTTGCTCTGCACGGCGAAGCGGATCGT
>JBEBWR010000236.1:0-5120 GCA_040392045.1 Chthoniobacter flavus | reverse complement strand
CCATCCCGCAGCAGCCCGAAGGGATCACCTCCACCTTGTGCCCCCGCGGCAGTTGGAGCATGCGAACCGTCGGCGCAGTGGAGGAGAGCGACTTCTGATGGCAATGCCCATGTAGCTTGATCGTCCGCTCCACCGACTGGAAGGCGTCGGCAGTGATCCGCCCCGCGTCAATCTCCCGGGCGATAAACTCCTCAATCAGCAAGCTATGCCGGGCAAGACCCCGCGCCGCGCCCTGCAAATCGGCGGGAACAAGGTCCGGGTACTCATCGCGGAAGGAGAGAATCGCCGACGGCTCCAGACCGATCAGCGGCGTGCGCTCCTTGATGATCGGGGCAAGCTGCTCCACGTTGTAAATCGCGAAATCGCGCGCCTCCCGGATCAGGCCCTTGGAGAAATGCGCCCGCCCGCTTTCGCAATGGCGGGGAATAATCACCTCATACCCGAGCCGGTTGAGCAGCTCCACCGCCTTGATCCCGATCGGCGTATCGTTGTAATTCGTAAACTCGTCGCAGAAGAGATACACGCGCCCTTTCGTGAACGGCGCGCCCGAGCGGTTCGCATGCGCCGAGTGCCATGCCGCGAGCGTCGTCGGATGCAGCTCTGGCAGGCTCCGCTCCTGGGCAAACCCGCTCAGCTTCTTGATGATCCCCGACGTCACCGGGTTCGTCACCATGAAGTTGTAGAGCGACGGAGCCAGCGAGGCAAAGCGCATCATGAAGTTGAAATTCGCGATCAGCCGCGAGCGAAGCGGCACGCCGTGAACATCATAGTAGTGCTGCTGCCACTCCGCTTTGAGCCGCGCCACATCCACGCTCGAAGGACACTCCGCCTTGCACCCCTTGCACGACAGGCAGAGGTCCATCACCTCCTTCACCTCCGGGCTGTCCCAGGGGTTCTTCACCTCGCGCGGATTCGTGAGCACATGCCGGAGCATATTGGCGCGTCCCCGCGTCGAGTCCTTTTCATTGCGCGTTGCCATGTAGCTCGGGCACATCGTCCCGCCCGAGAGCTGGAGCTTGCGGCATTCGCCCACGCCCGTGCAGCGCTCCGTCGCGCCCACGATCCCGTCCGAACCCGAGAAATCAAAGAGCGTCTCATAGTGCCGCTCCTTCTGCCCCGGCGTGTGCCGCAGCGTCGTATCCATCGGCGGCGTATCGATGATCTTCCCCGGGTTGAAAAGATTCTTCGGATCAAAGAGCTCCTTCACCCGCCGCATCATCGCGAAGCACTCCGGCCCCACCATGAACTCGATGAACTCCCCGCGCAGCCGCCCGTCGCCATGCTCGCCCGAGAGCGATCCGCGATACTTCTTCACCAGCGCCGCCACATCCGTCGCAATCCCGCGAAACTTCTTCAGCCCCTCCTCCGTCTTGAGATCAAAGAGCGGCCGCGTGTGCAGCTCCCCCGCGCCCGCATGCGCGTAGTAGATGCTCTTCACCTCGTACTTGTTCATCAGCGCATCGAACTCCGCGATATACGCCGGCAGATCCTCCACCGCCACCGCCGTATCCTCCACAATCTCGCGCGGCTTCGCGCTGCCCTTCACATTATTGATCAGCCCCTGCCCGGCGCGTCGCAGCTCCCATACCTTCTCTCCATCCTTACCCCAGAGCACCGGGAACGCATAGCCCAGCCCGGCAGCCCGAAGCTCCTCCTCCAGCACCCGCATCTCCGCCTTGATATACTCCGGATCGCGATGGCGGATCTCCACCACCAGCACCGCCGCCGGATCGCCCTGAACGAAAAAGCGGTTCTTCGCGTGCTCAATGTTCTCCTTCGTACAGTCGAGTACGTGGCGGTCGATCAGCTCGCAGCCAAACGGCTTATGGCGCATCGCAATCAGCGTCGCCTTCAGTGAATCCTGAATCGAGTCAAAATGCGCGCACATCAGCCCCCCATCGGGCGGAAGCGGCTCGCAATTCAGCTCAAACTCCGCCCCCAGAAAGAGCGTCCCCTCCGAACCCGCGATCAGCTGACAGAGATTAAATGGACGATCCGACGCCGGATCAAACACGCGGTTCTGCATCAGGCAATCCAGCGCGTAGCCCGTATTCCGGCGAGTCACCGTCGCTTTCGGGAAATTGTCGATAATCAGCTGACGATTATTCCCATCCCCCAGCAGGTCGCGGACAAAGCGGTAAATCCGCGTCTCCAGCGAATCCGGGCCCTCACATTTCGCGTAAAACTCCTCCTCCGTCAGCGGGCCGAACGTCGCCTCCGATCCATCCGCCAGAAAGCCCCGGGCCGAGATCAGGTGATCGCGCGTCGAGCCATAGACGATCGAGTTCGCCCCGCAGGAGTTGTTCCCCACCATGCCGCCGATCATCGCCCGGCTCGCCGTCGACGTCTCCGGAGCAAAGAAAAGGCCGTGCGGCTTCAGAAAGCGGTTCAGCTCATTGCGGATAATCCCCGGCTGCACCCGCGCGCGGCGCGTCGCCGGGTCAAACGAGATAATGTGATTCATCCGCCGCCCCAAATCCACCACCACCCCCGAGCCTACCACCTGACCCGCCAGCGAAGTCCCCGCCGTACGCGGGATCAGCCCGACCCCGTACTTATTGGCAAAGAGAATCAGCTCGCGAAGATCCGCGTCGCACTCCGGCAGCGCCACCGCCAGCGGCAATTCCTGATACTCGGAGGCATCCGTAGCGTACAACGCCCGCATGACGGCATCGTGATGAAGAGCGCCGGTGAGTCGTCCGGCAAGGTCGGAAAGGGCAGTAAACGCGCTGGAAGTGCTCATGAGTGGATCGCGTATGATAGACAAAACCGCGCGAATGGGAAGCGGTGGCCGCCGGATTTTTTGGCGAAGAGAACCGGAGCCGCGTCCGCGTGCGATGAGCAACAGGAAATCCACCCATTCGCCATGCTCAAAGCCAAATCTCCAAAAGCCGCCAAAGCCGCCCGCCAGAAGCCGCCGTTTCACACCCCCATGCAGCCCCCGCCCGGTCGGGAGGGACGCATGAACCCCGTCCCCGACCACGGCGAAACCTCGTACAAAGGCCACCAGCGGCTCTCCGGCCGCCGCGTCCTGCTCACCGGCGGCGACAGCGGCATCGGGCGCGCCATCGCCATCGCTTTCGCCCGGGAAGGCGCCGACATCGCCATCTCCTACCTCTCCGAGGATGCCGACGCTCAGGAAACGCACAAGCAGGTCGAAGCCGAAGGACGCCGCTGCCTCCTGTTGCGCGGCGACATCGGGCGAAAAGCCACCTGCCTGCGGATCGTGCAGAAAGTCACCTCCGCATTCGGCGGCGTCGACATCCTCATCAACAACGCCGCCTACCAGCGGAGCTACGACGACCTGAGCGAAATCCCTGACGACGAATTCGAGGAAGCATTCCGGGTCAACGTCTTCGCCCCCTTCCGCCTCTGCAAAGCCCTGCTGCCGCAGATGCAGGAAGGCGGCTCCATCATCAACACCGCCTCCATCCAGTCCTTCGACCCCGGCTCCGAACTCCTCTCCTACGCCGCCACCAAGGCCGCCGTCGCCAGCTTCACCCTATCGCTCGCCTCCATCGCCATCAAGCGGGGCGTACGGGTCAACGCCGTCGCCCCCGGCCCCGTCTGGACACCGCTCATCCCCTCCACCGTCTCCAAAGAAAAAGTCAAAACCTTCGGGAGCAACACCCTCTTCGGCCGCCCCGCCCAGCCCGCCGAACTCGCCCCCCTCTTCGTCTTCCTCGCCAGCGACGAAGCCAGCTACGTCACCGGCGAGATCTTCGGAGCCACCGGCGGCCGGATGCAGTTGTAGGATCATCCCTTCGCCCGCGAAAAGCGAACAGCCCGGCTGCTTCGGATATCGGCCTTCAGGAACCGCTTCATCTGAAGCAGCGCGCGTCGGCTCGCCTCCTCCGACTCCGCCGCCACGCAGTCGCCCGGCACCGAAATCTCAAAATCCCGCATATAGGCATCATTCGCGGTATAGATCACGCATATCTCCGTCGAGAACCCCGTGATCACCAGCCGCTTCGCCCCAAGCTGCCGGAGCAGAATATCGAGCGACGTCGAGTAAAAGCCCGAGTGCTTCGGCTTGAGCACAAAGTAATCCTCCTCATCCGGGCGGAGCATCGAGACAATCTCCCGCCCCTTCGACGGCTCGGCGAGGCAATGGCGCACCTGCTGCCGGAAGTCCGAGCGCCATCGCCCGAAATTATCATTCACATAGATCGTCGGCACCCGGGCATCCCGGGCACGCGCCTTCAGCCGGGCGATCCGCCGCGCCGCCGGGAGGGCAGATTTCAGCAGCCCCCCGCTCTCGGGGAAATCGAAATCATTGATCACATCGATCAGGAGGAGAACCGTCATCGGAGCTAATGCTTCGCCGTCTTCTTCGCAGGGAGCTTCTTCCGCTCCGTCTTCGCCAGCTCCTTGAGCTGCTTCTCCGACATCGACTTCTCCATCTGCTTCGATGGCCCCTTCAAAGACGACTTGGTACGTTCGCCACGTTTCGCCGAGAGAGCGGCCCCCGCAGCCATCTGTTGTTTCTTGGATTTAGCAGGCATATCCCATTCTTCGTACGCGGGCGGAATCCCGGACGGAAAAAAGCCCCGGCATCAGTCCCTTGATGCCGAGGCAAAACCAATATTAAATACGAACCTTGGCGCCCTCGCTCCGAACAGGTCGCCCCAGCGACCCCGCGCGGCAGCGCGAAGAAAGTCCAGCGGCACGCTGGCTGGGTTAGTGGGCGGCGGCGGTGTTTACGGATTTCTGGGCGATCTTCGTCAGCTTTTCGTCCGTCTCCGCCTCCTCATCGAGCGTCTGCTGGAGAATCTTGGCGCCCTGTGTATCGCCGATCAGCTCCGCGAAAGTACGAGCCGTACCGTAGCCCGAAATCTCGTAATGCTCCACGCGCTGCGCCGCCGCGATCAGCCCCGCATCGCGAACTTCCGGCTCCGCGTCACACTCGATCATCTCCTTGCCCTCCTCAATCAGGCCCTCCATCGCCTTACAGACAGGGCCGCGAGTGCTCTGATCGTGATGCGCCAGAATCTGCTCCAGTCGCTCCACATGCTCCTCCGTCTGTGCGAGGTGCTCCGAAATGCCATCGGCAAGCTGCTGATTTGAAGCCGCCTTCGCCATCTTGGGAAGCGCCTTCACCAGCTGCTTCTCCGCGCTGT
>JBEBWR010000235.1:0-5139 GCA_040392045.1 Chthoniobacter flavus | reverse complement strand
CGCCGACACCCATCTCGACGGCTTCGATCCACACGACCTCCCCACCCCCGGCAAGCACCAGCTCCGCCCCACCCCTCTTCAGATCGCCAATCACCGCATCAAGCGCCTGAACGAACGCATCAACACGCAGAACAACCGGATCACCCAGCTCGAAGAAACCCTCGGCAAGCGGGATGCGCAGGTCGCCGCGCAGGAAACCCAGATCAGGGAACTGGTCGAAAAGCAGGCAAAATCCGACGCCCGGCTGCAAGCCCTGTTTGACCAGATCGCCACCGTCTCCCGCGAGGTCGAAGGGATCGCCTCCCTCCAGAGCGCTCACGCCGCACGCTCCGCCCGTGCCGCGCAGCAGGCCATGCGCGGCATTCCCCGCGCCCCGCAGGTACAGGTCGAGGGAGGCCCTTCCCAGAGCGAAGCCATTCCCCGCGCCATCCCCGTCGGCCCGACCGCTCCGGCAACTCCCGCCGCAGAGGCAAAGCCCGAGCCCACCGTCGAGCCGCCGCCCGAAGGAAGCATCGTCTACGAAATCAAAGCCGGGGATAACCTCACCCGGATCGCCCGCGCCCACGGCACAAGCGTTGCAGAAATCCTGAAATTCAATAAAATTACTGATGAACGGAAATTGCAGATCGGGCAGGAACTCCATATCCCGCCTTCTGCCGTTCCCGCCGCCCCGGCCACCCCTACGCCCGAGGCCACGCCCGCTCAGCCCTGAAAAGCCGCAGAAAAACCACCGACCTCCACCTTATCCCCCCTCCCTCATCATGAACAACGCCAAGTGGTACCTCTCCAAGCACATTGACGGTGAACTTTTCGGTCCGGTCACCCTGGAGCAGCTCTGTCTGTGGGCGGCTGAAGCCTCCATCTCGCCGCTCGACAAAGTCTCCTCCGATAGCGAGACCTGGGTCAAAGCCCCGATGATCCCCGAGCTGGAGATGGATTTCCTCCTTCAAGTCGGCCCCGAAACCTACTATGGCCCCACCACCGTCGGAGCCGTACGGGAATTTCTCGCCTGTGGGGAAATCACGATGGACACCATCGTCACCAACTGCAAAACCGGCGAATCCCGCGCCCTGCGCGACTACCCTGCCCTCGCCGTAGAACTGCCCGAAGAGCACGTCCACCCGAAATTCCAGCGCGGAACCGTCCGTGAACACCTTCAGGACCGAATCCGGCAGTTGGAGAAAGCGCTGATGGAAGAGCGCAAACTCCGGGCCACCGCAGAAGAGATGCGCGCCCGGGCGGAAGCGCGACTGGCAGAGCTTCTCGAGTCGTAAACCTTTTCACCGCTTGCCCCCGCATTTCATGCGCACCCTGATCACCACCCTCACCTTCGCAGCCCTCTTCCCTCTCCCGGCGCACCTTCTGGCCGACGCCGGGAAGAGCGCCTCCCGCGCGGAGAACGTCGAAGTCGTCGAATCCAACGAAGCCATCCCCCTTCCCTCCCCGGCCAAAGACCCGGAGGCAGCCAAGTCCGACGACACCAGGGAAGCCCCCTCCACCACCGCCACCAAAGCCGGCGAGCCGCTAAGCGCCGAAGAGCTTGCCTCCTCCCTCAAAACCGACGCCATCACCATCCCCTCGCCCGGCGAGCTGATGGCCGCGCTCGGTAAAGAAGCGCAGCCCAACTGGCAGAGCCGCTACCGCGCCCCCATCCCGACCACCTTCACCAGCCGCGCCCAGATCGCACTGAACATCGGCGGCCTCATCGCCGACGGCTACATCGCCCTACAGGCCAAAGACAGCCAGCAGATCAAGAACACCGGCAAAGACATCATCACCCTCGCCAAAAGCCTCGCCGTCAGCGAAAACGTCATCGCCCGGGGCAACAGCATCATCGACTTCGCCGACAACAACCAGTGGACCGCCCTCCAGGAAGAGCTCGGAGCCACGCAGAACGAAGTAAAGCTTGCCCTTCAGGAGCAGCGCGACAACGACCTCGTCACCCTCGTCACCGTCGGCGCATGGATTCGCGGCACCGCCATCCTCAGCAGCTTCATCGCCGAGAACTACACCGAGCCGAGCGCCCGCCTGCTACGCCAGCCCGGCATCATCGCCTACATGCGCGGCAAGCTCGCCGAGCTACCCGAGCGCATCCAGTCCGACAAGCTCGTCCGGAGCGTGGACAAACGGCTCGCGAAAATGGAGAGCCTCGTCGCCTTCCCTGAGGGCGCCGCCCCCTCCCCCGAAGCCGTCACCGAGCTGAAAGATCTCGCCGAAGGGCTCGTCACCGAAATCTCCAAGAAAGAGGATTAACGATGAACCGCCGCACCACCCTCTCCGCCGTTCTCACCGCCGTCATGGCCCTCGCCTGCGGCCTCCCCGCGAATGCGAACGAAGCCCCCACCGACGCGCAGATCCGCACCCGCTCCGAAGCGCTCGAAGTCGCCGGAGCCTTTTCCAACGACGAATTCATCCTCCGCGACGGCCACCTCTGGGGCACGCTGAGCCCCGACAAAGCCACCGTCGTACAAGTCAACCTCTATGCCGGGAACCAATACTGGTTCGTGGCAGCGGCCTCCCCCGAGGCCGAGCGCCTCTCTGTTTCCCTCTACGGAGAGGACGGCAAACCGGTCACCTACGAGCCCTATCAGGACGGGGCACGGGCGGCGGCCGGATTCTCCCCCAGCGTCAGCGGGCCCTACTACGTCCGCATCACAGGAACCAAGGCAGCCGACTTCTGCCTCCTCTACAGTTACAAGTAAATCCCGACGACGCCGGCCCCCACGCCGTTCCTCACATCCGATCCCGAGCGAAATATGACCATGGACTCACTTCCCACCACCGAAAAACTCTCCAGCCCCCGCGTACGGCAGTTCTCCATCTTCCTGCCGAACAAGGTTGGCGCGCTTTCCGAAGTCATCCGCGTCCTGCACGATCATAGCGTGCACGTCCTCGCCATCAACGTTCAGGACTCCGCCGACTCCGCCATCGTCCGCATCGTCGCCAGCGACCCCGAGCAGGTACACGACCTCTTCAACATCCACGGCATCCCCTTTTCCTTTTCGGAAATCGTCGTCGTGGAAATGCGCGAAGGAGCCACCGAGCTTTCCAAAATGCTCACCGCGCTGCTCATGGCCGAAGTCAACATCCACGGCATCTACGGCCTCCTCTCCCGCCCGAACGGCAACACCTCCCTCGCGCTGCACGTCGAGGACAACGACTGCGCCACCGCCGTCCTCCGCAGCCACGGCTTCCGCGTCCTGAGCCAGCTCGACATCTCGCGATAAATCCGCGATAAATTTCCTTGCTCCCGGGAGCGATAGCCGATAACTCTACTCACCCTCCGCCCGGCTCCGGGCGAAGCAGGAAGGAACAAGGGCAGTTAGCTCAGTGGTAGAGCGGTTCGTTTACACCGAATTGGTCGGGGGTTCAAATCCCTCACTGCCCACTCCCTTAACTCTCTGAAAGCCAAAGGCTTACAAGCAAAATACAGAGAGCCCCGAAATCAGGTGGTAAACCCGTTTGGTAAACCCTATGGTATAGGGCATGGACAAGAACGGTCTCGAACTCCATGTCGATGGGAACTCTTCCGGCATCACCCCGCCTCGCAATCGAAAAAAGCCGCGGCAAGGCTGAACCGGAGGCCAAAGACACCTCTACCACTTCCCCTCCCCCTAAAAAGAAGGGCACATGGGCTCAGCTCGTTCGCGTTGCCCCGAATCTTTATCGCCATCCAAAGAGCGAGATGTATTATGGCTGGAAAAAGGTGAATGGCCGCGCTCAGCTCCATTGCCTTGAAACGGCAGATCGGCAAACTGCTGATCGAAAACTGACCGACTGGCTTTCTGAGGTTCGCCGCGTCAATCCCACCATTGCCCGCAGCACGCTCGAAGAACTGCTTCAGGCATTTATGGCAACCCGGAGCAATTGCAAGGACGCCACTAAAAACACAGAAAATGGATTCCTGAAATCTTTTCGGGCGCACTTCGATTGCGAACGCCGGGTTTCATCGGTCAAGCCGAGTGAATTAAAGGCGTTTGCGAGTGCTCTGACGACCAAGCGTGAATACAGTGCCAGCACCTTCAATCGCCTGTGCCTCTTTTTGCGTCAGGTTTTCGAATTAGCCAAAAGCGATTCGATGACCGCACAGAACCTCTATACCCTCTCAAGTCTCAAATATCGGGCGATTCATCGCCCTCCTCCTGAGATTCCAACGGTCGAGCAATTCGAGAAGATTTTGGCGAGCGTCCGCTCGATCAAAAACAATCGCAAGGCGATCGATTCAGCCGATTTTCTGGAGTTCGAAGGTAGGGCTGGCTTTGGACAGGCAGAAGCCGCGGCGATGCGCTGGAAGGATATCGATTTCTCCGCTGGTTCCTGTGGAGAAATGAGCATGATGCGCGTGAAGACTGGGAAATATTTCCAAGTGCCCATTTACCCGAAACTCCGTCCGCTTCTTGAACGGATGAAGGAGGAAGCGGTCAACCATGCTGAGCAGAATGGCGGTAAATTCGACGATACCAAACGCGTGTTTGTGATCGATAGCGCCCGCAAGTCATTAACCAACGCCTGCGTCCGATTGGGATTCCCTCTTTTCACCCAACGCAACCTGCGGCAGATGTTCATTCTGGAAGCGTACCGGGCTGGAGTGGACGTGAAAACGATCGCCAAATGGCAGGGCCATCAGGATGGCGGGAAATTGATCATGGACACCTACACGGAAGTTTTTGGCGCCGATCAGAAGGATTTTGAAAAACGGCAACTGGCGAAACTCCAGTAGGATCAAAGAGTTTTCTGCAAAAACGAATCCAATTCGAATCGCGGGATTAGGACTTTCCGCAAGGCTTTATTCTTGCGGATAAGCCTTCGTTTGATCAAGCGTTCCACTGTTCGCGTGGAGACGTTAAGATAAAGCGCAGCTTCCTTTAGGGTGTAATTATTTTTGGGAGGAGACTTTTTTTGAATCAACGAAATATCGGTTGTTTCTTCCGGTGCCGATTCACTTTCTTGAAGTTGTGAGCTCATGATGATTTCTCCATTTCACTTTTTGGTGCGCCGGGACGGTTGGCATCCCGGCGCGTGGCGTATCCGAGGCTCAGAGTCAGCCGATTTTGACGCCGGTATTTCGGATGTAGTTTTTCGCCTGGGTCACAAGCACCTTCTCCTGTGACTCGGGCTTCATCCGGGGGTTGATGGTGG